>JAGGXA010000257.1 GCA_021163285.1 Deltaproteobacteria bacterium | reverse complement strand
TATTAAAAGCATAATTTTCTTCTTGAAAATAGTTTATGCAGGTTTTAGGTGATATATATTAATTTTGTGCAAGCGTAGGGGCGAACCTTGCGTTCGCCCTTTGGTTGTTTACCCCTTTGATTATTTGCACATTTTAAGGGCGGATATAGCATTTTTTCGTTCCCACGCTCCAGCGCGGGAACGCATACTATACTGGTTTCTACGCTGGAGAATGGGAACCAGACGAAAAGTAACATCTGCAAAGCGTAAATCAGGTTTAAAGGATGCCCGTTTTTCTGATTTCAACGTTCCGTGAGCGGTTATCTATTATTTTAAGTTTATTCAAGGCGGCGCCGATATAACACTAAGGAATATCTTCAATTCAGGCCGAAATTTCACCTGATGCGGCGATTGGACAAAAAGCAGCGTTATTAATAAACTCAAAATCCGGGAGAGCAAAAGATGAATATCAGTTAAACACCAATGTTAAATATGGCCATAGCAACCTCTGTGAAAAAGCTTCAGACTATTAACAAGGCACAGATATCCATGATGAAAAACCTTGCGGATAGCGAGCAGCAAATGGTGGAATTGCTTCAAGCTGCAGAAATTGGGCAAAATGCTGATATCAGGATATAAGGTAACCCTGCACAGGTTTATGGTTCAACCGTTCAGGGTTATAATACATGTATCACAGATGATGGAATTATAATCCTGACCTCCTTTTTTGCCGGAAGTCCCAGTTGAGCAAGATCTGATTTGCTTAACACTGCCTTAAACATTAGTTTTCCACTTGTTGCAGTAACATCATAGTATGGCCCGCGATCAATAATGTCCGATATCTTGCCTTGAAAGACGTTTCTTCCATCTCCCGTCATATCTTCTTTGTTGATTTGAACATCTTCAGCCCTGAAAGCTATATAACCCCTGTTTTTCCCCGGCGGAGAATCGAGATTTAACTCCATGCCGTTTGTCCTGGCTTTTTTACCTTTAAATGTCGCTTGAAAGATATTTTTCATGCCCACAAAATTTGCAGTAAAAGGTGTCTCAGGCCTGGTAAAGACCTCAGGCAGAGCTCCGATCTGCTCAATTTCGCCGCGGTTGAGGATGGCTGTCCTTTCTCCAAGAAAAAGGGCTTCTGAAAAATCGTGGGTAACCATCAGAAAAGTAATTTTCATCTCCTTGTGGAGTATTTTCAAAAGCTCCCTGATCTCCTCGCGGAAATTTTGATCCAGAGCGGAAAGAGGTTCATCAAGAAGAAGCAGGGATGGTTTTACTGCCAGGGCGCGGGCAAGCGCTATCCGCTGTTTTTCACCACCACTTAAATACCTGATGGATCGCCCGGCAAGGGGCCTGAGCTCTAATTGATTTATTAACCACTCAACCCATTTTTTTAAGGCATTCTGTTCTCTTTTATTATGATAGCGCAGACCGAAAATAATATTTTCGAAGACGGTGAGATGGGGAAAGAGTGCGTAATCCTGGTACATGATTCCTATATTGCGCTGCTCAGGGGTGAGGTTGGTAATATCTCTCCCTTTCAGCAGGATACGACCGCTTGTGACCGGAACGATACCTGCTATTGCCTCAAGCAGCAGCGTTTTCCCGGAACCTGTCGGGCCGAGAAGGATAAAAAACTCCCCGTCCATTATAAAAAGGTCAAGCTCTTTTAATGCAAAACCGGGAAGCTCGATTCGCATGGCCTTGATCTCGATCATGCCTGCTCTTTCCCTGATATGGAGACGACCCTCAAAAGAAGAAATAAGATAAGGCTTACCATTATCAGCCAGACCGCAACCGGCTGGGAATATTTCAGTCCGTAGGCGGTAAAACGTTCATAAATCATCACAGGCGCTACCATTGGGTGGTATGCAACAATAATGACCGCCCCGAATTCACTGATGGCCCTTGCGCAGCACATAATAATCCCTGCCAGCATTGAGCGCCATGCAAGAGGCAGTGTAACGCGTAAAAATGTCCCTGTGAAAGAGGCTCCAAGGCTCCTTGCGACATTTTCCAGGCGCACAGGAACGGCTTCAAAGCCGGCCTTTGCCGTATTGATATAAAACGGCATCCCAACAAAGGTAAGCGCTATCACAATGCCTGTTACAGACCCCATGATCCGGATTCCCAGGTTGCTCATGATATGTCCAAGCCAGTGATTTTTCCCGGCAAGACCAAGTATCGCAATCCCTACAACCGGGTGAGGGATCATGACAGGAAGATCAATTATGCTTTCAACAAGTTTCTTCCCGAAAAAATCCTTTCGGGCAAGGAGATAGGCAAAGGGCGTGCCGAATATAAAAGAAATAATGGCCGCTATTCCGGATGTAAAGATACTTAGCCATATTGATCGAAGCACATCCCTGTCACAGATAGTTTCCTTAAGATCTTGCAGGGAAGGCTGGAAAATCATTTCGGTCAGGGGAAAAAGGATGAAAATTACGACACTAAGACTGCAAAAAACAGTCAACCATAAAAATGGGTCAGGACGCCTTCCGGCTTTCATCTTCAATTATTAGTTCCCGATCACGATTTTTTCGTTTAAAGGGGGAGGCAATGTATCTTTCATAGCCTGCGTTGACACCCTGCATGGAATAAAAGGGGATTGCCCCATTTCTTTTAATATCTTGAGACCTCCATTCGGGTCTATCAAATAATTTAAAAAGGCCGTTGCGGCTTCCCGGTTAACTGCATTATTTAAAATAGTAATGCCATAGGTGCATGATTTTCCTTTTATCGTTATCCATGTTCCAGGTTTTTTACCTGTTACTTTCACCGAGGCCTGTCTGTAAAGATTATCTTTTTTATAATTTCCCAGATTTATCTCATCCGGGAGTTTTATATATTTAAGTCCATGCTGTACGGCCACGGAAAGGTACTCCCATGCATAATCCATATTGCCTGTCTTCAGCAATGCAATAAGCTCCACCGATTTAGGGCGTATGTTTTCTTGAGGCCGATTCGCGATAAGCCTGTCATGCAGTCCCGGCTTGTTGTAATATTTTTCCGCAAGCTGGAGCACCATAATACTCCTGTAACCGCATGGATCAAGATTCGGATCTGAATGTCCCCAGATAACACCTTTTTTTTCAAGTAACTCATACCAGTTGGTTGCAGTAATCTCTGATGCATATCTGCTGCCTTCAGTATAACATAGAACAATCTGATTGGTTGCAAAGCGGATATTCCAGGCAGCGTAATCAGGGATCAAGGTCTTATCTATAACTGTAAAATCAGCAGATGCCATAATGTCGGCAGGCTTGTGGAGCTCTGAGATCATGCGCGTCATCTTTGTGCTGCCGCCCCCCTCAAGGAGTACATCTACTTTTGGGTATCTGTTTTCAAAGACCTTCTCCATCCTCGCGAACGGCACTGTCAGGCTGCCTGCATGAAAAATAATAAGCTTGCCCTCAGGTTCGGCCCCTGCGGAGAATGGTAACAGAGCACTGATAATGATAAAAACAGGAAGAAATATCCAGTCCGTTGAGTTGGTTAGTCTGTTCATTTTGTTATCCTTTTTGGTAACCGTTCACGGTTTCAAAGGTTCAGGGTTCAAAGATGGAAGGTTGATATGATATATTGATTTTGTACGAGTGCAGAAGCGAACCCTGTGTTAGCCCTTTGATTATTTACTCCTTTGATTATTCGTACGCTTTAAGGGTGATTTGACCTCATTCCTTTCCCGTTCCCACGCTCCAGCGTGGTAACGAGAAACGCTCAAACTGTAAACTACTTTGTAAAGATGCCCGGGAATCCATAAGTTATTACTCTGAATATTGAGCTATTAACCTTCTACCTTTAAACTCTTGAACGGTTAGGGACGAGGACGAAATAACATCCCCAGGCAGGCACACAGATTTAGTTCAGGTTTGTTCGATCTAAAAGCACAAAAGTTGCAGGAATAGTGAACTGTTTCAAGATTCTTGTACTTTCAGATCGGGCAAAGATGGCCTGAAGCTGTGATGCATAGTTGGGGAAGTTAATTTATCCTCGTCCCTTACCCTTTTTGTAAGGGTTCATCATTTAATGCCCTTTTTTATGTTTCCACCTTGGTAGTGATATAATAATTATGTGCATATTCTAAGTCAATGCAATATTTTTTGCGTTTATGCACTGAATATAAATCTTTATCTGATATAACTTGCCTTAATATAGTAAGTATGTTTTAAAGACTGAAACAGTCTGAAAAAGTGTTAAAAAGGATGAAATCAAAAAAAATATTACGCTGGTATGACCCGATTCTGTTAACATTGATGCCACCTTTGGCAGCCTTGCTTATCAAGTTCTTAATGTCCACTTGTCGTGTTATTAAGGTTATTGGTCAAGACAGGAAAAACGATATCCCCTGTAAATCCTCTGAAAGGTCTATCTATGTTACATGGCACCAGAGGATGTCCTATTTCTTTTATTTATTCGGCGCCCGGAATCTGACCGTTATGATCAGCCGGAGCAGGGATGGTGAATACGCTGCCCGTTTGGCAGGATGGCTTGGATTTAAATCGGTCCGTGGTTCATCCACCCGTGGAGGTCTCTCGGCGTTCAGGGAAATGATAAAGAGGCTAAAGAATGGTGAAAGCACAGGCATACTCGCTGATGGACCTCATGGGCCTGCCAGGGTGGTCAAAAAAGGGGCTGTGGTTATGGCCCGCAGTCTTGGAATTCCGATTAATCCAATCGTCTGGGGGGCAGACCGTTGTTGGGTTCTCAATAGCTGGGATCGTTACCTGATCCCAAAGCCCTTTGCACGTGTGGTAATCTGTTATCCCAAACCTGTCAGTGTCCCTTCCACGGCCAGGGGCGAAGAGCTTGAGGCTTGCCGTCGTCTCCTCGAAGAAAGATTGAATGAGAGTTCTCGCTTATGTGATTTATATTTTGGCCGGGAAAGGCCATGGCACAGAGCAAGGGACTGAAAAAAAGGCAAACGTTCACGGAACGTTGAAATTGGCTCTAAAATATAATAATATTCAGGGAGAATCAGATGAACGATATTGATGACAAGTTACCGGAAATATTACCTGTCCTGCCTGTCAGAGACTCGGTTATTTTTCCCGGTATGGTTATCCCCATAATTATAAGAGACAAAAGGTCTTTGAAGCTTGTTGACGAAACGCTGAAAAAAGAAAAAAAGATAGTCGTGGTGATGGAAAAAGCCCACGATAAAAAGAAAAAAGGCCTGGCAGATATTCATAAGATAGGAACTGTCGGACATGTTGTTGGATTATCAAAAGGGGAAGAGGAAACCATCCTTGTTGTCCAGGGAATCGCAAGAGTTTTAATCCTGGAGGTCGTTTCAAACGAGCCTTACAAGAAAGCCAGAATAAAAAAACTGGAGGACATTGATTTTAGCGGCAAAAAAATTAATGCCCTGATAACTAATATGCTGGGTCTTTTTAAGCAGATAGTAGATTTATCTCCTCACCTGCCGGACGAATTGATACATATTTCAATGAATATTGATAAGCCCGGAGCCCTGACAGACATGATCGTCGCTACTCTCAACCTGGAACGAAATAAAAAACAGGAGATGCTGGCGTGTTTGAATATTAGGGAACGTCTCGAGAAATTGACTGTTTTCATGAATGAAGAACTGGAAGTGCTCAAAATGGGACGCAATATCCAGGAGCGCGTCAAAAAAGGAATGGATAAGTCCCAACGTGAATATTACTTGAGAGAACAGATCAAGATTATTCAAAAAGAGTTGAGCAAGGACAAAAAAGGAGGGTCAGAACTTGATGAATTAACAGAAAAATTGAAAGCTAAAGACCTTCCCGAGGCAGTAAGGAAGGTTACTGCTAAAGAGAGTGAAAGGCTTTTATCAATCAATAACGCTTCCCCTGAACATAATGTAATAAGGACATATCTCGATTGGATAATTGATCTGCCCTGGAATGAGAGCACAACCGACATAATAGATATTAATAAAGCTGAGAAGGTATTGAACAAACATCATTACGACCTGGAAAAGATCAAGAAAAGGATATTGGAATACCTCGCTGTTCGTAAGCTGAATCCAGGACATAAAGGGCCAATCCTGTGCCTCGTGGGTCCTCCAGGAACAGGAAAGACCAGTTTGGGCCGCGCCATTGCAACAGCAATGCAGAGAAAATTTATCCGTATTTCCCTTGGCGGGGTCAGGGACGAAGCCGAAATCAGGGGACACCGTCGTACGTATGTGGGGGCCCTTCCCGGCCGGATAATTCAGGGGATCAAAAAGGCAGGTTCCAACAACCCTGTGTTTATGTTAGATGAAATAGACAAGATTGGCGCCGACTTTCGTGGAGATCCCTCTTCTGCGCTCCTTGAAGTACTTGATCCGGAGCAGAATTTTTCTTTTTCAGACCACTATCTTGAACTCGAGTTTGATCTCTCAAATATTATATTTATTGCAACAGCAAACCAGCTTGATACCGTTCCCCCGGCTCTTAGAGACAGGATGGAAGTACTTGAACTGAACGGATATACCGAAGATGAAAAAACCAGTATTGCAAAAAAGTTTCTTATTCCGAGGCAGATAACTGAACATGGATTGAAAAAAACCAGGGTATTATTCAGAATGTCGGCCATAAGGAAAATAATCAGGGAATATACCCGTGAGGCCGGACTTAGAAACCTGGAAAGAGAGATTGGGGCCATATGCAGGGGGATTGCAAGAAAGGTGGCTGAGGGAGAAGACAAAAAATATATTATTACGGATAAAGAGATCCGGAAATATTCAGGAAATCCCAGGTTTACTGCTGATATTGAAGAGAGGACCTCTGTTCCCGGTGTGGCTACAGGAATGGCATGGACACCTTCCGGCGGGGATATACTTTTTGTAGAGGCAACAATAATGCCCGGTCAGCAGTCTTTAATCCTGACCGGGCAACTCGGTGATGTAATGAAGGAATCAGCCAGAACTGCACTGAGTTATTTAAGAAGCAGGTCAAAAACTCTCAATATCCCTGAAGATTTTTACAAAGACCACGATATTCATATTCATGTGCCGGCCGGCGCTATACCAAAGGATGGACCCTCAGCGGGAGTAACCCTCCTGGTGGCGCTGGTATCGCTTTTGACCGATAGACCGGTTAAACCGAGGCTGGCCATGACCGGTGAAGTAACACTCAGAGGTTCGGTGCTTCCGGTGGGAGGGATTAAAGATAAGATACTTGCCGCAAACAGGAGAGGCATCAGGCATATTATCCTCCCTAAGGGTAACAAGAACGATCTGGATGAAATACCTGAAAAGATAAAAAAACATTTGACCTTCAGTCTGGTAAGCAGGATGGATGAGGTTCTTAATCTAACTATAACCTAAAACCTGCATAAACTATTTTCAATAAGAAAATTATGCTGTTAATATCAACGAATTACAGAAATGTTGTGCTTGTATAACACGC
>JAGGXA010000165.1 GCA_021163285.1 Deltaproteobacteria bacterium | reverse complement strand
AGCTGGTCGTTTCATCCGACCTCAGGGCGAACTAACCCTGACAATGAGTGCAAATCACGCAGTCCGCCAAGATCTGATGCATTATCTCAATGCGTTGCAAAAAGCAGCGTGATCAAAGAGTAGAAAGTGTAGTAAAATTGTTTGAATTTATGCAACGCTGGGGTATAGTAAAAATGAAGGATGCCAAAAAATGTGTTTGCCTTTAAAAACCGGGCAGTTTTTTCCATACCTGATTAGTGATCTTGTTTATCAATCCTTGCAGCCATTCAGTTCCAGACCTTGATTCCGTTTCCGTTAACCCTTTAATTATCTGTAAGTAGTTACCGGCTTTCCTGCTGATATCCCTTTCAATAATATTTAAAAAGGCTTCTTTTTGAGACCGGTCACCCTCATAGCCAAGACTGTCTATAAAGACCTGATTTATTTCCGGCCACCTTTCATAAAAGGCCTTTTTTTTCCGTAGAGTCGATTCAGAAGCCCAGGAAGATGTAATCCTGGTATATATTTCAATCGATTCGGGCATCCGGTTCGCTACTTCTCCCAGTCTTTTTATCCTTTCGGATATTGCCTTTTCAAGCTTATCCAGAGCGCCTTCAAGTAGTGTAATTTCCATTGGGTTGTTATTCACAAACCTTAATCGGACATCTTTATACCACCTCCTGAGCGCAATGATATTTGCAACATAAATGGTATTCAGGGTTATAATCCTCTTAATATTGTTATAAAGCCCAGGGAAAAAATTGATGCTTCTTGTGCGATATGTATGATCCAGATGAATTATATTTTCTTTAAGCAGATCATTCCGAACTACCGTCCCTGCCGCTACTACCGTGCCGAAACCTATTCTGACAGGCCCTACTATGCCACCCTGACCGCCAAGAAATATTGGCGGCTTGTTAACCATAACACCCTCCGGAACATTCCCGGCCAGTGATGCTGTAGCCTTGTCCTGGTTTGGCGTATAATTAAAATGTATGTAGGAACTGCCCACCTCGCTATGGTTCTTTTCGTCCGTACCTCCGGCAATCAGGCAATCGCATAGATTGATAAGACTCCCTAATGTCACATAGGGAAACAGGATGGTTTGCTTTAAACCAACGGTGTGCCCCCCACGCGCTCCCTCCTCAAGCAGGCATGCCTCCCTAATCTGGGCGCCTGATCCCATCTGCACCCTTTCAAGGAAGCAAGACTCATAAAAGAATCCCCCGTTCAGTCGGACGTTTCTCCCGAGTTGACAGTTATAAATAGTAACAGGTGCCTCGTATCCGAGTACTACATTAGACATAATAAGTGTTTTTGCGCCATAAATCTTGCACCCGGCATGGATAACAACACCTTCCCCCGATATCATTTCGGAATCAATCTCAGGGCCGATTTCTACACTTTCAGGGCAAGGTATACAAACCCCTTTTTTCAATAACTGTGTGATTATGTTTTTTTCTCTGAAATTCTTTTTCATCTGATTTTCATTTAAATAAACGTTCATGAAACGTTGACATTGGAAAACAGAAAATAGTTCGACCTGTGCGGTTAGGGTTTAGCCATTAGCGGTTAGCTTTTGGATAAAACTGTTCGACATCCTCTTTACCTCATTGACCTGTTGATTAAGTTCTCTAAAATCTCTCATCCCCCCCCCTCAATACTAACGGCTAAACGCTAATGGCTAACTGCACAGATCGAAATAATTCAGCTATTTCTTTGACAGGATAAAGAAGGTTAACATGATTGTTTTTTCCCTCGTTACTACCACGCCCCTGCGTAGTAACACATATGCAGGGGTTCTACGTTCCAACGCAAAGCATTGGAACGAGGGTGTGAACGGTTACTTATTTCCGAATTGCTTAAGTGGGAGCATTTCAAAATTTTCAGGGATATTCAGCTCAAATATTGATTCCGGAATATCTTTATTAAATATCGACTGTTTTATCCGAAGAACGAGCGTAGTTTTATTTTTATAATCATTTAATCTTGTTTTTCGTGCATAACGGATATGATTGTCGTTGTTGTAATCGGAAAAGGATAATTCAATTCTTTCTAAAGGAAAGGAAACCATGGCAGGGAGATTATATGGATGCTGAAAATCAAGAGCCTGCTGTATCCCATATTCATTATTTAATAAAGAGATCCTGTTACCCCTAAATGAAACCGCCCTGTCATACCGTCTTATAACCGGAAACCCCCTTACAAAAGACCATATTTGCTCATCCCCTATGCGAACGGAAAAAAACCTGGTTGATACAAGAGAACCAAGGAATCCATAGTAACATCGTTTTTCAGTAAAAGAGAGAATCCGGATTTTTGTCCCGGTTATCAAGATCTGGAAAAGGGGCCGTCCCCATGCGTGTGTAAGTTCAATATTAATTTTGAAAGGATCTTTTGTTCCTGCAATCACGATATTTGCATCAGACTTGGTCCCATCCATTATAAATCTCAAACGGCCGGTGCGGATGATAGTGTGAACCAGGCAATCCTGTTCTTTAATCATTGAAATCAGGGTATCGATTTCATAATGATCAAAAGGGGTTGAAGGGGGTTGGACCGACACATGGGCACAACTTTGCAAAAATATTGGCCCAAATGCCATACAAAAATTGATAATGAAAAGCTTGAATTTGTATTTTTTCAATTTCCGGGCTTTAAAAGCCTCTCCACTTCAGCAATTTTCTTTTTTATCTGATCATCAATGTCTTGATGGTTTAAAGCAAGGGCCTTTTTATAATAGCGGAGAGCAAGTTCATATTTTTTTAATTGAAAAGAGGCATCACCAAGGTGTTCAGTGATGGTAGGATCATCAGGAGTATGTTTTGCCGCCTTTTCAAGGTAGTCAAAGGCCTTGTCATACACCCCCATCCGAAAGTAAACCCAACCAAGGCTATCAAGAATAAAACCACTGTCCGGGCTGATTTTTAAGGCCTTCCGGATCAACGCCAGGGCCTCATCCAACCTGATCCCCTTTTCAGCATAACTATATCCTATGTAGTTTAACGCGTCTGGATTGTCAGGATTGATTTCCAGCACTTTCTTCATCTGTTCAAGGCATGCAGGCCATTCCCCCCTTTTGTCAAAAAGAACACCAAGGCGGAATAATAAATCAACATTTTTCTCATTATGCCTCAGCCCATCCCTGATAACCTCTATTGCCTTATCATATTTCTTCATGTTTTCAAATATGGAGGATAGCATAAGGTAAAGTTCAGGCTTTTTTGAATTAAGGTTAATGGTATCTTCAAGTACCTTAATTGCCTCGGCATATTCCTTTCGGCTATTAACCAGGAAGGCGATCTGCAACCTGGCATTAATAAAAAAAATTGATTCTTTCCTGATAAGTCTGAAATGTTCAAGGGCTTTTTCGATTTCTCCTTTCTTTTCATAGGCGGTAGCGAGGTAGAACCTGGATTTGTCATCATCGGGCCAGGCAGAGACAATCAATCTCAATTCCTCAATAGATTTATCCAGCTTGCCCTGCTTTAGATATATCAGCCCCAGGGTCTGCCTTCCGGGCTCGCCCGGTTTGGAACGTCCCTTGATCTCCAGCAGCAGTTTTTCAGCCTTTTTGTTAAAACCAAGTTTCGAGTATAACCCCACCAGCCTCTCCATAACCAGCAAATTTTCCGGATATAATTCAATCAACTTTTCGTAAGTCTTAACCGCATCCATTTTTCTACCCGTCAGTTGATAAAGAGTCCCCAGATCAAACAGGGCAGGCTCAAGGTCTTTGTTCATTTTTATTACTTTCTTAAATGCCTTTTCTGCTTCACCGTAACGGCCCATTTCCAGATTAATTCTCCCTTGATAGTAATAAGTGATAACTAATTCCGGGTTTTGTTCAGCAAGGATTTCGAGTTGTTCAAGCGCCCTGTTAAAATTATTTTCCCTTATCAATGTTGTAATGAAAAGAAGTCGTATACGTTGATTTTCCGGATCGATACTTAACGCCCCGTCATATTTTTCAATCGCATGGATATTATCATTTATGAGACTGTAAAGAGTAGCTGTCATGATCAGGAAATTAACATTGTCAGGCTCAAGCTTTAGGCACCTGTTTGCATAGGATAATGCCGCTCTGTATTCTTTTAACCTTTCCAGAAGCATTGCCATTTTCATACAGAGGTAAGCTGATCCGGGATCTTTTTCAATTGCCTTTGATAGATAATTAATTGCTTTCTTATAATTACGGCGGGAAATTTCGACGGAGGCCAATGCAAATTGCTCATAGGCTTCCTGAATATTATCCTTTGCTTCATAATGGTCAATTTTTTCCTCCTGAACCTGTACCATTACTGATTGTTGACCATTCCGCATGAACGATGAACATCCTGTGAGGATACCTGAGTAAAGAATAATTGCAATAAAAAGTGCGGTTATTATAAGTTGTGAGTTACGCCTGTTATTGTGATAAGTATCGTAACAATCGCAGTTTCCAGACCTTAAATCCATATTTATTTCGGACCTCAAAATTTTGTCGATTACTTAGTGTCCATCCATAAACAGGATAGTTTGTTCGAGATCAAGGCACTCTAAAATTTTAAGCACAAAAACACATTGAATATTTCGAGGATTAAAATTTTAGCGCAACGCATATATCAGCAAAATAGCCATTTATGGATGGGCGCTACTTAATTCAGGTCATTCTATAGCCATTCACAGGTTCCGGGTTCACCCGTTCACGGTTACGTTATCCTCCTACGGCCTCCCAGGTTTCAGGAAGATCATTTTCCAAAATCTGAAAATTCTTCTTCAAAATTCGGGATCTCTTTTTTGAGCCATTTCTTGCTTTTTGTAATAATTTTTTCCTGAATCTGACGAATCCTTTCACGTGAGATATGATATTTGTTTCCCAGCTCCTGGAGTGTCAGGGGTTTTTCAGACATTATCCGGTTATCAAATATATCAGCCTCTTTTCCGGATAGTGTTTTACGAAAGCCCTTAATTTTTTCCGAAAAGATCTTCCAGTTTTCATGATTATACACCTGTTCATCAGCCGATGTGCCCGGATCTTCCAGAAAATTGCCAAAATCTTCTCTTGAATCATCACCTACAGGTGAACTGAGAGAGACTTCCCAACCTCCCATGCGCTGGCTCATTTCAACCACTTCCTTTTCTTTCACATTGAGATGCTCAGCGAGGAGCTTTAGGTCGGGGGTGAATCCCTGGGCAATCAGTTTATCTCTCTCTTTGGCCAGATTAAAAAATAATTTACGCTGGGTCTGGGTAGTTCCGATCTTTACCAGCTTCCAGTTATCCATAATAAATTTCAGCATAAAGGCCTTAATCCAGAAAGATGCATAATACGAAAACTTTATGCCCCGATAAGGATCAAACTTATTTACTGCCTGCAAAAGACCCAGGTTTCCTTCCTGGATCAGGTCTAACAAATTACTTGTCCAGTACCTGTGAAAATCCATTGCGATCTTGACAACCAATCTCAGGTTGGATGTAATCAGTTTGTAAGCGGCATTTTTATCTTTTTTTTCTTGAACCCTGATAGCCAGCTCCGTTTCCTCTTTTCTTGTCAACAGGTTATATTTTTTAGTCTCCAGAAGGTATAATTGAAGTGGATCATAAGTGACCAATGACCTGTTTTTGGGAACTTCCCTATTGGCAGGTATTAATTTATTAAGCTTCTTTGATTGCTTACCTTTTAATTCCTTATTATCGCTCAATATTTACAACCTCATGAAAATCGCTAAAACTGCTTTGTAAGGAACGAAGACAAATTAACTTCCCCAACTATGCATCACGGCTTCAGGCCATCTTTGCCCGATCTAAAAGCACAAAGATCTTGAAATAGATCACTATTCCTGCAACTGTTGTACTTTTAGATCGAACAAACCTGACCAAAATCTGTGCACCTGCCTCTGCCCTTTACACATAAGTCGAAACCACTGAAACTAAGTTCTTATAAGTTATTGTTTTTATTGCAATTACGATTTTTATGCATTCAGACTGTCAACCTTGTAACTTGCTGTTTTTACAGCTATAAAATATTTATGGGTAAAGAGCAGGCCTGCTTGGGGATATTATTTCGTCCTCGCCCCTGACCGTCCACGGATTCAGCGTTCAACCATTCAGGGTTAAGAACAAAGAAGGCATTGAAAACCCGAAGTCTTCGTCATAAATGCTTATTTCCCATGTATTTGCCCGTTTGGCTCCAAATTTTGGGCATTCTCCATTTTGAGGTAAAAGTAGTTGACACTTTTATTGGAACTAAAAATTGTAAATTGCAGAAGAGGCCTATAACCTCTTAAATCAACGGCAGGATGCCGCTGACACTTTTCTGCCAAATGTAAAGTAAAAATGAAGGATGCCCAAAATTTTGGATTAGATCACCCCTTAGATAACCCTCTTTTCAGAAATACGTATTATAAATGCGGTCCGGAAACAAAAATCCAACCTTGAACCTCTGAACCCGTAAACGGTTACGAATTATTTTTCCGATTCATTTATTCAAGGATAATTTTTTTGTATCTTTTCTTGCCTGCCCTTAGCAGTATAGGATCGCTAAACCGCTTATCTGAATTGATTAACTGATCAAAGGTCCGGATCCTGTTGTCGTTTATATACCCTCCGCCCTGAGAAATAAGCCTGCGCGCCTCTCCCCTGGTCTTGCAGAGGCCGGATTTCTCAAAAAGAATAAAGGCCGGTATTCCTTTTTCAAGATCTTCCCTGTTGATTGTACAAGTAGGTATATTATCGGCATTGTCTCCGAAACGCTGTTCTTTGGAAAATAGCCGCCTTGCTCCCTCAAGAGCAAGGTCTGCCTCTTTCCGCCCATGACATAATTTGGTCGTCTCATATGCCAGAGCCTCTTTTGCCGCCCTGATATCCGAACCTTTCAACGCAGAGAGTCGTCTTACTTCATCCATGGGTAAAAGAGTAAATAACGCAAGAAAGCGTCCTATGTCCGCGTCGTCCTGGTTTATCCAATACTGGTAGTATTCATAAGGTGAAGTTAGTTTAGCATCAAGCCAGATTGCCCCTTTATGGGTCTTGCCCATTTTAATCCCTGAAGATGTAGTCAAAAGCGGGAAGGTCAAACCATGTACGGATTTGCTTTCAAGCCGTCTTGTGAGGTCACTTCCTGCCAGGATATTACCCCACTGGTCATTGCCGCCCATCTGTAGCCGGCAATCATAATGTTTGGATAGATACCAGAAATCATAGGCCTGAAGGAGCATATAATTAAACTCTATAAAATTCAGCCCTGTCTTCATCCTTGCCCTGTAGCTCTCTGTTGCCAACATCCTGTTAACGCTAAAGTGCCTGCCGATGTCCCGGAGAAAATCAATATAAGGGATATCTGTCAGCCAGTCGGCATTATTTAACATAAGCGCTTTATCATTATTGAAATCAATAAAGCTGGAAAGCTGTGTTTTCAGCGCCTGAACGTTTTCATTTATCTGTTCAAGTGTCATAACAGGACGTAATTCACTTTTTCCGCTCGGGTCTCCAACAAGGCCTGTTCCTCCGCCGATTACAGCAATTACTTTGTGACCTGCGGCCTGCATATGAACTAATGACATGATTGGCAAGAGGGTTCCTGCATGAAAACTCTTACCGGTTGGATCGAAACCAATATAACATGTCACAGGAGAATTCAAAAGATTTCGCACAAACTTCCTGTCAGTCACCTGTTCGATAAAACCTCTCTCTTCAAAAATATCAAAAACATTTTCCACTGTAACCGTAATTTCTCCTCCTCCATCCTGATAGCTGCAAGCTTTATTATCGATGGAATATCAAAATGTTGCGACCTGCGCGGTCAGCTTTTGGATAGAACTGTTCAATAACCTTTTTGCCTCATTGACCTGTTGATTAAGTTCTCTAAAATCTCTCATCCCCCCTTTTTCAATGCTAATGAACAAGGACAAATTAACTCCCCAACTATGCATCTCAGCTTCAAGGCATCTTTGTCCGATCTGAAAGTACAAAAACCTTGAAATAGCTCGCTATTCCCGCAACTTTTGTGCTTTTAGATCGAACAAACCCAACCTGAATCTGTGCACCTGCCCGGGGATGTTATTTCGTCCTCGTCCCTAACAGCTAAACGCTAATGGCTAACTGCTCAGGTCAAAATGTTGCACAAATAATAGATACTCAGCCATCAGAACGGAACCGTGATACATGATTGGGAAAGTTATTTCACCCCCGTTCCAATGCTCTGCGCCGGAACGTATTTTAAAACGATCTGCGTTGGCCTGCACTGAGAACGTAGGGTATCCGGGTATGGATTACCACACCGGTGCGTGGTAAAGTGGGAATTTTTCGGGATCAAAAAAGGACAACCAATTCTTTGGGAGTGTTATAATTATCAGTCTGCCGGACTCCCGCGTACGCGCAAACCACGCGCTATTATCACTAAGGAACGAGGACAAATTAACTTCCCCAACTATGCATCACAGCTTCAGGCCGTCTTTGCCCGATCTGAGAGCACAAAAATCTGCCGAAAATGACCTGAAGATGAGATGCCAAAATGTTAAGTTAGGAACGCACAATAAATAACTTGAACAAATTAATGTTTTTTTGCCGTCTTCCTTGTTGCTCGTCGATCACATAACCCGTTACGCTCGCTCTTCGCGCCTTGAATATAACAAATAAACCTGTCAATTTTTGTTCAACTTATTTATCTCCCGTTCCTTATTTTTGCGCGAGCCCTAACTGTTTATTTTGGTGTGAGCTCAAAAGATAATTTTTGTGTATGACTTTTCTTTTAATTCCTTGATCCAGGATGAATATCTTCTATTGACCTCCTCTTTGTAAAGGATGCGATATATAGCATCCCTTGAATCAGCATCTAATTTTGCCTTTTTTTTCTGTTTTTCAACCACTTTGACAATCTGTATCCCTGAAGGCATGATAATCGGATCACTTATTTCTCCTTCCGATAGATTACTGACCACTTTCCTGAGCTGGGAATCAAGCCTGGATATCTTAAAAAAACCTAGATCACCCCCATCTAAAGCCCCTGGTCCCTGAGAGATTTTTTTTGCCAGTTCGCCAAAATCTTCTCCATTATTGATCCTGTTTATAATCTCCTTTGCTTTATCAATCAGCGGTTTTTTTTCTTGATCAGATGGCAGGTTTTGCTTCAGGAAAATAATAGCAAGACGTACCTGTTCTTCTGTATTGAATTTATTTTTATGCGCATTATAATATGCAATTATTTCCTCTTCTCTGATTATAATATTAGATTTGACCTCAAAATTAATCAATCTCATTCGTTCCAGCTCTGTCTTCAGATTCCTCCTGTATGATTCGTAATCAATCCCCTGCTTTTTAAGAGCGGCAACAAGATCTTCATGGGTCAGAGAGTTATTTTTCTTGACCATTTCAATTGCATTATCAACTTCTTTGGGAGTTACAGTAATACCCAGCTCTTGAATCTTATCTTTGGTAAGTTTTTCATCAATCAGGAGATCAAGTATCTTTCTGCGGGTTTGAATGAAATTATTTTGATCCTGCATTTTCAGGCTTACAGGCTTAAAACCTGTCAGTCTATTGATTCTCTGATTCAACTCATAGAGGGTAATGATATCATCATTTACGAGGGCAACGACCCTGTTGCATATTTCTCCTGATACAGGCGAAGAGAAAAAACCTATTGTTATAATAACAAAAACAGGTAAAAGAAGGTTTTTAACATATTTCATGAAAGTTATCTCCAAACATTATGGCAATTTTATTATTCACTTCTATAAAATAATTTATTATCTACTTAAGCGGTATATATTGCAAGTTTTTTCGTAATCGGACACAGGTATCGAGGATCAAGGTGGGGAGTGTAACGGTTCATGGGTCCAAGGGTTCAAAGGTTCCATGCTTATCCCCGGACTGCATTCAGAATGCCGATTAAGCGCATAGGAGGCTGTCCGAGAATGCCCTTTTTCCCAAACTCTGCGTTATGCTCAAAAAATTATCCTCGAAATATCAATTATATGTCTGCGGTAATTTTTTGAGCAAGCCTTGATTTTGAAAAAAATTGCTATTCTCGGACAGCCTCCTAGGAGATGAGATGCCGAAATGTTGCGCGAGCCCTTAGGATTTAACCATTATAAGTTACATCAAGTATATCAATATTAATCGCTAATCGTACAGCTCGAAAAGAATTGAAGGAGTTCATCAAGGCCTGCGGTGATGCGGTCGGGTTCCGGGTCACCCGGCATCATGGGAGAACATATTTATTGTCCGTTCCGGGTGTCAGATCGTGGAATATGCTCCTGATGGTATATCAACCCGATTATTTTCTTTGTAGAAATAACATGTGTCATGCTGTAACCCGTTGAAATTACGGCTATCAACGTAAGGCGGGACAGTTGCTTTGGTGGATTCGTCGCTTACGCTCCTTAATCCACCCTGCAAAGTTACGTTGATAAGCCGACGCAGGGTGGATTAAGCGAGGCGAATCCACCAAAAAGCGGGAAGTATCCCGCTTTAAGCTGGTAACCGAAATTATCAAAAGGGATGCCTCCCTGAATCCGTTATAATCAGGAAAAAAATTACCGATTGAAATTGGTTTATCACCTGTTTAAAATAAGAGTGTCCAAAAAATTACGATTAAAATGCCATTTTTTCCGAGGTCTGGATATATAAATATATAATTTGATTTTAGTTGAATCAGGTCCTGATTTCAATTCTGAATTGACTTTTAAATTATTACCTTTTAAGATTAAAAAAATTTAATTTATAATGTTTTTTTGGATAATAAATAATACCTAAATCCTGCATAAACTATTTTCAAAAAGGAAGTTAGGCTTTT
>JAGGXA010000159.1 GCA_021163285.1 Deltaproteobacteria bacterium | reverse complement strand
TGTAATTCGTTGATATTAAAAGCATAATATTCTTCTTGAAAATAGTTTATGCAGGTTTTAGGTATAACAATAATCATCATCATAGTGGTATAAAATTTGCTGATTATATCGGATTTTGGGGAGGTATCCGTTTTGATAATTTCGGCTGCCAGCTTAAAGCTGGACACTTCCCGCTTTTTGGCGGATTCGCTTCGATTAATTCACCCTGCGTCTGCTTACCAACGTAACTTTGCAGGGTGGATTAAGGAGCGTAAGCGACAAATCCGCCAAAGCAACTGTCCCGCCTTACGTTGATAGCCATAATTTCAATGGGTTACAGCATGACAGATGTTATTTCTGCAAAAAAAATAATCGGGTTGATATACCATCAGGAGCATATTCCACAATAGTGGAAATCTATCTGCTTTTAAGCCCAACCTGTTAATTTGACTGAAACTTCGAGTTTTATAGTCCATTAAACGGTCAATAATGTTGATTGCTTTTTGGGAATACTCCCGTAACTTACCGGGCTGACATTTCTTTTTTTGACGGCTTTTACAAAGATCTGACACCCGGAACGGACAATAAATATGTCCTCGTTCCTTAACTGAGCTCTAACCCCGAACGGTTACGTTATTTTCTGCCGAGTACCAAGAGGAGTTCGCCAGCGTTGGCTGCTGCAAAAGAAGAGGATAATTTATTCTTTCCTGAAAGAGCTTTGCACGCAATGGTCCGGTGTTCAGGATAACTCCGCATATACCGTCCTCATCTGCCAGGCTGTCTTTCCAGGCCCCATGCCCTTCAGGGGGAATGATAAATCCTGCATGGTTTTGAGAGCTGGCAGCAATGGCGATGTGATCCAGGGTTCGGCTGCCCATGAGCAGGCAATCATCATCACTGAGTTTGTCCTCTGAAATCAGAATCAGGTCACAGCCTTGCTTGGCCAGGGCGACAGAGGTCTCGGGGTGCGTTAAGGTATCCTTTTCCACAAACGCCGCCTTTGCATGTCCGAAGGTGAGCGCCTGTAAAGTTTCCGAACCTTTTTGTGCCTTTCCGGAAAAAGGAGACATGTGAAACGACCCTTTCGGACCTGCGAAAAAAGCTTTTGCCGCACGGTCAGGTTTCTGGATTACGGCCGCTACACCTACATTCCATTTTTGGGACATTAGCTGCATCACCACTTCGGGGATTTTTGCAGTAAAATTTTTTGGCAGTAAAATAAGATGGGGGATATCTCCCTTATTTTGCTTAACAGCCTTTTCCACAGCAGACTGAATATTGTAATTCTTTTTGGTATTCATAATACAGGAAACCCTGACCTGGCCGGGCTCGGGCAGTTCATACCAGGTTGACATGTCCCGGATCATCCGGAGGTCAAGATAGATATCTCCGTAATAACCGGGTTTGCGTTGCTGCATAATGTTTTCCCTGAGGGATTTGTTGAGGCATCCATCCCCATCCAAAGGAATATCCGAGAAGAAAACCCTGGAATCCGGACTGGATTCTGAAATGAGGACCTCCCCTGTTTGGGAGATAACGCAAGACCTGGCCTCAGAGCAATCCATCATGCGATCCTGCCCGGTTCGATTGCAGGCCGCTACCACAAAACCGTTTTCCAAAGCCCTTGCCCGCCACATTTCAATTGGATCTAAGCCCGAAGATGGCCAATTAGCAGGTATAATCACCATGTCCGCCCCCTTGAGGGCAAGGGTGCGCGGGATCAATCCATAGTAAGAGTCAGAGCAAATCAACACCCCTACCCTGCCCCAGGGGGTATCGAACACCGCGTTCTGCTTTCCCGAACCCGGACAGGCCCAACGCGCCTCAGCGTTGATCTTGCGATATCTACACACAACCGCCCCGTCAGGCCCGATAACAAACGCGCTGTTATACATGATCCCGGTGAGTTCATCCCTTTCAGGAAGGCCTGCAGCTATGTAGACTCCATGCTTTCGCGAGACTTCAGCCAAGGCCGAAACTGTCGGACCGGAGGCGTTTTCCGCAAACGGTAATACATCCCGGCGGTTGGCAAAAGAATAACCAGAGACAGCCATTTCCGTGTTTACGACAATTTTTGCACCCTGAACCGCGGCATGTTCGCTGAATTTGATCAATAATGCCCGGTTTGTCCGAGGATCTTTGTATTTAACATCAAGATGAACCAAGCCGATCTTCAAATATTTAGTCATTTTTCCATTCTTCCTAATAAAGTCGCCCTGCAAAAACCGGAAGTATTACGATGAATAAGATTCTTAACCGTTCACGGAACGTTGAAATCAGAAAATAGAAATTGGAAATTCGGCCTTCATACTTTTTAAATGTTGATGAACATATTCAATTTTGGGCCTGCTTTTTCAACTATTGCTTTGTATTTCCGTCGCATTTGACTCAAATAATACTTTTCTTCTAATTATTCCCCTTATCAAAGTTGTGCCGGACGAACAATTCCCGGCAAAAAGGACCATATAGATTGCCACATCGCCTTCAGCTCCTCACAATGACAGGGCCGGACAGGATTCGCACATCATCATTGCAAGCAAAGCGAAACAATCTCAAAGGGTTGTAAATTCAGCGGAAATGCTGGTACCGGACCATATCTGAAAACCTCTTTTCCGGTTTGTAAACACCCGGTTCGCAAACTCGTTTCGTCACTGCCGAATTTCTCGTTTCCAATTTCAAATTTCAAGCCGTGAATGGTTGGCATTTACTTAAGCGCCGATAATCCAATGGAACCACAAAAGGAAGCAAAACCACAGGATCGTCACTACTGACAGCATCAGCGCCCAATTCCACAGCACGTTCAAATCGCTGCTTCAGGTCATGCTTTCCCCATAAATATACAATCACAGGCACCTGTGCTTTATTCAATTCTTCAAAACCATATTTTGGGAAAAACCATTCACTGGCAAAAAGGGCGTCGACATCAAGGGCCTTGGCGGCAAAACAAGGCACATCTTCAATTTTCCACCATGTGAGCATATTAACGGTAATTCTCAGATTCGGATGAACATCCTTAATTGATTTAGCCAGTTCAATATTCATTGGATCAGCCACAAAAAATTGAACCTGGTTCTCCATTCCGCGGTCCAAAACCATTTTTGCCGCCTTAACGGCATCCACGTCCTTAGGGTCCAGGGCCAGTTCAAAATCCGGATACTCCTTGACCAGGTCAAGAACCTGATTAAAATCCGGAACACCCAATTGTGTCGGCTTACCCGCGGTATCCTTCAACTTCACTGACCTGATTTCTTCCCAGGTTTTTTCACGGATCAGGCCTTCTCCCGTGCTGGTTCTGTCCAGGACGGCATCATGCATGAGCACAATGTGTCCATCCCTGGTTGTGCACAAATCAACTTCAGCGCCATGGATTCCCGCCTTTATCGCTGACAGAAGCGAGGACACTGAATTTTCGGGATGCTCAGTATGCAGTCCCCTGTGGGCGAATATCTTTACATCAAGCAGTTCTTCCCGGGTACCGGATGATGCCGGGAAAAATTTCACGTCAGTACCGACATAAGAAAAAGGGAACTTATGAGGGCAACTTTTTGTTCTGGAACGGTAATCATATAATATTTCATGATAACTCCTGTAAAATTATAGGTAGTGTCCAACCATAAATAGGATAGTTTGTTCGAGATCAAGGCGCTTTAAAATTTTAACCACAGGAATACATTGAGTATTTCGGGGATTAAAATTTTAGCGCAACGCAGATATCGGGCAGGTAAGCGAACCCACGAGATTCCGAAATAGCCATTTATAAATGGGTATCAGGATGCTGTCCGGGAATAGCAATTTTTTCCAAAATCAAGGCTTGCTCAAAAAATTACCGCAGGCATATAGTTGATATTCCGAGGATATTTTTTTACTAAGATCATTATACTGATCAGCCGTTAAAAAACTTCCTTGCATGCGACCCTCCTTTCAAAAAAAACACAGTAAGGAACGAGGACAAATTAACTTCCCCAACTATGCATCACAGCTTCAGGCCATCTTTGCCCGATATAAAAGTACAAACATCTTGAAACAGCTCACAAACAGGCGATGAACCAACTTCAATCGGTAATATTTTCCTAATGGGCAACCACAGAGGCCTGCCCCTGCTTCTTTTTATTTCTCAGGGTCTTCCTCCTGTCAGCGCTCCGGCGTGGCAATATACTATATATACCCGGATGCCCTTTGTTCTCAGCGCAGGCTGACACAGAGTGTCTCAAAATACGTTCCAGCGCAGGGCGCCGGAACGAGGGCGTGAACGGTTACAAAACCTTCAATCAATGGCGTCCCCTTTTTAAGGACGCCCAGTTTCTTGAAACATTAAGGGCGCTCATAGCCTTTTCAGCTGAAGAGAATATGGGAATACCGGAATGTCTCTTCAGGTAATCCAATTCAACGGCCTCTGTAATCACTACACACGCTACCGGCTTTTGATATTGTTCCACAAGTGTTTCTATTTTTTTGATAAGCGCGCGGGCCTCTATTCCCTCAAAATCCCGACGATAACCATGGATAAAAAGAATTCCATCCAGATTATCCCGTTTTATGAGGTCTTCAATGATTTCAGAGTAAAAGGGAAAATCATAGAGGTCTCCAAGGTCCAGAGGGTTTTGCAGTTTTATTACACTTGCTCTGAACCGGCGCTCCACTTTGTCAATAAAATCCTGAGGAAA
The DNA here is from genome assembly GCA_021163285.1 of Deltaproteobacteria bacterium. GTDB lineage: Bacteria > Desulfobacterota > DSM-4660 > Desulfatiglandales > Desulfatiglandaceae > JAGGXA01. Next base: position 8,541 of record JAGGXA010000159.1, on the reverse strand, counting down.
AGGGGGAAGAACAAACCTGTATCTACTGCAGGCATCCGCTGCAATGACTGCGTTTCCCCCGGAACGGGACACAACGGCAATTTTTCTGCCTTTTAAAAGAGGTAAGGTAAAAATTTTGGCACAATTCATTGCTTCGTCTCTGGTGTTAACACGAATGCAGCCTGCCTGTCTCAAGGCGTGATCCACGAGATGGTCATCGGAAAAAAGAGCTGCCGTATGTGAACTGGCGATTCGGGCGCTCTCCCTGAACCGGTTTGATTTATGCACAATTAACGGTTTATTAGAGCGTGATGCTACTTCTACAAATTTCCGGGCATCTGAAAATCCTTCTAAATATAAAAGAATAATTTCAGTGCCTCTGTCATCAATCAGGTAGGGCAGAAGATCATTCTCTGTTACATTCAGTTTGTTGCCCACTGATACAAATTTATTTAATCCTAAATTTTCGTCTGCAAGATACCCGAGATAACTCATGCCGACCCCACCGCTCTGTGCCAATATGGAGACATGGCCGAGAGACAGGTCTGTCCGCATACGCACAAAAGGAAGGGCAAGACCCGTTTCCATACAGGTGATACCTATTCCGTTAGGGCCGATAAAGCGAATACCGAACTTTTTTGCAACGTCAAGGCATGCCTTTTCAAAAGGCACGCCGGCAACACCCATTTCCGAAAACCCGCCGGATTCAATGATAACCCGTTTGATCCCGTTTTCTCCACATTCTTTCAGTATGCCCGGAATAGTTTTTACAGGAGTTAGTATGACTGCAAGATCAATCTGACATTTAAACTCATTTAGTGATTTGAGGATCCTTTGACCTGAAACAACCCCTTCTTTTGTTCCGACAGGTATAATTTCTCCCTTGTACCCGAAAGTTAAGAGGTTCTGCACGATAACTCTCCCTAAATTTGACTCATCGGAGGAAACACCAAAAATCGCCAAATTTTTCGGATAAAAAAAACCATGAAATTCATCTGTATAATCTATCACCCTTTCTTTCCTCTCCTGATCTTTCTTGCCTGCTCTTTCCATCCCTTACGCTTTTTTCTCGCAGCCCCTTTTTGATTATCCCTTTTTTGGGATTCAAGGAACGCTGAAACATGAAGAGGAAAAGAGCCTGGTGTAAGATCAGACTGTTTTGGCTTTATTTTTCCCTTTTTTTCTTCCCGAGCCCTTCGTCTTTCCGTGAACTCCTTTGAAACCGGAGGGCCGGAGATAAACCGGGCAGGAATATCGAAACTCAAATAGAGATCGCCAAATCTATAAAAAAGCATGCCCTGTTCATTCGCCATTGCCGCTTTAACTTCAAGCATCACAGGCTGTTGATCACGTCTTTTTCCAATCCTGAAAGCCATGTCTTTATCAGATGACAGGATGACATGTTTTCTCCCTGCAGGGGCTAAACCCTTTTCCATGACAACAGGGTGCGCCCTTCTCCTGACAGCAGTAAATAAGATCCTGGGCGGAAATTGTAAAGGGATATCTGTTTCCATCTGCCATTTTCTCTCAAGCGCCCTGATCTTCTTGTCATCTGATTCAAAAAGGCGCCTCTCTTTTCCGAGAAGCACCTCGTTGATATTAGACCTCCTTACATAACTCCAATCAGGCTCTTCATGAATGGCCTGGAGCAGTACCTTGAAAGGCACAAACCCTTCTCTATCAGGGACAAGACCAAATTCATCAGGTCTATGTCCAAGTATATAAACAAGGTAGCGGCATAAATTCTCTATCTTAATTTGTTGGCTGCGTCGACCCAAAATTTAATTAACCTTCCTGGTAAGGGTTCAGGGTTAAGTAAGGACAAAAGAGGCATTGCTTATTTTAAAAATACATTTTAAAAGAAATTACTTCCAAATAATATATTTTTCAATTATATTATTTGAAACGGTTCAAAAGCATGAAGGTCGAATGCCCAGGTTCTATTTTCAGATTTCAACGTTTCGGGAACGATTACATAAAAACAAACCAGGAGAAAATAATGCAGGTAGACCCATTATCCATTAAAATTAACACGGAAGAAATCCCCTCGGCACTTCCCATCCTTCCCTTAAATGATGTTGTGCTTTTTCCCAGGATGATCTTGCCCCTTGTTTTAAAAAACAGCACATTAATACAGTATGGCGACAAAATAATCTCAGAGAATCAAATCCTTGGATTCGTCGTTAATGATGAGTCGAAAGAACAAAACAATAAACCGCAACAGAACCTGAAGCGTATTGGAACGAGCGGGATAATTCTTAAGAAGACTATAATCGACGGCAAAAAAATTCAATTACTCATCCATGGTCTGAGCAGGTTCGAGATAATAACTTTTTTCCCAGACAGCCCCTACTTGCAGGCCGCTGTTAACCATATTGAAGACCAGAAGACAAAAGACACGGAAACCGAAGCTCTTATGTATAACATAATCGGTCTTTTTCAAAAAGTTATCAAATTTGTCCCCAATATGCCGAAAGAGATCGAAGCAATAACCAAATCGATAAAAGAACCTGGAATTTTAGCCGATTTTATTTCTTCCCATATTAATTCAACTGTTGAGGAAAATCAAAAAGTTCTTGAAATAATTGATGTCAAGGAGCGTCTGCAAGAGGTTAGCCGCCTTGTTGATAAACAGCTTGAGATACTTGAACTGCGAAACAAGATACAAACTGATGTCAAAGGGGACATTGACAAAACCCAAAAGGAATATTATCTGCGTCAGCAACTGAAAATAATCAAAAAAGAACTTGGAGAGGAGGAGGAGGACTTATCGGAAATTGAAGAATACAGGGTAAAAATAGATAAAAAAAACCTTCCGGAGTTAGCTCTCAAAGAGGCGGAACGTGAGCTCAGACGTCTTTCACGTATACACCAGGCATCTGCAGAATACACGGTGGCAACCACTTATCTTGACTGGATCACGTCTCTACCCTGGAACGAACGCACGGAAGACAGCCTTGATATTAAAATGGCAAGGAGGATATTGGATGAAGACCACTTCGGGCTTGTAAAAGCGAAAAAGCGGATCATCGAATATCTTGCTGTTCGTAAGCTTAAGCCTGATTCCAAAGGGCCTATACTCTGCTTTATCGGACCTCCGGGAACAGGAAAGACATCTTTGGGCCGCTCAATTGCAAGGGCTCTGGGACGCAAGTTTATCCGAATCTCATTGGGTGGCATCAGGGATGAGGCCGAAATAAGGGGGCACCGGAGAACTTATGTGGGAGCGCTTCCCGGACGCATTATTCAGGGACTCAGACGTGTTCAGGTAAACAACCCGGTATTTATGCTGGATGAGATAGACAAGCTGGGCAGCGATTTTCGCGGTGATCCATCTTCCGCCCTGCTTGAAATCCTTGACCCGGAGCAGAACTATTCTTTTTCAGACCACTATCTTGACATACCCTTTGACCTTACGAATATCATGTTCATTACTACCGGAAACATGCTTGACACCATGCCGCATGCACTAAGAGACAGAATGGAAGTGCTGGAATTTTCAGGGTACACCGAAGATGAAAAAATCAAGATTACAAACAGGTACCTCATATCTCGACAGCGTGAGGCCCATGGGCTGAAGGATAATCAGATAACATTTACAAGAGAATCGATAAAGAGGATCATTTCCGGTTATACAAGGGAAGCGGGCCTAAGGAACCTGGAACGTGAAATCGCAAACATTTGCCGGGGTGTTGCAACCAGGATCGTTGAAGGAGAGGTAAAATCAGCAGCAATAAGTGTCAAGGATATATCCAGATACTTAGGCCCTGTACGCTTACCCCCTGCAGAGGCAAAAGGCAGGACTTCCACACCTGGCGTTGTTATGGGACTCGCCTGGACCCAGACAGGGGGAGACCTGCTTTTTATTGAAGCAACATCCATGAAAGGAGATAAAGGCCTTATCCTGACCGGTCAACTTGGAGATGTCATGAAAGAGTCCGCCCAGGCAGCTCTCAGCTTTGTAAAGGCGAATATCTCAACACTGGGGATTCCTGAGGACAGCTTTGAACACCTCGATATACATATACATGTTCCCGCGGGCGCAATCCCCAAGGACGGGCCTTCAGCCGGAGTTACCTTGCTTACGGCGCTGGTATCGCTCTTAACCGAAAAAAAGGTCAGGCAAGATCTCGCAATGACGGGGGAAATAACTTTAAGAGGGCAGGTACTCCCGGTCGGCGGTGTCAAGGAAAAGATTCTCGCCGCCAATCGGGCAGGCATCAAAACCATAATCCTGCCAAAATGGAATGAAAAGGACCTGGAAGAAATCCCAAAAAAGATTCAAAAGCATATCCAGTTTCACTTTGTCGACAAAATGCTGGATGTCCTGAAGATTGCACTTGACTATTAGGAGGCTGTCCGAGAATGCCCTTTTTCCCAAACTCTGCGTTATACTCAAAAAATTATCCTCGAAATATCAACTATATGCCTGCGGTAATTTTTTGAGCAAGCCTTGATTTTGAAAAAAATTGCTATTCCCGGACAGCCTCCTAGCCGCTTAAATCAGCGGCAGGATGCCGCTGCCACTTTTCCGCCAAGTGTAAGGTAAAAATGAAGGATGCCTTAAAATACCATTCTTTCCGAGGTCTGACATTCAGGATTTAAAAGCACTTGGGGACGAGGACGAAATAACATCTCCAGGCAGGCTGTAATGCTTAGTTGGGGAAGTTAATTTGTCCTCGTTCCTTGCCCGCCAGGATCAACTTTTTCATTCAATGTGCCGATAATATCATCAATACTTATAATTTCCCTGTCCATACAAAATCTCTTTAATCCCTCAATTATGTCAAGACTGACATCAGGCTCTACGAAATTGGCAGTGCCTACCTGAATGGCGCGGGCTCCCGCTATGAGAAATTCAAGGGCATCCCAGTAATTCATGATTCCCCCGATACCGATAACAGGAATTTTGACCGCCTTTACCACCTGATAAACCATATAAAGAGCGACCGGCCGTATGGCAGGACCTGACAAGCCTCCAGTAATGTTGGCCAGTTTTGGGACCCGCTTTTCGACATCTATTGCCATACCTGTAAGGGTATTAATAAGAGATATTGCATAAGCGCCTGCCTTTTCAACTGATATTGCTATTGCTCTGATATCAGTCACATTAGGTGATAATTTGACAATAACAGGTTTATCGCTTTCTTTAAGTACCGCTTCCGTCACTCTCGCCGAGGTCTTGGGGTCTGTGCCGAAAACCATGCCTCCGCATTCCACATTGGGGCATGAGATATTTATTTCAATGGCGGAAACTCCTTCCACCCCTTTAAGACCGGCTGCCACGGCAGCATATTCCTCTATGCTGTGACCATAGATATTAACAATTACAGCAGTACTTAAACTCTGCAGCCATGGAAGCTTTTCTTTTAAAAAATTCTCAAGCCCAATATTGGCCAGGCCTATGGCATTAAGCATTCCACAATGGGTCTCAACAATCCTGGGAGGCGGATTCCCGGCCCGGGGCCTCAAGGAAATCCCTTTTACCACAATACCTCCTAACTTGTTAATATCTATTAGCGAAGAAAATTCGCTGCCATATCCAAAAGTCCCTGACGCAGTAAGAACGGGATTTTTTAATTCGAGAGTGCCTATTTTAACACTAAGATCTGAATTTATAGATGTCATATGCTTTTCCAGTCTATCGATTTAGCCGGGAATACAGGGCCGTCCCTGCACACATGGTAATACACCATTCCTTGATCGGATGATGATTTTACAGCACAACTCTGACAAGCGCCCAAACCACATGCCATGGATGCCTCAAGAGAGACCTGGCACTCGGCGCCGGAGTTTATAGTTATGGCTGCAATCCGTTTTAACATGTGGAGCGGTCCGCATGAAAAAACTTTGAACATCTCATTACCGGACATGGTCATATAAGATTCAAGGAGGTCGGTAACAAGACCTTTATGGCCGAGGGTGCCGTCATCGGTTGCAATCCGGATATCAGGGACTTTCAAACCGGCTGATTCCAAGTCAATAACCTCCTTTAGAGAACCATACCCAGCCATAAATATTAAATCAATCATCTTAATTTTTCGTGCAAGAAAAATAAGCGGAGCAATTCCAATGCCTCCTGCGATCAGAAGGGATTTCCGTCCCGGCTTCGGAATATCAAAGCCCTTCCCAAGAGGACCTGTAACCGATAATTTTGTGCCTTCTCCAACATGTGACAAGATCGTGGTGCCCCTGCCGACCAGACGATACAGGATAAGGAAAATATCATCTTCACGTGTCCCGCAGATTGAAAAGGGACGTCTCAAAAGAGGGTCAAAACTTTGCCTTACCCTGAGCATCACAAACTGCCCCGGTTTTGCGCCTGATGAAATTTCATATGATCTCAGTCCCATCAAAAAAGTTCCATCAGCGACCTTTTTGTTAAATATAACCTCGCTTTCCTGTTCAATCATAATATCCTTTTTCTTTTCAGAAATAAATTGCAGTATTTAAATTTTCTGTCTTCATTGCGGATTATCTACCAAATTTAGTTCTTTTTTTCAAAGAATAAAGGTGATATAATTTTTTGTTAAAATAAAGAGTTAAATTGAAATTGCCCCTTAAAGACCTCAGGCTGCCAACGTAAGGCGGGACAGTTGCTTTGGTGGATTCGTCGTTTACGCTCCTTAATCCACACCCTGTGTCGGTTACCAACGTAACTTTGCAGGGCGGATTAAGCGAAACGAATCCACCATAAAGCGGAAAGTGTCCCGCTTTATGGTGGCAACCAAGACCTCATATCTTTAAAATTGGGTGTTTTTTTAAACAATATTTTGGCATCCTTCAAATTCAGTTTACACTTTTTAGATGCTGGTTCTTGCCTGATTCCCACGCTGGAGCATGGGAACGAGAATGCAATTTTACATTAAAAATGGTAAACTACTTTTGGCCTTTAATTAAAAATGCCAATATTTCGTTAAATTCAATGTAAACGTTCACTGGTTTTGTATTCAACCGTTGAGATTAATATCTCCGTAACCGTTTAAGGCGCTCAAAATGTCCTCTGTCATTACGAACGGAGCAAAACAATCTCTTTGAAGGTGAAAATGGACAGACAATACTACATTTGCATAATCACTAAGTAATTTAGGATAGGAGGCTGTCCGAGAATGCCCTTTTTCCCAAACTCTGCGTTATGCTTAAAAAATTATCCTCGAAATATCAACTATATGTCTGCGGTAATTTTTTGAGCAAGCCTTGATTCTGAAAAAAATTGCTATTCCCGGACAGCCTCCTAATTACATTATTTATTGAAAGTATAATCTCTATATTTGGGGAGAAAATAATATGGGCGGGATTAAATGCAGGAATAATATATTATCTTTCATGGTAATGACGTTTTGTTTTATTTCTGCTTTTTATGCAATCTCAAGCTTTCATAGATTTGCATATGCTCTTGACAACAGGCCTGTAAAAAAAAATGCCTTAAAATTAAATATATTCAGCTCTAACGGTTGGGCGGTCGGATCAGTTGATACAAGCGGGAAGATATGCAATATTAACGGTAAGGTTGTGGGGACAGTTGATACCGCCGGGAATGTATTAAATGCCGAAGGAAAGGTTGTTGGAAAAGTTGGTTCTGATGGGAAAGTATTTAATCATTTGGGCTCAGTCTTGGGATCGGTTAAAACCAATGGCAGTGTGTTCAATCGCTCAGGAAAGAAAACAGGAACCGTTCATGCCTTCGGAAACATTTTCTTAATTGGTGGTGCAGCCCATCTGATATTACTTGAGAATAATTAGCGCCTGAACGAAAACATTATTAAAAAACGAGGACAAATTAACTTCCCCAACTATGCATCGCAGCTTACCCGAGGAAGTTATTTCGTCCTCGTCCCTAATCACTTTAATTACACTGAACTTGATGCTTGCAATATTCAGGTGAAAATATATAATGCAAGATGACAACTTACATCCAATCATGCGAAATATAAAGATAAACCGTAACTGTTCACAGGTTCCGCGTTCAGGGTTACCTTTCGCTTTTTCTCTTTCGGCGATATTATGTTTGGATGAATTACAGCATAGACAGGCTTCGCATTTAACAGATGAATATTGTTGTACCTTTTTGCAACCATTCACGAGTTTAAAGGTAGAAGGCTGGAGATAAAAGGCAGAGGGTTGAAGGTTGAAGCTTAATAGCTCAATATTCATGGTAATAACTTATGGATTTCCGGGCATTCTTAAATAAGTTCAAAAAACAGTTTACAGTTTGAACGTTTCCCGTTCTCACGCTCCAGATAGGGAATGTATACCATTCGGGTTTCTACTCTGAAGAATGGAAACCAGACGAAAAGCAACATCCACAAAGCGTAAATCAGGTTTGAAAGATGCCCGAATTTCTAATTTCAACGTTCCGTGAATGGTTACACCTTTTCAAACCGAAGCTGCAGATGCAATCAGGCTTTCTTTTTCCGGTCAAGCTGTTAAAGGTTGTTAGGAGGCTGTCCGAGAATGCCCTTTTTCCCAAACTCTGCGTTATGCTCAAAAAATTATCCTCGAAATATCAACTATATGTCTGCGGTAATTTTTTGAGCAAGCCTTGATTTTGAAAAAAATTGC
>JAGGXA010000235.1 GCA_021163285.1 Deltaproteobacteria bacterium | reverse complement strand
TTACCATCAAGAGGATTTTTTTCTTCTTTTTTGGCTTCAAGGACAACAAGGGGAAATCCTTTTTCATCCAATAGCAGAAAGTCAACAAAACCGTTTTTTGAGGATTCAAAATCTTCACCAAAGGCATCAATCTCTTTTTCATTGATTTTGATATTTGGTTCAAGCTGGATATTGGCCGGGCCGTTTTCATCATCAAAGAATCGCCATCCCGCTTCCTCGAGCAACTTATTGATTTTGATCCGAGCTTTTGCTTCTTTTTCTGCCATTCAGTTTCTTATCCTTTTGGGTTTGGCACGGTGGTTGGTTGAGCGTTATAACGAACGCAATCAGGGGCAAGCGGGATTTGCAGCAACCAATTTCGCAGACTCTGGATAATTGGCTGCACAACGAAAAAACAGCGCTGCCCGCTTGTTCCTTGAATTGCCTTGTTATATGATTTTTTGATTTTTACTTTACACTTGGTAAACAACTCATTTACTACAACTAAACCCGGTGTTTGATCAAGAAGTTTTCCATTTCATTTTTTCCTGACCATCCACAGATTCCGGTTGGGTGCAATACAAACAAGTTACACAAATTAATATGGCTATCCTTCCTCAGTCTGCCCTGGAAGGCGATACATAAAAATAAATATTACCCCCTTTCAGTGCTGACTGGTTGTGGAATATCAAAACCCCGGGGCGTTGCTGGACTGGTATATATGGCCCTTTCAGGGTATTAACAGTCAGGACGGGCCATAAACGTCAGTAAATTGACTAAGTCAGCGCCAACATTTCATTATACAGTACGTATCTCTTTTAAATAACAATAAAAAAAAGGGATTTCAAGACTGGCACATTTATTGCTGTTTTTAAGTTAAAGTTAAAGCTTCACAAATGTTTCCAATGCCAAATCTTTTGTATAAGATAAACTGTTTTGTAACCGTTCACGGAAAGTTAAAATCAGAAATTCGGGCATCCTTCAAACCTGATTTAAGCTTTGCAGATGTTGCTTATCGTCTGGTTTCCATTCTCCGGCATGGAAACCGGTATGGTAAGCCCTCGCACAAAAACAACTTAACATTTTGGCATTTCATCTTCAGGTCATTTTTGGCGGATATTAAAGAGCAAAAAACTTGAAACAGTCTACTGTCACTGCGCCTTTTGCTCTTCAAAATCTACCGAACCTAACCTGAATCCGAGCACCAATTCTGTAAAGTTATTGTTGTGCGAACCCTACGAGAACCTCAGGCGTGTCAAAACAAAAGATAAATTACAGGGAGAAACGAAAATGGAATCAAAAAACAATATTTATCAAGGTATCCAGGCTATAATGAGCGCTAATAACAAAGAAGCAGGGATATGGGCTCTGGAAAAATTTCTCGAAACATATCCTGATTTCTCTAAGGCTCATAATGACCTCGGTGTTTTGTATTATAACGAGGGTAATAAAGACAAGGCATCAATTCATTATGAAAAGGCAGCGAAACTGCAGCCGGAAAACCCTGTTTTCAATAAAAACCTCGCTGATTTTTATTACTCTGAATTAGGACGTCCCCAGGAGGCCCTTGATCTGTACTTAAAGATTTTGAAATCAAATCCGGAGGATATCGGCACTTTACTGATCGCCGGCCATATCTATGTTTCATTAAAGAAGTTCAATAACGCAAAGGTATTTTACAACCGTGTCCTGGAAATCGAGCCATGGAATCAGGATGCACGCGAATATCTGGAAAAACTGGAAAACTATGAGCAAGCTGTTTCCGTTGTGAAATCACCTGACGAAATGTACAAAGAGATAGAGCCCTTACTAAACGGCAATAATCATAAAGATGCAATTAATGCGCTTGAAAGATTATTGGAGGCTGATTCCGACTACGCATTAGCCCATAATGATCTTGGGGTGTTATATTATAAAGAAGGGAACAAAAATAAAGCCTTGACGCATTATAAGAAGGCTGCAGGGCTTATGCCGGAGAATATCACGTTTCAAAAAAACCTTGCGGATTTTTATTATGTGGAATCAGGCCTTATAAAGGAAGCTCTTGAGATCTATGTCAGGATCCTTGAAAGAAACCCGGGAGATATTGAGACTCTGCTGATTACCGGCCATATCTGTGTTTCATTAAAGAAGTTTGATGACGCAAAGGTGTTTTACAACCGTGTCCTGGAAATCGAACCATGGAATTCAGATGCATTTCAAAGCCTGGAAAAACTTAAAGATTATGCAAAAGCCGGAAATGAAACTCGATACGACTCTTCTTTTGGTATCCGGGAAAACAGAGCAGGGAACATGACATATTGACTAACAGGTCAAAAAGACTCCAGGCGAAGTATTGATAAAAGTATTATAGATTCGGTTGCAGCAGACAGGCTTAATAAATCCTGTAAAAAAGGGGAAACAGGTAAAGCGCCTGGAAAGATTAATAGTGTTTCTTTGTGCATGATCGTTAAAAATGAGGAAAGACATCTGACAAGGTGCCTTTTGAGCGCAAAACAGATCGTTGATGAAATAATAGTAGTGGATACAGGCTCTATTGACAGGACAAAAGAGATTGCGAAGGCGTTTGGTGCCAGGGTTTTTGATTTTGTATGGGAAAATGATTTTTCAGCGGCAAGAAACTTTTCTATTGCTCAGGCATCAGGGAAATGGATATTTGTACTGGATGCGGATGAGGTGGTTTCACATAAAGATTATAATGCCTTCAAGGAATTGATTATAAAGGATTCATCAGAACCTGTTGCATATTCAATTATAACCAGAAATTATACTTTACTCACCAATACCGTTGGATGGCATGCGAATGATGGATGTTATGCAAAAGAGGAGGCCGGGGCAGGATGGTTTCCGAGTGAAAAGGTAAGGCTTTTTCAGAAGTCGGATCAAATCCTGTTTCAATATGCTATTCATGAGCGGGTGGATCCATCTCTAAAGGCTGCCGGATTCAGAATACTCAAATGCAACATTCCGGTTCACCACTATGGACCGCTTTTAAAGAAAAAAAAGGCGGAAAAGAGTGAAGCCTATTATCAGATGGGGCTGAAAAAAGTTAATGAAACGGAGAACAATCTTCATGCTATTCGTGAATTGGCTGTTCAGGCCGGAACCCTTGAAAAGTGGGACGAGTCAATTGAACTGTGGAAAAGGCTGATTTCCGTTAAGCCGGATTTTCCGGAGGCCTTTATTAACATGGGCACTGCTCACTGGCATCTCGGCAGATATAATGATGCGCTTGAATGTGCAAAAAAGGCAATTGAGATGGCCCCTCATACAAGGGAAGCACACTTTAATTATGCAATAAGCGAGTTACTTCTTGGAAATGCACAACGGGCGATTCCGGTACTGGAAGACCTGATTGAAAGATCTCCTGAGTATATGCCGGCACAGTTTATGCTGTCAGCAGCATACTTTTGTGATAAAAAGAAGGAAAAAGGACTGGCAGGTTTAAAAAAACTGGAACAAACACCTGTAGGACCGGGCCTTTCATTCGCTTTCTACGATCTTGGAAAAAGGTTGTTTTCAGCACAAAAAGCTGAATATGCCGGATTACTGCTGGATGTTGAGGTTGGAAATAATAATGGCAATAAAGATATACGCGGGAATCCATGAGCTATCACCATTTATCCTTGAGCTATAAATGATCGCGACCTGTGCGGTTATACGTCAGGTACTTTCAGATCGAACAAACCTGACCTGAATCCGTGCACCTGCTTGGGGAAGTTATTTCGTCCTTGTCCCTAACGCATGAAAAAGAAGATTATCACGAAAATACGATAAAGATACCATTGACTTGATATTGCAAATTACCTTGGAAAAGCCTTTGATGCATGGTCTTTGTTGTTCAACCTGATGCTTTCATTCCCTGATTGTTCAGTATTCATGCAATAAAAAGCGCTGGAATCCATTTCAGAATTTTTAAAAATTTGCCCGAAGGATGTTAAATTGATTTTTATGCCTTTTTTCGTGTTTTCGTCCTTTCGTGTTTTCGTGATTGTTTTTGAATGGTTTTTCAATGGCACAGGTCGAACGATTGAACCTCTGAACGGCTGCCGATTATTCCTTGTTGTGTTTTCGGTGCTCTATATCCTTTAACCAAAACCTGCAGTTCGGATGCTATTTCCCTGCACACAGTATCCCAATCTCCCGGGCTTTTCTGCCGAAACAGCCTCATAGTCGGGTACCATGGGCTGTCGTTCCTGTTCAGGAGCCAGCGCCAATCAGAAACAAACGGCAGCATTACCCATACGGGTTTGCCCATTGCTCCTGCAAGGTGGGCTACAGAAGTATCAATGGAAATCACAAGATCCATATTTTCAATTACTGCTGCCGTATCTGAAAAATCCTTAAATTCTTCTCCTAAACTTGTCATTTTCATACCCTCCGGCAACCCTTCGACCTCCGCCTGAACCGCAGGTATCCCCTTTTGAAGTCCATAAAGATTGACTTCCGGAATTGTTGCAACAGGCATGAGCCGGGCCAGCGGGCATGACCTGTTTGGGTCGGTTGGCGTGCCTGCCCAGACAATTCCTGTTTTGAAACCGATTCCCTTCTTGAAACCATTTCCGGTAAGACGTTTATTCCAGTAATCTGTATTGACGGGATCGGAGTAAAGGTACGGAACCCTGGCGGGAATCGTCTTCAGGGAAGTCTTAAATATCAATGGCAGGCTCATAAGAGATATGTGAAAGTCAAATTCTTCAGTCCGCCCGGCATCAGACCTGAATTCAACCAGTTCATCAATGCCTTCAACTTTTCGAAAAATATTCAGGAGCGGTTTTAGCGTTTCAAAAATTACAGTCCCGCCTTTTGCCTTAACCATTGGAAGATAGCGAACAAACTGTAAAATATCACCCATACCCTGTTCAGAGTGAACGAAAAGCCTTTTACCTTTAAAAGATAAACCGTTCCACCGCGGCTTTTTAAACCTGCATGGATATGTGTTTTTCCATTCCTCTCTCTTAAAACGCCATTCATATTCCTTCCAGCCTTCTACGAAGTTCCCTTGCAAAAGATGGATAAGGGAAAGGTTGAAATGTGCGTCCGCAGATTCAGGGTGATGCAAGAAAACATTATAATAACATGAAAGCGCGCCTGTAAGGTCACCTGTGGCACGGAGCGCTCTGCCCATATTATTGGCGGCCTCTGCATATTCAGGCCTTTTTTCCAGTGCCTTTTTATAACAGGATATGGCATTACCAAAGATATGCCGGTCATGAAAGAGTTTTCCCAGATTATAATATGCCTGAGCGTGATCAGGATCTATTTTAATGGCTTTTTGGTAATAAGCAATCGCTTTATCAATATCTCCTTTTTTCTGAAACGATGTGCCTGCATTATTGCAGGCCTCTGCAAATTCCGGTCTTAAGTCTATTGCCTTTTGATAAGATGAAATTGCCTGGTCCGGATTAGAGTTATACAAGTATGCATTTCCCATGTTATAGTGAGCATCGGCAAAATCTGGCCTGAATCGCAATGCCCTGCCATAACACAAAATCGCCTTTTCCGGATTGCCTTGCTCCAGGAAGGCATTGCCCATGTTGAAATGGGCTTCAACGTAATCAGGCATTAAGACCAGCGCCCTTTCATAGGCGGAAATCGCTTCATCCATATTCCCCATATCATAAAAAACATTACCCATGTTATAATATACCTGAACAAAGAGAGGATTAATCTTTATGGCCTTTTGAAAATTAATAATCGCTTCTTTTAGCTCATTCCGGTTATGGGCTGCATTTCCCATATTATAGTATGTTTCAGATAGTTCAATATCAGATGCTGTATGTCTTGCATTTTTGTCCCTTTCAACAAGGTTCTGTAGTTCCTTTGCCACACGCCTGAGCACTTCATCCCAGTCCCCTGCCTTTTTTTGCCTGAACAAACGCGCGGTGGGGTACCACGGGCTGTCTTCTCTGTTAAGCAGCCATCGCCAGTCCGGGATATACGGAAGCAATATCCAGACAGGTTTTCCCATAGCACCTGCGAGATGGGCAACGGAAGTATCCACTGAAATAAGCAGATCAAGGTTTTCAATTACACCTGCAGTATCAGAAAAATCATTTAATTCCTCTCCTAAATCGGCTGATAGCGCGCATTCCGGAAATTTCGCTCCATGAACGGCAGCGCCACCCTTTTGCAAACCATACAGTCTGATGTTTTGAATATTAGCGAGTGGTATAAAACTATCCAGTGGTATTGACCTGTTCCGGTCGTTTTCGTGGGATGGTTTTCCTGCCCAGACCAGACCGACTTTAATGTCTCCATCCGGAATTCTATTTTTCCAGTATTCGATCTTTACTTGATCGGCATATATGTATGGAATAATGGAAGGAATATTATCAAGTGTTGTTTTAAAAATACAGGGAAGACTTAACAGAGGAATATAGTAATCGTAATCTTTTGCAGGAGGCTGGTCAGGCGATATCTCTATAAGCTCATCAATACCCGCCAAGCCATTCATAAGGCGCTTTAAAGGCCCTAAGGTTTCAAAGATTATTGTTCCTCCAAGGGCCTTTACCACAGGTATATAGCGAACAAACTGCAGAGTGTCCCCCAGACCCTGTTCTGCGTGAACCAATAACCTTTTTCCGGTAAAGGGTGATCCATCCCAGCGGGGCTTAAACAGCCGATGTGGGTAGATATTTTGGGGTCGGCTTCTTTTAAATCGCCATTCATACTCGCACCATCCCTGTGAATAGTCCCCTGACAGCAACAGGGCAACTGACAGGTTGAAATGGGCTTCAGCATAATCCGGATTCAGCCTTAACGATTTTTTATAACAGACAAGAGCTTTATTTATCTCTCCCATATCCTGGAAGGTCTTTCCCATGTTATTACAGGCCTTTTCGTAGGCCGGATTTATTAAAAGGGCCTTTTTATAACAGGATATGGCCGTTGATAAATTTCCGGTACAATAATAGGCATTACCCATATTATTCAACGTATCACAGTTATCCGGCATAAATTCAAGTGTCTTTTTATAGAAAGATATCGCTTCCTTATATTTACCCTGATTCTTTAGTACATCACCAAGGCTCCGGTAATATAAAGGATTTGCAGGGTTATTCTGAATTGCCTTTTGTATCAGCAATGCTGCTTTTTTATAATCTCCAGATTTACAGGCAATAACACCTAAAAGATGAAATGAATCCGCGTGATCCGGGTGAATCCCAAGTATAATATTGCAAATATCAACGGCTTGCCGGTATTTGCCGGCAAGACAGCATTCTTCCGCCTTTCTTATTTCATTATTACAATCGGTTGAAGATAGTGTCATGATGCGGTCTCCACTACTTCTATTATACGAGGTCTTTGTCCGGCAGCGAAAATGTTCCACATCTTTTTGAAAGCTGTTTCCAGATTTTTTACGAATCGTGGCGTATCAAACAGGGGTTCAGTAAGACGATTTTCAGCAAGTTTCCTGCGGATAGCATTCAGTTTGTCCTGGTTGCGGGCCAGACTAACGGCAAGAGATTCATACTCTTCAAGATTAGTCGTAATTAGTTCAGGCAGACCGATTGCAGTCAGACTGCTCGAGGACATGCGCGATACAAAATGATTGCCTTTAAGTGTTATTACAGGCACACCTGCCCACAAAGCGTTACTCGTAGTAGCGCCTCCATTGTAGGTTCGGGTATCCAAAGCCAAATCTGCAACCTTTACCCGTGCGAGGTGTTCCTCTATCGAGAGGGCTCCTGCAAAAACCAGCCTTTCCGGGCTTATTCCCCTTGCTTCCGCTCCCCTTCTTAAATTATTTTCTGCGGTTTTGTTTTGACGCAGCAGCCACAGGATTCCGTCAGGCACCTGTCGAAGGATATTCATCCATCCGGTAAAAATAAGAGAATCAATTTTATAAGGCTGATTAAAGGAGCAGAATACAAAACTGTTATCAGGTAAACCCAGATCGGTTTTTTTAAAATTATTTCCCGCAATCTTCAAATTACAGTCGTTTATCTGATAACAGTGAGGCAAGTAGGCAAAAGATTCACTATAATAAGGAGAATGATTTACAGGTGTCACGATTTTGTCTGTAATTATATAGTCAATAAAGTCGGCGCCGGTGGTGCCAAGAAAACCAAGATAACCGACCTGGACAGGGGCAGGCCGCAATGCGCTTATTCCCAGGCGATTCCCTTTTGTGTGCCCCATCATGTCGACAAGGATATCAACCTTATCCTTGTTAATACGTTTTGCTGCGTCTAAATTACTCAATCCGGTTAAATCGATAAATTCATCGCATTTTTCCCTGATCCTTTCCCTGTAATAACTTCCGTCGTCCTTACCGCAGGAATAACAGAGAATTTTGAATTTATCCCTGTTGTGTAATCCATATAAACCCAGGCTTAAATGAGTTACAGCGTGGTTTTTAAAGTCACTTGAGAGATAGCCTATCGTCAGTTTTGATCTTTGCAATCTTTCATTTCCGGATAAAAAAACTGTCTTCTGTTTTTCTGCGCACTTGGAAATATCGCAGCACCATGATTTTGCGACAGCGTAATTTATACAGGGATCATCGTGTCTGCGAAGACTGAGCATGGGACATTCCGGCGCCTTTAAACCGTTTTTTAATGCCTTTTCATTGAGTTTATCAAGTATTACAGAGAGTTTTTCAATTTCTTTCCATTCACACGCATGCTGATAGAGCTGCACAAGATAAGCTTTTGCCTCTGCAAAATCCGGCTGTATTCGCAATGCCTTTTGGCAGCAAGAAACAGCCTTATCCATATCTCCACGAAGTTTATATGCAATTGCAAGGTTTAGATAGGGATGTGGAAGATCCGGTTTGATCATAAGCGCTTTTTCATAACAGGCAATCATATTATCCAATTGATATTGATCCCAATATAAAAGCCCCATGTCATAGAGGACATCTGTATGATCCGGTTTTAACTTGACAGCCTTTTTATAACAGGACATGGATTGATTCTGCATGCCCAGGCCATAAAAGACCTTACCGAGGTTATGGTATGCTGCTACATAGTCGGTTTTGATTCCAATGGCCTGCTGATAACTAAAGATTGCTTCATGATCAAGACCCTTTGCATGTAAGGCATTGCCCATATTGTAGTATGCTTCAGCATAATCCGGTTTGATTTGCAGAGTCTTCTTAAAAGCTGCAATTGCCAGGTCCGCATTTTCCCGGTACTGATAACTTACGCCCAGGTTATGTAATGCCTCATGAAAGTCAGGTTTAATATCTATTGCCCTCTGGTAACACTGGATGGCTTTTTCAGGGTCATCTCGCGAATAATAAATATTTCCCATATTATAACAGGCTTCGTAAAAACCTGGATCTATTTGCAAGACCTTTTCGTAAAAGGCAATGGATGTATCGGGTTCATTCAACTCATTATAGATACTGCCGAGATAAAAATAAGCCTCCGCACAATCCGGTTTTAACTCGACGGTTTTATGATAAGTCAAAACAGCGTTCTTTAGTTCGCCCTGATCCATCAATACTTTACCCAGGCTTTTATAATAAACAGGTTCTTCAGGATCTATAAGAATGGCTCGCTTGATAAAATATTTCGACTTTTCATAGTCTCTGTCTGCATGAGCAATAATCCCGAGTATATGTAAACACCTTGACTGGTCGGGATAAACACTGAGAATGCTGTTACATATTTTCTCAGCTTCTTGCATATGACCGCTGTGGCAATAGTTGATCGCCTGCTCTAATTCAATCTGAATGTTCATTGCCTGCTCTTTTGAGAGTTCGCACAAGGATAACTTTACAGAATTGTCGCTCGGATTCAGGTTAGAATCTGCCGAAAATGACCTGAAGATGAGATGCCAAAATGTCAAGTTGTTTTTGCGTGAGCCCTTACCTTATTACTTTCTTCATTCAATGGTTTGATACCATATGTTTTCACAAAACGGTGAAGCGCAAGCCCGACATTATAGATTACGCTATCCCAGTCCCCAATGTCTTGCTGACGGAAAATGGTCATGGTTGGATACCATGGGCTGTCCTTTCGATTGAGAAGCCAGCGCCAGTCCGATATTAAAGGCAAAAGAAGCCACACAGGCTTTCCCATAGCGCCTGCAAGGTGTGCCACAGATGTATCTATGGAGATAATCAGGTCCAGATTGGCAATCACGGCCGCTGTGTCGGAAAAATCATTAAATTCTTCCCCCAGGTTTATCAATTTTACGTTTTCAGGTAATTTTTTCATTTGAGATGCTGCCGATCCTTTTTGCAGTCCGTACCAGCAAGTACCTGAGGCCTGAATCAATTTATCAAAACGGTTGAGATTACATGAGCGTTTTGTGTCTGTCGGACTCCCGGCCCAGACAACGCCAATCTTTAATCCTTCCCCCTTTATACGATGCCCCCACAGTTTCGATTTGACAGGATCGGCCTTAAGATATGGAACCTTATCGGGTATTGAATGCAATGTAGTTCCAAAGATCATTGGGAGGCTCAAAAGAGGTACGTGAAGATCATATTTGATATCAGGGTTTCCGTTCGGCATCCTTTTCCATAATTCATCTATGTATGGCATCTCTTCCAAAAGAGAATAAAAAGTCTCTCTTGTTTCAAATATGATAGTTCCACCCATTGCCTTTACCATGGGAAGATAACGGATAAACTGC
This sequence comes from Deltaproteobacteria bacterium, assembly GCA_021163285.1. GTDB lineage: Bacteria > Desulfobacterota > DSM-4660 > Desulfatiglandales > Desulfatiglandaceae > JAGGXA01. The sequence continues at coordinate 5,455 of JAGGXA010000235.1, read as the reverse complement.
AGGGTATCGCCTAATCCCTGTTCATCATAGACAAGTAACCGCTTATCCGGAAAAGGAGATCCATCCCAGATAGCAGACCTGTTTCTATGCGGGAAAATAATAGGTCTGCCGGATCTTTGAAGACGTGACTCATATTCCTTCCAGCCTTCTTCAAAATTACCTGTGAGCAGAAGGACAATTGATAGATTAAAATGGGCCTCGGCAAAGCCATTATCAATCCGGATTGTTTTTTTGTAGCATTCTTCCGCTGCTTTGAGATTGCCTTGATCTTTTAATACATTGCCCAGATTATTATAAGTTTCAGGAAGATTTGGATCGATTGCCAGGGCGCGCTTAAAATAAAGGATGGCTTCAGCAAACCTTGCATTATTCCTGAGCAAATTACCCATGTTGTTTAATGCGCCGACAGCAGATTCAGGTCTGATTCCTATGGCATGTTGATAGCACTGAACAGCCTCATCAACACGGCCTGTTTCTCTTAGAATATTCCCAAGATTGTTGTATGCCTTGTAATTATCAGGCATATATTTTATGGAGAGAATGTATTGTTTAATTGCCAGGTCATTCCGGCCAAGGGCATTAAAGGCATTTCCCATATTAAAATGGGCCTCGGCAAAATCAGGTTTGATCTTTAATGCATGGTGAAAGCTCTTTATTGCAGCAAGCGCCCGTTCCTGATCCATAAATAAATTGCCAAGATTATTAAATGCTTCAGCAAAATCAGGCTTAAGCAATAGCGCCTTTTTAATGCTTTGAATTGCTTGTTCCGGTTTTCCAAGCGCTGATAAAACAAGTGCGAGATCATTATAATATTGCGGTATTTCATGATCCCTTGCTATTGCCCTTGAAATTAATGAACAGGCAATCTCCTGCTTTCCCATTTGGTGAGCCATTACACCCGAGATATGCAGTGAGCATGCTTGATTAGGGTTATATCCCGGAAATTTATTATAAAATTTTTCAACCATACGTTAATGCCTGATTATTATGCTGCTCGACGCTGGGTGATGTGAGAATTCAGGGTTGATTCTGAAACCGGCCACACACTCGCTATGTATTCCAAATATAATATATTACGCAAGCCTCATGCCGATATTTATTGCAAGAATATCTTTTTGAGTCTCCGTAAGTTCGTGCCCCTGCTGAACTATTACCCTTCTTTTTGCAATAGTTCGGAATCTGCTCTATGAGGAAACAGGATTATGCAAGTCATTGCAGTAGTGATTGATACGATAGTAAAAGATTGGGAATAATATCCCTCCTTATCTCTTTATGTGTCATATTTCTACCGATATTCCGTCAAAGTATTGGCTGATGATCTTATCCATGATTACTTCCCGGTATATTAATACGGCATTCCAGTTGGCAGGTCGTTTGCATAAGAAAGTTGAAATAATTCCCTGTTTAGGGCTCACGCAAAAATAATTTAACATTTTGGCATCTCATCTTCAGGTCATTTTCGACAGATTTTAAAGAGCAAAAACCTTGAAATAGTCCACTATTACTGTGCCTTTTGCTCTTTAAAATCTGTCGAACCTAACCTGAATCCGAGCGGCAATTCTGTAAAATTATTGTTGCGCAAACCCTTAATCCCATATTATGATTTAAAAAATGCTGACTGATTCTGATTTGAGAAGTTTTATAATCCCTGTTTTGGATTTTTCACCACATAGTCCCTTCAATATCCTGACTCTGCTTGATGATCTCAAAGATATTCCCGGCGAGGTGATTTGTATTTTTAATAGTCATGAAGTGTTTGATGCATTGCAAGGACACGAAAGGATTGATAAATATTGTCATAATAAACTAAATGCGGGGGTAAGCCGATCATGGAATATCGGGATGAACATGGCTGAGGGAAAGACTATGTTCATAATGAATGCTGATCTTCATGTAAAATATGAGGCGGTGAACCAACTTGAAAACTATCTTTATACTTTACCTAAAGCAGTCATTGTCGGCCCCCAGGGAACACATATCGATTTCGATAATCTCCGGATTATCCGTTATTTTGAAAAAGGTAATTTTAGTAAGCCGGTACAGACACATGATGTGTCCGGTTTCTTTTTTTGTATCCACCAGGAGAGATTTATAAAACACAACCTGATGTTTGATGTCCGGTACAGTCCTTGTTTTATGGAGGAGTGGGATATGGGGTTACAGGTTCTACAGGCTGGTTTGGCCTGCTATGCAGCACCGGTAATAGAATTCGAACATGATTGGGGAATATCTCAGGCAAAAGAAAATGTTAAAATCAATTATTTTGGCCGGGACGTATACAGGGATGAAATCCTTAAGGAAAACAGATTACGATTTTTAAAAAAATGGTTTGGAAAATAGCATTCGGACATCTTGCAAAAAGTGTAATATATTTCGATCTGTGCGGTTAGCCGTTAGAGATTAGGGCTTGCTCAAAAATAAATCAGCAGAACCGGTGCCCGAATTCAGGTTAGGCTCGGAGTCCCGCAAGCTCGCTTACCTCGTAGATTTTAAAGTGCAAAAAGCCAGGACGATATATCTTGACTGAAAGCGATCAGATATGAAAATTCTTTTTATTACACATCCATACCCCAATTATGCGCCTGATCTCTTGCTGCATGGTCTTAGAAAATTGATGGGCGCTGATGTAGTGGAATACCCCAGGAAAAGCTGCCTTTACGAGGGGGTTCTCGGGCTGGGTATATGCCCTGATAATCAACTATGTCCCGGATGGTTTCCTGATGATAACGATCAGATAAACAGAGAAGATATCTGGGAAAAAATAAGGGCTGGATATTTCAAATATATCATCTGTGACTACAGGGCATTTTCCTTGCTTCTTGACAATTTGTCGGATTGGCCTCCTGGACTCGTTGTTATTGATGGGGAAGATTCCCCTCAAAAAATACCGCCCGGTAAATATGTAATTTGCAGACGGGAGACAGATGGTTCCGATTTCAGCATTCCCCTGCCCATGGCCCTGCCTGAAGAAATACTGCGCTGGATCTCTTCATACGATAATGAACACAAAGAGTACAGTATCGGTTTTTTAGGTAGCACATTAGACGGAGAAAGAAAAAGAATATTGGATTCGTTAGTCAATTTCTATCCTGACACCCTTTTCCAGGCCACCGTCGTACCCACAAAAACAAACACTTCTCCTCACGGAAGGTTTAGCAGAGATGAATACTACATGAACCTTCAAAAATGCCGGATTGTATTGTCTCTTTCCGGGGCAGGTCATGATACATTCAGGTTCTGGGAGAATGCTGCGTGTAATGCTGTGCACGTTTCTTACAGATTTCCTCTATATATACCTGATAATTTTATTGAGGGAAGACATATACTGAGATTTTCCGATATTAATGAACTAAGAAAAAATGTGGATATCATACTTGAAAACAAGGCGAGAGCTGAAGACATCAATAAAAACGGGTATTCCCATCTCGTGAATTATCATCTAACAACAGTTCGGGCTACATATTTTTTGGACAGGATTAAATTGACCTTCATGGAATAGTTCCGACCTGTGCGGTTAAACGGTTGCGAAAGATTGTTATTTTTCCAGCAGCTCTTATTCCGGTACTGGTTCACTCAATATGTAAAAAAGAGATGTACCTCAAAATTATATCTACTAAAATAATTACTTGCGTTAATTATACCCTATTTCTAAAAGGCCATGTAACCTATTGATATAATTGAATCACCTACTCAACTGAACCAATGCCCTTATTCCTCTGTCTTTAAAAAATCTACAAGCCCGGAACCAGACCAATGACCTAAATCCGTTAGATCTTCCTTAGGTTCCGTTATGGAATTCCAAAAAACTTCCATGGGTCTGTTTAGATGGATATCATCAAGAAAAAGAAGCCCCTTGTAATTATTTTTCTTTAAAAATCGATAGAATATATTCTCAAAACCCCCGTCATGATTTGTGTCCAGCATAATTAAGGGTGACTTTAGCAGCCTTTTGTCTTTTAATACGTCCCCAAGGAAAAAATCAATCCTGGAAAGCTCTTCGGAATTGTGTAGTTCCCTGCATTCAACGAGATCGTAGGAAATTACTCTGTTTGAATGCTTATAAGAGAGCGCCAGAGCAGAATACCCTTTGTTAGTCCCAATATCAAATATCTCGAGATTATTAAAAAAAGTACTTAGATAAGCAATTAATCTGTAATGTTCCTTGAAATTGGTATCAAGGAAATAGTTGCGATGTTCGGCATTTGCAATGTAGCGGTCATATCTTGCGAGATCTATTTTTGATATGCTTTCCCTGCACAGGGAATATCGTTCCCGAATGCCGGGTGAGTTGCGAACCTTTGTTTTTTTGATTGGTTCCCTGAGTTTTCGAATTCTGTAATCAATATAATCATTCTTTTTTATCAGGAAAGCGCCATAGGGGCCCGGAGCATATTGAAAGACTTCATGGGAACATGAAAAAAGCTCAAGTTCCTGAAATTGCCAGGCAGAAAGGTGCTTTTCGTGGGGTTTGCCATATATTTCCGGCTGGTTCCAATTATTACCAAGAGGAATGAAGATAACGATGTGTTTATTCGAATGTGCAACACATTTGTCAAACAACCTTAACGCCTGTTTTTTTTCAAAGTGTTCAAGGACATCACCCAAGACGATCATATCATAATTCCCTAACGTATCGATGACCTCAAAGGCGTCCCCGATATATATATTATCATAGATGGCCTTTTGATGGTCCTGGATGTAGTCAGGAAAGATTTCTATTCCATCAATTCTTGTTTTCCAGTCTTCCCTTTTATAGCTTTCACCTAACATCACATCTAATAAATCTCTCGCGATGAAACCTAATTTACCATTACCAAGACCAATATCAAGCACGGAAAGCGGTCTAGTTCCAAACAGGTATGTTACATATGTGTAAATGTGCGCAAAAGGACTCGTCGGCATTGATGAAATTTCTCCTTATTTAGCGCTTGAACTAAAAATCATGGTTTTCGTTCAGGCACGAGATACAGTGATTCGTGGGTATTGAAAATTCTTCTGATAATCCAAGAAAACAGCAAGGATCATACCAGTACGATTATTACCAAATTATTAACCGGCTACGGGTTTTTCGAGGGTTCCATAAGTTTCTTCTATCTTCAGCAATTCCCGGTAAATTCACAATCACTTGAGATTGCTTCACTTCGCTTGCAATGACGGCAGGTGAATTCGCAACCGACCCTGTCATTGCGAGGAGCTGAAAGCGACATGGCAATCTCTACAAACTATCATTAAGGGGCTGAAACGACTTTGGGTAAAGCGAATGTGTTGTGAATTGCTTATTATGTAAAAAGTGGTATGGTTATTGCTCATGATAATTGGTGAATAAAGCTAAAATCGGGCATACTTCATTTTTACTTTACACCTAAAACCTGCATAAACTATTTTCAAGAAGAAAATTATGCTTTTAATATCAACGAATTACAAAAATGTTGTGCTTGTATAACACGCATTAATC
>JAGGXA010000254.1 GCA_021163285.1 Deltaproteobacteria bacterium | reverse complement strand
GCCATAAAGGTTGTGATTTTTGAAAATAGTTTACCCTTAAGGAGCGCCGATTTTACCGAATCTGTGGTGTTGGCAAGGACTTGAAGTATCTTTAAACCTGTGAACGGTTATCTTTTTTTATTGCACCCCAAGGCTCAGAGGTCGGGATTAACAGCTTCGTAAAAACTCCAATCCCGGCGTTGCGCTTCAGTTTTTGCGCGAGCCCTTGGTTATTTGATGTCCAGATAATCTCTTGCAGAGCAATAGGTATCAACAAGACAGACGACAAAGGATTCAGGATAACGTGGTGGAATTATGGTCAATGGCCACATATGTTTTTTTATGATATCCACCTCAACAGGTGTTAACTCCGTCACCTTCCTTGCATTTTTGAGAGATATGTCAGGATGTCTGAAACCGTGAAGCCTCGGTCCTTCACGCAGCCAATCGTAATAGAAAAGATCATGCAGCAGGCTGCCTCTGACTATGGCTGTGGTGTCGAGGGAAAACTTTTTACCGAGTAAAAAACTGAACCATGCGACCTCCTTCACATGTGTAAGGCGGTTTTTGTTTCGATGATGTGTGCACATAGAGAGTCTCGATACCATCGGGTTTTCAAGCAATGGCGCCGCCATACTAATAAATTCCGATCTCATTACCTGATTTGCTCCTTTTTGACAACGTTTTTTTCAAGGAAAAAATGAAAAAGTCAATTATAATGATGAGCAGTATTATTCCCCCAAAAAGCCCTTTTGTTTCGATAGAGAGCATGTTAGTCAGCCTCAAATATGGAGGCAAAAGTATATATTCAAAGGCAAGGGACAAAATTGTCCAGTAGATAGAAAATTTAAGGCAAATATGACCCTTGTACTGAAATCTCTGATCAGAATAATCCCACAACTTTTTATTGAAAAAATATTGTGCGTTAAAACCGGAAATGAACTCAAGGCCTGTTGTCGCAATACAGTAAAACAAAGCCTTTAATAACAGATTATAATCATGAATAATGAATATGCACAGAGAAAGTGTCAGGGCGGCAGTCCCATACAGGATCAGATACGGCCCCTTTAAGAGTCCGGGATTAACAAAGCGCCTGTCCCTGATGGAACGATAAGAGACCTCTAACCCCCAGCCGGCTATGGAAAAAAAAGAGAAAGAAAAAATAATGTTCGGTAAATCAGTGAGCATAAATAGTGCCTGAACGAAAACCCTGAAACCTGTTTTCTCCATTCAGGGTTGAAATTATTGTAACCGTTCATGGGTTCAGAGGTTTCATTCTTATCCCTGGACTGCATTTCAAATGCGTATTTACAGGAAAAGTCTGATCTTTGGTACATCTAAAATGGAATTTAGGCTATTGCCTGGGAAAACAAGCATTTGTAACAAGAACTTCGGGCCTTCAATGCCTTCTTTGTTCTTAACCCTGAACGGTTACCATGGATCATAATGACGGCATATTCGTGACGTAGGGGCGAATCTTGTATTCGCCCTTAATCCTGATTTCGACGTTCCGTGAACGGTTATTATTATTTGTCTTTTTTAAGTGCATCTCTGGCGCCTTTAAATAAACCTGAAAGGCCGCCTTTTGCAACATCTAAGGATAATTTTCCCAGTTCCCTGACCTCTTCAGTTACAAAATGGGCTGCCTTGCCGGCTACTTTTGCGCCTGTTTTAGCAACATCCATGCCTGTTCCCTTCATACGGTCAGCTATGTAAGACGTAGCGCTTTTGGCCTTTTCTTTTAACTCGGAGGTGCCCGTCCGGGCCCGATTAGCCAGATCATTCAATGTATTTTTTGTCTCTTCACTATAACGTTTTGCAATTTTTCGGGTAGTTTCCATAAAGAGCTCTTCGATTGCCTCGATGTCCTTTTTTGTTTGAGCAAGGTCTTCGGTTACAAATGACTTTGTTTTGTCTCCGATGGTTTCCAATGCGGTCGCGATCCCTTTTTGTATTCCTTCAAATGCACCTTGCGAGACCTCCTTTACCTTTTTTCCTGAATCTTCAGCGGCCTCCACGGCAGCGGAGAGTACCTTGTCTGCTATATCTTTTATCCTGTCTGCGTATAAGCGCCCTTCCTTTAATGCCTTTTCAGTTGCATCACTTGTGATTTCAGCTACTGTCTCTTTCACATCTTTGCCGGACTCGATAGCCCCTTTGACGGCCTCTTTTACTGTCTCACCTGTCAGTCCAAGGAGTTCAATGCTCTTAAGTTTAATACCGGCAACGGCAGCTTCCACCTTTTCACCAAGGTCACCTGAAAATGCAGCTCCTGTCTCTTTTGCGGCATCCAGGGCTTCTCTCAGACTTTGTGCCAGCATTGCCTTCTCATCTTTAAGTTGTGTTTCGATCTTTCCGAGTTCTTCCCTCGTTGTATGAATTGCCTTGTCCCCACGGCTTCGAGCGCCAAGGATAGCCCCTTCAACAATTGCATCAATGTTTGCTTTTGCGTCAGCGCCGGAATGCTTTAGTCCTTCCATGCCGGCAGTCAGGGCATCTTTAACAACCGGACGAAGCTCCTCAATGCCGCCCTTTGTTTCCGCAAGGGTATCGGATACCGCATCCTTTACTATCTCACATATCTTTTCAGTGCTTAGCTGTCTGACCTCTTTGGCTTTCTTAATCTCCTCTTTAATTCGGTCTTTCATCTCTTTTTGTGACATGGATAGATCCTCCCTGGAAAAAGTTAAAGTTGTGGACCTGCACCGTTAGGGACGAGGACGAAATAACATCCCCAAGTAGACTACAGATTTAGAGATTCTTTCAAACCTCGTTGCTAATTTTTAAATTACCACTCCTTCCTGATTTTGGCAAGTTTTTTCAACCGTGCGGATAGCGGGCAGCAGCTATGATTTTAGATATGGGCTCCCGTCCGTCTATTAAATTCAGCTCTAACCGAAATCTAACAATTTCAGTATCTTCTCTTAACAAAGCAAAGTGATAGTGCCTTTCAATTACAAATAATTATCTCCTGGAAAGGTGGTGAGAACTGGATTAAAGGAGGAAAAGAAAGTTTGGAGGAATGATAGTAAAGATAACTTTTAAATTAGGGAGTCCGAACAGGTTATGAAAAAAAATATATTCACTATACCAATCATAGGCATTTTACTGATGATATTCATGAGCGGCCTTACCTGGGCCGGTGAAGTTGATGTTCTGATCAATAAACTTGTTGAAAAGGGGATACTCTCCGGACAGGAAGCAACTCAACTATTGCTGAAAACGCAAAACGAAAAGGAACGAGAAAAGGCTGTTGTGAAAGAAATCGCAAAAGAGGCTGCTCAGGAAGAAACAAAAAACAGCATGGTGGAAATTCCAAAGTGGGTAGAGAAGATCAATTTGAAAGGTGACCTGAGATTTCGCTATCAGAATGAGGACAAGGATGATGACGGAGCTCCTTCCAGGGACAGGTGGAGGGTAAGAGCCAGGCTTGGCGCGGTAGTTGATGTGACTGAGCACTGGGAGGCGGGCTTTGGTCTGGCAACAGGCGGTGATGACCCACGTTCCACAAATGAGACCCTGGATGATACATTCGAAAGTCCTGATGTTCGTTTAGATTATGCCTATCTGAAATACAGCCCTTTCAAAAGTGTGGCTCTTTTTGGAGGCAAATTTAAAAATCCCCTCTGGAAAACAAAAGATCTCCTCTGGGATGGTGATATCAGAACCGATGGAATAGCAGCCAAGTTAAATTTTAAAACTGGTCCGGCCGAGATATTCTTTACACCTGCATATTTTATACTGGATGAATATAAGGCCGACAGAGATGATCCATATATGCTGGCATTTCAAGGCGGGACAAAACTTGAATTCATGGACAATATGTATTTTAAGGTTGCAGCCACATACTATTATTTCGGATCCGTCAGAGGAAATGATTTCAGCGAGCATGGGTCGGGAACTAACTCTGTGGATAGTTCAGGAAATTTAACCCAGGATTATGATTCCATCGCGTTTGATGCGGAATATGGGATTAATCTTGGAGGACCGGTTCCGTGTATAGCCCTTTTTGGCCAATATGTATCATCTGACGCAGATGAAGATGAGACAGGATATCTTGCAGGTTTGAAGTTTGGACACAAGAAGGTCAAAAAATTCGGGCAATGGCAGGTTAAATATAACTACAGGGACATTGAAAGAGATGCCTGGCCCGATTTTTTACCTGACAGCGATTTCTATGGCGGGGCCACAGACGCAAAAGGCAATGAAATCGAATTGGTGTTTGGATTGGCCAAATATGTCACCCTTGGGGTTGATTATTATTTTAACGTGGAACCTCTTAATGATAATACTGACAGGGAGCAGGATCTGTTGCAGGCCGATTTGGTGGTCAAGTGGTAGTTTTTTAATGCAGACCTATATGGTAATGGGTGCAACCTAAATCCTGCAAGCGTCGAGTTTGCCGAAGACCTGCCTGCTGCAGGCAGGTGCAAGGCGGCAAGGGCGCAGACGTACTACGATACTTCAAGTC
>JAGGXA010000192.1 GCA_021163285.1 Deltaproteobacteria bacterium | reverse complement strand
GGCTGGAGCTCGTCTTTCTTTTTCCCATTCCACTTATAAATGCCTTCGTAAATGATCATGGTAATATTCCATAAAGGTTTTTCATTCTCCAGCCGGAGTTTGGAAAAAAGGGCATTTTCGGACAGCCGCCTTTAACGATAAAGTATTCCTGAGAACACAGCTCGAAAAATTGTGTGAAGGATTACTGATTCACAATCAGGCCTTTGCTGATATTATATAATTCACCTATAAGACCCCCTGGAGCAAAAAACAAACGTTTGAAAAAACCTGCCATGTTTCCTAGGTGTTTTAAAGGGACATATTTAACCTTTGGATCGGAAAGCGTGCCTTCAACCTTAAAATAATAGATAACGAGAGATTTTTCCTTGCCTGTCAGGATATAGCCTATTACAGGTATTTTACTGAGCAGAGAATCAATGGTGCCTAAGGGTTGTGCGCCGAGGTACAAATCGATCGTCCAGTTCTTTGGAATGTCTACGTTCCCTCTGGCCACTGCATTAAAAACCGGGCTCCTCATGATTAGATTTTCCGAACTTGCTACCCCATTTATTATAGTGATCTGACCGCCAATGTTTTCAAAATAAAACCCCTTTTTTGAAAGATCTTTTGGTCGTTTTGTATAAATGTTCCGGATGCTGAAATAATCCAGGATACTGAAAATGATGGAAGACTTGTGTATCGTTCCCTTTTCTATAAATATATTGGCGCTTCCCGTCAGACCTGAAAGAAGATTTTCCATCTTTTGGCCTTTGCCGGAAAGTATGGCATCTAATGACAGATTCCCCTCAACAAAGACCTCGTTTATATCAAGGCTTTCAAACAGTTCCTTTGCTGGCTGTCTGATCAATTTGACATGGCTGAAAAAAAAGGCTTCCTGTTCTTTTCCGTTTTTCAAGTGACCTTTCAAGAACAAATTCCCATGCTCCATTTTTACATCTGACTGATTGAGGTAAAAATCGCCTGATTTGAAAAGGAAATCCGCTGTTAAAGGTCCATATTCAATCTTTTTCCATATCCCCTTATCAACATTAAGATTCAAATGAACATCCGATCTCTTTATAAAATGGGTACAGTCTATATTCTCCAAGGCCGGCATTGATTTCATTTCTTTACATATAAAGTCTGAGATATTCAGGTATGGGGAGTTAATCGACAGATCGCCTTTTAGACCGTCCCAGCCGGTAAAATCACCGGAAATGCTGAGGGAACTTTTTCCCACATACATATTTATATAATCTATTGATACCTTTTTCCGAGTCGATTCCGCTTTAAAATTCAATTCTCTGAACGGAGCGGATATCCCGGAAAGGGCAAACGAGAAATCTTTTCCTTCTATCTCTCCCGTCACATTGGTCTTCAAAGGATCTTTAAGGGATAAATCTATTTTCAGGTCACAGCTAAGGATTCCTTTTGCCGGAGTGTTCTCTTTTCTGGACAGAATCCCTAATTCCTTCATTGCGATGCCGGGGCTGAAAACATCAAGGTTAAAAAGATCAAAATCTTTTACATTGCATGAACCGGATATATTCAGGAATGAATTTGCCGTCAAGTATTTAATATTCCTGATGTATAATCTGTCTTGCCTGTCAAGAACCAGGTCTATAAGGATACTGTCTTTGTCCCCTGGAGGTTCAATAGAAAATGAACGGGTTTCCGCACTCACCCCCTTGAGATTTGCTTTTCCCCGGCAGGAGAATCGGCCCTTTTTCCGGAGTAAAGAGAAATGACAGACCACAGGTTTTTTGAACTTAATAAACTGCCTGTTTATAAGTCCGAAATAATCGAGGATGTCATTCATATCAGCCTGGCCGGTAATATCAGCAGAGCCTTCCTCAAAGTCATTTTCGGCTGATACGGTTGCATCAAATCTTGATTTTCCCCATAAGCCTGTTCCATGAAGTTGCCATTTACCATCTTTATCAGCCTCGATATCAGCCTCATCCAATGTCAATGGCATATATAATCCTTGATACATAACAGAGCAAGAGGAAACCCGGACCCTGGTGTTTATGAACACAGGCAGGTCCCATCCATGTTCATAACGGACAATGACTTTAGCATCGAGATTCCCTGAAGCTGATTCAAATTTTTGAAGATAAGAGCGAAATCCCGCGGGGATTAAGCTATTATCTCGATATTTCATAAGGTCTTCAAGTTTAAAAAAGCCGTCTATAGAGACCTCGGTAGACCGGGCGTTTCTAAAAAGATTGCTGATATCAAGGGAGCCGCATTTCAGGATTGAATCTCCGAAATCGAATTTTACCCCGGTTATGTGCAGGTCCCCTTCGGCAAGGGCCATTTCTCCCGCAACCTTCCTGAAGGGGAGAGAGCTTTTATCTTTAAAGACCTCAACTTCTTTCCAATGCAACTTCATTAAAACTGCACCTTCATTTTCAGGCAGGTCCATGTTTTTAAACTCTTCAAAAGTTCCCTTCAGTGAAAAAAGGTCAAGCCTTACAAACCCCCCTGAGAGTATAGGCAAAAGATCGCTTTTGATCCATCTGGGGATAAGGGGAAAAGGAATAATGCCTTTAAACGTGGACAGAGACATATAATCGCTCCTGACTTCCAGACCTATGTAAGGATTTGAACTGTCTTTAAAGTCCAGTTTTAAACTGGAAGAAAGCGAGAAATCAGGGCCTTGTACATGTAAATATGGGAACTCAAAGGTTTTTTTTGAAAAAGTTGACTCAAAATTAATCATGAATTGTGGGAATGAAAACTCCTTTATCCTGTCAGAGAGCGCCATCAGGAAAGAAATATCATGTAAATCGATCTTTCCTTCGGCCGATATTGGTCCGCTTAATGGGCCCTTTAGATTAAGATTGCATGAAGCATGTCCCTTTTTTACGGGCAAAAAGGACGGGTATGGAAACCATGTTAAAGGCGTATTATCCGTATCTATTGTTATATCAAGGATTGGCTCTGCCAGCGTAACCGCATCCTGGTTAATGGTACCGTGAAGTCTAAAACCTGCTTCTTCTTTTTTAAATAAGACCGTTCCCCGTGAACTTATTTTAAGGGTGCGGAATGCTCCAATCTTTTGGGAGACGTTCAGATAAAAGTGATTCACTTCAAGCGGAAGGTCTTTTAAATATATCCTGCCCATTTCTATTGTGACCATGCCTTGCCCTGACAGTACACTCAGAACTATCTCCTTGAAAAGTTGAGCCTTGCTTTCTGTTAAAAAGGGCCGCTGCTGATCTTTATTAAAGGCAAATTCCATTCTGGGACGAAGCAGGTATATTTTTTTCGGTATAAATCGCTTCTGTATCAATTCTGATACATCAAAGGTGATCCGGGCCTTTGGAGCCGAAAGCGTCCTTTCCGGTCCAACGAGTGACCTTGCTTCTATATCATGAAGGGTAATTCCTATTCCGCCCCAAAGGGTAATCTCCATTTTTCGCGTATGAAATTCAAAATTCACGGCCCTGGACAACTGTTCAAGTAAATAGCGCTGCACCGATGGTTTATGGATCAGTTCGTTCAAAAGCAGGACAGAGCTAATGAAGAGGAGAAACAATACAAATGCCGGGAGGATAACTAACTTTGTTTTTTTGGAAAACATTTCTCAAAATAATCGTAAAGGATTTTGCCGTGATCAAATGCGAGTTTGTCCGGAATGGAATCTCTGCTAAAAATGCCAACGTCTATGGCATCATCAGCAGCCTTGGGAACTCCTTCCGCACCGGCGACAAAGACCACGGAAATAGTATGGTGCCTGGGATCCCTTTCAGGATCCGAATAGGCCCCAAGCTGATATTTAAGATTTATATCTAATGAGGTCTCCTCCAGGGCCTCCCTGACAGCCGCTGATTCAAGGCTTTCACCATAATCCACAAAACCGCCCGGCATGGCCCATCCAAATGGAGGGTTTTTTCGTTTTATGAGAACAATCCCCTGCTTTTCCAGCTCGATAATAATATCAACTGTTGGAAAAGGGTTGCGGTATTTTTCAACTGTTTTCCCGCAATGCGGGCACAAGAGACTATCTTTCATTTATAATGTACCTGTACCGGAATGAGCTATTACCCTAAATATTTCAGCTATCACCATTTAACCCTGAATCCTGAACCTTTAAACCCTGATTTTAGGGACGAGGACGAAATAATATCCCCGGACAGGCGCACAGATTCAGGTCAGGTTTGTTCGATCTAAAAGTACAAAAGTTGCAGGAATAATAAGCTATTTCAAGATTTTTGTACTTTTAGATATGGCAAAGATGGCCTGAAGCTGTAATACATAGTTTGGCATCCTTCATTTTGAGGTAACAGTAGTTGACACTTTTATTGGAACTAAAAATTGTAAATTGTAAAAGAGGCCTATAGGAGGCTGTCCGAGAATGCCCTTTTTTCCAAACTCTGCGTTATGCTCAAAAAATTATCCTCGAAATATCAACTATATGTCTGCAGTAATTTTTTGGGCAAGCCTTGATTTTGAAAAAAATTGCTATTCCCGGACAGCCTCCTATAGCCTCTTAAATCAGCGGCAGGATGCCACTGCCACTTTTCTGCCAATTGTAACCTAAAACCTGCATAAACTATTTTCAAGAAGAAAATTATGCTTTTAATATCAACGAATTACAGAAATGTTGTGCTTGTATAACACGCATTAATT
>JAGGXA010000124.1 GCA_021163285.1 Deltaproteobacteria bacterium | reverse complement strand
GTCTTGCCTTCAAGACCCCGGGCGGCGCGCATGCCGTGAACTTCACCATTGCCGCGGAGTCAGATCTGGCTTTTACTACGGTAATAGGATCGGGGAGCCTGTATCTCGGCGGTGATGATGAAGACATGGTTCATTTCTATACCACGGGCAATGTCGGCGGCCCCATACCAAACCTTAATCACCTGGGCGCCCTCGGTGCCCATCGTTTCGATGGGGTAACCTTCAGGGTCGGGGGATATTTCGGCATCAGGCCGAGCGACGGCCAGACCAATTACATGCATAAGATACGGGTCATAGCGGAAGGAATAATTAATATTTCAGGACGTTATGTTCCTGAGGGGCCGTTTTACTACAGCGCCAATTTCGGCCCGCCATGCCCGCCGATTAAAGTGGGGCTTGGAAAGCTTGTGCCGGCGGGAGGGTAGAGGGAACCGCGGAACCGCAGAATATCGAATGTTGAATGTAGAAGTTAGAAGAGAAATGAGAACGGAAAAAACGCAGAACGCAGAATATTGAATGTAGAAGTAAGAAGTGTTTTTGTAACCCTGAACAGTGAATCTTTTAACAACGAGTACGTTTAGTTACAGGAGAACGGGTATGTCAGGAAATAATAACAGATTTTTAGCGGGGGTGCTGATATGCAGCCTGGTTTTTATGCTTCCCCTTTTTTTCCAGGGGTGCGCGTCAAAGCATCTGTCAAAAGACTTTGGTCAATCTTATGAGGCCATGGTTTTCGCACAGACCATTAATAAGGACGCTCCCGAAGATAAAAGCCCGGTGGATGGCTGTCCCGGAGAGATTGGGGAAAGAATATATGAGCAGTACAGGAAGAGTTACGGCGAAGATCTCTCTGGCACCGGCCAGGACGACAGTTCAAATGAGAAAACTGAAAAAGGGCAGTCAAAAGGGAAAAAATAAAAACGGTAAGGAGAATGGAAATGAAAAATAAACGAAGAACACATTTTGCGGCGCTGATCGCCGCTGTGGCGGCGGTTATCCTCGCTTTTTCCGGAATCGGGTTTGCGTCAACCACCCCTGATTCAAAAAATCACAGCAAGAGACTGTATTTGAATCAAGGTGTTGAAAGCCCGTTTATAAAAGTAGTGGAAGCGGTCAGGGATTCTGTTGTGTATATCTCCGGCGTCTATGAAGTTGAAATGAGAATGCCCCGGTACTACGGGAAGAAAAAATACAAAGGCCCCGGCGCGGGTTCAGGGTTTATTTTCAAAAGACAGGGCAGGAAGATATATATCATTACAAATAACCATGTTATTGAAAAAGCCAGGACCATCGAGGTCACGCTGCCGGACAAAACCAAATACAGGGCTGAAGTGGCAGGCGGCGATTCAAAATCAGACCTCGCGGTTATTTCCATTGAGACAGATCATAAAGTAAAGATTGCGACATTGGGTAACTCCGAGAAAGTAAGGGTGGGATCATGGGCTATTGCTATCGGCAATCCGCTTCCAGGTATATTAAGTCGTAAGGACCGGCGCCATCTGATTAATTTCAATGATCGCAGTGTCACGATCGGCGTGGTCAGCGCCAAAGGACGTTCTTGTTTGAATTTTGGACCGAACGCGGAAACGCCTGTTTTTCAGGACTATATCCAGACTGATGCCGCTATTAACATGGGCAACAGCGGAGGCCCTTTGTTTGATATTCACGGACAGGTAATCGGGGTCAACTCCGCTATGCAGTCCCGTTCTCCCTTTGGGGTTAACAGCGGCATCGGTTTTGCCATTCCCATTAACCTGACAAAAAAGATAGCAAATGACCTGATAGAACATGGCAGGGTCATACGGGCATATCTGGGTTTTGTCCCCCAGGAAGTTGACGAAGACCTGGCCGATGCCCTCAATCTTAAGTCCATAAAAGGCGTTCTGGTCGCGCGGGTGACCGATGATACGCCTGCGGGAAAAGCAGGTCTGAAAAAGGGCGATATCATCACTGAATTTGACGGCAAGAAAGTAACCGGGTTAAATAAATTCAGGATGATGGTGGCTGATGCCAGGATAGGGAAAAAAGTCAAACTCGTGGTTTTGAGAAAAGGAAAAGAAAAGACACTCCTTGCTGAGTTAAAAGAATACCCGGAAAAAGAACTGGTCACTCCCACAAGCGTGCCTGTTTCCGCTCACTGGCTTGGCATAAAGGTCAAAAAGAAAGGAAATGAGGGGCTTGTAGTTGTCGGCATAGAACAATACAGCCCGGCTGAAAAATCCAGGTTAAGGAAGGGCGATGTCATTTTGGAAGTCAATGACGAGCCAGTAAAAGACTGGGAAGATTATAAGGAGATATCCAAAAAGATGAAAGATGAAAAGCTTATTACTTTCTATATAAAGAGGGGAATGAAAAATATGTATGTGGCGGTAAGAAACTACTGAAATCGCTTCTGATAACTTTTGTCGGATAACTTATGCGCGAATTTAACAAAAAGTTATTCATCCTGTCCCTGACTATTGCTGCAAACGGCGTCTGCCTTTACAGGTTCCCGTCCGATGACGGCCTGAGGCATGTGGGTGTTTCCTCTGAACAGGAGCCTGGCGACCGGATGACAGGCAGAGGGAAGTAGCTCGATGGTGGCATGATCTTGTTCCATGGATTTAAGAATATCGAGGAAATTTTTCTTTACCCTGGTAACTGGTAATATTTGCTGAAAATCTTCCATTATATCTCCTTTTGGAAATTTTTATGACCACTATAATTTGGCATAGAGTAGTTTGTCAAAAAGAAAACAGAACCGACAACTGTAAACCAGCAACCGTAAGGAAGCTTTAAAATGCAAAAATTCAACAAAAAAAGGGTTATTCTCTCTCTTCTGACCACAGCGGTTTGCTTTTTCATATTTCTGCAGTCCGCGGCTGGTCAGCCTGAAAAAAGAATTATATCTTCCTGTCCTTCGGCAACAGAGATCATTTTTGCCCTGGGCCTGGGCAAGGATCTGGTGGGTGTCTCTGCTTTCTGCCGGTTTCCGCCGGAGGCAAAAACCAAAGCAAATATCGGCGGAAACTTTGATCCCAATTTTGAGTCCATTGCCGCGCTTAATCCAACGGATGCGGTTATATTGAAAACAGATGCCAAGTTAAGGGGCTTTTTTAAAAAAACCGGCGTGCCATGGCTGGAAACACGGTTTGACAACCTTTCCGATACCTATGAATCCATTTTGCTGATCGGGAGTCATTTCGGCGCAACAAAAAAAGCAAAAGCGCTGGTCAGTAACATAAAGGCCGGGCTGGCAAAAATCACTGCAAAAAAGAAAAATCTTCGCAAAAAAAGAGTCCTTTTGGTTATAAGCCGTGATGTTGATCGGCTGCAAAATATCTGGGTGGCGGGAGGAAAGAGTTTCCTCGGAGAGATCCTGCGTATCTGCGGAGGGGAAAATATCTTTGAAGACCTTGGCCCGGCGTATGCCCAGATTGGCCAGGAAGAGATTCTGGTTAGAGACCCCGAGGTGATCATTGAGGTTATGGCGGCTGAAAAAGCGCCGGACCAAAACAGGGTTCTTGTGCTCTGGAGCCGGCTGGGCACGGTACGGGCAATAAAAGATGGAAAGATTTTTATTATTAACGACCGTTTCATGACCATTCCCGGGCCCAGGATTCCCGAAATCGCAAAGGTTTTTATGGATTGTCTGTGACGCGGCAGAGCCGTAGGGGCGGATTCCATATCCGCCCAATCCGTGTCGCAATGGAAAACAAAGGTAAATTAAAATGGCAAAATACAATTCGGACATCCACCACCGCCGATCTATTCGGTTGAAAGGATATGATTATTCCCAATCGGGATTGTATTTTATCACCATTTGCACCCAAAACCGATCAAAATTATTAGGTGATATTGAAAACCGTAGGGGCGGATTCCATATCCGCCCTGTCCTAATATTGAATAATGCGGGAATAATGGTCCATCGGATTTGGAACGGAATACCGAATGATTTCCGCAATATTCAATTGCATGAATTTGTCATTATGCCAAACCATGTTCACGGAATCATTGAAATCACCACTGTAGGGGCGGATTCCATATCCGCCCTGTCCATATCCGCGGATTCCATGTCCGCCAAAGATACAGGGGCAGAAATAGATTCTGCCCCTACCCCGGCTATACCCAAAATTGTGCAATCATTTAAACGGCATACAACAATTGAATACATAAAAATGGTACAATTAAATATTGTGCCGCCTTTTGAAAAACGAATTTGGCAGCGCAATTATTACGAACATATCATCCGTAATGAAAAATCGTATTATCAAATTGCGGAATACATCCGAAATAATCCACTGAAATGGCAGGAAGATAAATATTATGTCTAAAGCCAAAGATACAGGGGCAGAAATAGATTCTGCCCCTACCCCGGCTAAATTCACTGTATTTACAGATATCAAGTTGACCACCTACAAAATTTGTAGCTAAATTTTCGTTATAATTTTCTTGTTTATATGGCAGAAGTTCAGGAGTAAGGCACTAACCAAAGATATTTGAAATTTTTAAAAATGAATATCGAAAGTAGAAGCAGAAAGGGAAGGAAGCGCTGGAGAAAATTGGTTTATTGCTGCTTGATAAAAATTAATTCGCGTTATATAATCAATTGTCAGTTATCAGCGCTGGAGGTTATTTTGAAATTTGAGGATTTGGAAGTATGGAAGAGGTCTTTACGATTATGCGCAGATTTGTATAAACATTTTCAAGATATTATGGGTATGCTTTTACTGAAAACTGAAAACGCGGGGGCTTTTATGAAAAACAGATTTAATTTTATTTCAATATGTTTTTCTATTATCATTGTTTTTACAGGAAATCCACTTTTTGCCGTGGAAACCGCGCC
>JAGGXA010000091.1 GCA_021163285.1 Deltaproteobacteria bacterium | reverse complement strand
GAAGTATCGTAGTACGTCTGCGCCCTTGCCGCCTTGCACCTGCCTGCAGCAGGCAGGTCTTCGGCAAACTCGACGCTTGCAGGATTTAGGTAATATATTGATATGGAAAACCAACCTTCAAGCATTCAGGAAGTTAGTCTCTTGCTCAAAGCACCAAAACCAACACTGCGTTTCTGGGAGAAGGAATTCGACAGGTTATTACGGAATGGAAAGGTATGATTAATGGAATTTTCGGATAAAAACCATAATGATGTTCAGGTGAGTTCTGTAAAATCACTTCAGACTTTGTATGCTGAGATTCAAAAACTGGTCGGAAGCGGGAAAGAAAGAGAAGCGATTGGAGCGCTTGAGATGTTTTTGGCATTATATCCTGATTATGCGTTAGCCGATAATGACCTTGGTGTTTTGTATTATAAATCCGGCGATAAAGAGAAATCATTACAGCATTATCAAAAAGCGGCGGAGCTCCAGCCTGAAAATATTGCATTCCAGAAAAACCTGGCTGATTTTTATTATGTTGAACTGGGTCAGGTAAAAGATGCAATGCAGATTTATAATAAAATTATAGCTGCCAATCCAAAGGATTTTGAGACTTTGCTGATAATGGGTCATATCTGTGTAACTCTGCAATTATTTAATAATGCCATAGAGTTTTATAAGATTGTGCTTAAGCTTGATCCTGCCAACAAAGATGCCAGACAAAATTTGTATAAACTGGAATATTATAAATTAAAACCAGAAGAAAAAGAGCTGGCTGTAAAAGCAAAAAATCTGGAAAAAGATGATTATCTCGTCTCTGCCATTGTATCTACTTATAATTCCGAGCGGTTTATTCGCGGCTGCCTTGAAGATCTGGAAGCGCAGACAATTGCTGACAGATTAGAGATTGTCGTTGTTAACAGCGGTTCAGAGCAGAATGAAGAAGCAATTGTCAAAGAATTCCAGAAAAAATATTCAAACATAAAATACATAAAAACTGAAGAGCGCGAAACGGTTTATGCCGCGTGGAATAGAGGCATAAAAGCATCAACAGGTAAATATATTACTAATGCAAATACGGATGACAGGCGGTATGCTGATTCTATTGAAGTCCTGGTGAATTTGCTTGAAGAAAATCCTGATGTTGTTTTGGCTTACGGCAATTTCCAGATTACAGATACGGAAAACTGTATTTTGGGAAACGCTAATATCATTGAAGAGATGGACTATCCCCCTTACGAACGTGGTACACTCTTGAGAAGTTGTTATCCAGGCCCTATGCCCGTCTGGCGTAAAAGCGTCCATGAGGAGTTTGGATATTTCAACGAGAGTTTTATTTCCTCCGGTGACCGTGAGTTCTGGTGCCGGATATCTCAAAAATATCCAATGCAACATGCCCAAAAAAAAATTGGCGTTTATTACCGCAACCCGGAAGGAATCGAAAACAGAAACAAACGTATAGGGAACGTGCAGAAGGAAGCAGAACGTATTTCAAAGCGTTACACTAAAAGTTTCCAAATCACCTGGGATAAGTTCCATCGGATTGATTTTCATGTAGAAGATAATTTTACTGAAATAAAAATTGCTCTTGATCAGATAGAGACCAGAGGTGGAGGTTTCCATATCCATGTTGAAATTAGTAATTGTGCCCTTGATGAATACCTCTGGCTGCAACAAAAAAAAAGGGAAGGACTTATTTACGAATTAACGCTTTCCGAAGCAGGCCGACGAAAATTTCCAGGTGTTGCTATTTTAATGTTTACCTATCATCGTCTGGAATATACACGGGAGGCACTGCATACCTTAATGAAAAATACCCGTTATCCTTTTGACTTATATATTGTTGACAATTACAGCACCGACGGAACACGGGAATGGCTGGAAAAGACACGCCTGAAATATCCGGATAGGATCAAGGACATCCGCTATAATTCATGTAACGAGGGGCTGCCCGGTCCGACCAATGATTTCTGGAACAGGGTTGATAGCGAACTGATCGGCAAGGTTGACAACGACACATTAGTTCCACCAGGCTGGCTGGAACGGCTGGTTGCAGCCCACCAGAAGGTACCAAAACTTGCAGTTGTCGGAGGTTATCATTTCCGGCCTGAAGACTTTAACGATGAGGACGCTCAGGATAAGCTCTATTCCGAGAACGATATCCGAATTTTGCAGGACACGCATATCGGTGGATGCTGTTACCTAATGAAAAAATCGATTCAACAGCAATTTGGTCTGATGAAATACAATCCCGCGTTCAAAATTCACGGGTGGACGGAATATCAGCAGATGCTGTCAAGCACCGGCTATATTGTGGGGTATCTTTATCCACTAATACAATTGGATTATATGGACGATCCGAGGTCAAAAAAATGTCTGATTAACGAGAAATACAGAGTTTACGCACGAAAAGTATGGAAAGAGCGCGGGATAAATTTTCAATCTACTGAACAACTGGTAGAGTGGATCACTTCAGATGCACAACGAGTGACATCGGGAGTTCAGAAGAAAAATTTGTTTTCCATCAATAATTTGGAACAAACTGCTCCACAAAATCAATATACCTCCATCATCATCCTCACCCTTAACCAGCTCGAATACACCAAAAAGTGCATTAACAGCATCTTTAAACATACCAGAGAGCCTTTTGAACTGATCGTTGTTGATAACGGTTCTACTGACGGCACGGTGGAGTATCTTGAATCGGAAGTCAGGAGTCGGGAGTCGGGAGTCGGGATAAAGATAATCAAGAACAGGGAGAATCTTGGGTTTGCTGCTGGCAATAATCAGGGGATGGCGGCGGCGAGGGGTAATTATGTTCTTTTGATGAATAATGATATTGTTGTTACTCCGGGCTGGCTGGGGCGATTGATTGCATGCGCAGAGCAAGATCCGAAAATCGGAATTGTTGGCCCCATGTCTAACTATGTTGCAAAGCCACAACTTGTTGAAGATCTGACGTATAATACAGAAACCCTTGACGGTCTCAATGATTTTGCTTTGAAATTTTCAAATAAATATTCCGGGAAAACTTTGCCGTATATGCGTGTAATCGGGTTTTGCATGTTGATTAAAAGGGCTGTTATAGATAAAATTGGTGGACTGGATACGCGCTATGGCATTGGTAATTTTGAAGATGACGATTTCAATTTGAGGGCCAAGCTGGCTGGATATGAGCCGTGTATAGTTAAAGATTGTTTTGTCCATCACTTTGGAAGTCGCACATTTGCCGGCGCAAAAATTGATTATCGGGAAAGTCTGTATAAAAACTGGGAAATATTTAAGGAAAAATGGGGAATTTCCAAAAATGTGCCATATGGTTTTTATGATCTTTCTTTTTTACGAAAAAAAGGATTCATTCACGCAAAACA
The DNA here is from genome assembly GCA_021163285.1 of Deltaproteobacteria bacterium. Taxonomy (GTDB): domain Bacteria; phylum Desulfobacterota; class DSM-4660; order Desulfatiglandales; family Desulfatiglandaceae; genus JAGGXA01. The sequence continues at coordinate 13,442 of JAGGXA010000091.1, read as the reverse complement.
TTACTTTCCTATTGAAAAAATAACTGTAAAGGCGGAAAATCTGGAAAAAGATGATTAACTTGTCTCTGCCTGCCATTGTATCTACCTATAATTCCGAGCGGTTTATTCGCGGCTGCCTGGAAGATCTGGAAGCGTAGACAAAATTGCTGACAGATTAGAAATTATCGTTGTTAACGGCGGTTCAGAGCAGAACGAAGAAGCAATTGTCAAAGAATTTCAAAAAAAATATTCAAACATAAAATACATAAAAAACCGATGAGCGCGAAACGGTTTATGCAGCGTGGAATAGAGGCATAAAAGCATCAACAGGTAAATATATTACTAATGCAAATACGGATGACCGTCATCGCAAAGACGCTTTGGAATTCATGGTTAAAACATTTGAAATATTTCCGGAAATCAGTCTTGTTTACGCAGATGTTATAATTATGGAAACAGAAAATGAAATATTCGAAAACTGTACTCCAGTTGGTTATTTATTATACGTGGAAGGACGGGAGGAATAGAGATGATTTATTAAACAAAGGATGTTTTGTAGGGCCTCAGCCTATGTGGCGTAGAAATATTCATGATGAATATGGATATTTCAATGATTCATTTGTAAGTTCCGGTGATTATGAATTTTTTTCCCGTTCCCGCGCTCCAGCGCGGGAATGCATACCATGTGGGGTTCCCATGTGACTATTGTTTGCTTGACCTGTCCAAAAACTCATTTTCACTGTCAATGTATCCAACAATATCCAGTAGGGGCGATCTTTGTGACCGGCCGGATTAGGGGCGAATACAAGATTCGCCCCTGCGTAAGACAAATATGCCGTTGTTATGATCCGTAAACTCTTTTATGCATCACATATCACGTAGTCGGACTGAAGGGGACAGAGGAGTACAATTGCCGTACTTTGGCGGAAATGTCTGATTTTTGCGCCAAACATGGCTTCAAAATGCGCTTTTCTTTAACAGCCTTCAGCCTTCAGCCTATCCACCACCTGAGTAGTTAAAAAAAGATAACCTTCAGTATCGACAATACTTACCGATACGAATTTTATCTATAAACATAAATAGATATAACAATCAAGAATAGGCATAACAATCAAGCCGTTATGTCCCCCCCCTCCCCTTAGGGTTCGCGTAAAAATAACTTTACAGAATTGGCGCTCAGATTTAGTTTTGTTAGATTTTGAGGAGCAAAAGGCGCAGCAATAGGGGGCTATTTCAAGGTTTTTGCTCTTATTAATTTCTCAATACCTATGTTGGCAGCGGGCCGAAATAATTGCGATGTGGGTCAAAAATCCTTATAAGTTCCAGTTCCCTCGTGGTGGGAGGCGACAACTCCTTAATGTCATCCGACACATCAAATGACCATTCCGACAGATCTCTTATCTTTTTAATAATTGTTTCGGTATCCTTTTCCTTATGAGGATAATAACCCGTTAGAGTAAACCTGGAATTTGAATCAGGCCTTGTAAATATACCCATGGTTGAAACAACGGTTGTTACGATCCTGCCTGGTGATGTTATATAATATACATCCTTGGGCATTCTTGATTTACCGTGAACGACTATACCAATAATTTCCTTTGCTCTGCTTGCTACGTCGTTGGCTCCGCCGGAGCCGACAATGTAAGTATCCTTCGAGACCTGTGTCGTGTTTAGATTTCCATGTTCATCGATTTGTGCAGCGCCGAGCGCTCCGATACAGGATGCATTTACCCCGCCTACAAAGAGTCCCATAATTGTTGCAGTATCAGTAGTCTTTTTGCATGAAAGGAAGTTTCTTCCACCGAAAATGAATGGTTGGGTAGGTCTTGGCGCATAGCCATACATCCCGACCTCCGCCAGCAGGTCAACCGATTTGCCGTCTTCTTCAAGTGAGTAGTAGCACAGCCATGCAGCAAGATTAGCAATTCCGGCGCCGGCTAACAGGGTATGATACTTCTCATTTTCGACCCTTTCTTTTAATTTCCTCCCCATTACAACAACAGCCATTTCAATAGGAGTGTATTTTCCGGTTTTTGATATCTTGTCTACTGCCTCAATATTATACTGCCATGCGTCGGGATGGGTATCTCCTTTGAGTTGTAATATTCGATCATAGCCAAGTTTACTCAGGTAATCTTCATGATTTTCGCAGGAAAGAACCCACTTATCTATCCATTTTTGAAACGTGTCGGGATTTTTACAAGACTGGTGTGCCTCTTCAGCAAAATCGTAATCCTCAACATAGAGAGGTATCCCCTCAAGACCAACCGTAGATAACCCGCTTGGGTGACAACCAAAGGGAACCTCGGAGACACTGCATACATATTTTCCGGGCAGACCCACCATGTGTGAATATTTACGGATAGTCTCAGTTGAAACAATCTTCTCTGTTGTAAGTAATACACCTTCTTTAGCCGCCATTGCCCCATCCATATTATCAGTATACGGCGGACTGAAAACGGCATTGCCTTCGGTATCGGCCATCCAGGCATGGATGACTGATAAATCCGGGTAAAGGGCCTTAACCAGGCCGATCTTTTTACCCTTATCAAAGGGATCATCAATCTGGATGAAGTTATCCTTATTTTCTTTTTCAAGATCACTTCCTGCCAAGGAGTGAGTGGGGAGAAACGGAAGCCCTCTGGCCGCAGCCTTTAATCTTAAAGATATTGTATAAATTGACCAGTTTTCGATCTCAAGCGATCCATCTGCAAGCGCACGCGTGTAAGCGCGGTTAGGGCTTGGAATAATGTATGGATCACCAAAATAACTGGTGATAATCTTCTTGACTATTCCGCCATGAACTAAAATGGATTGAGGAAAATTCATGGATACTCCAACCAGGCTAAGGTCTCCTTCCTTTCCCCAGAACTGACGGGCTATCTCGTTATAAATGGCACAACACCAGCGGATATTTGTTTGTCCGGTATGAATCAACATCCCTTTTCGGACAAAACGGCTCACTGCCTCTTTTAAAGGCATTACTTTATTTTCAATAACTGAATTTCTGAGATCAAAAATCGGATCATGAAGTAGTTTTCTCATTGGATTTTTACCTTATTATATTAATAGTTTTTTTATACCGGAAGGTTGTCCGAGAATGCCCTTTTCCCCAAACTCTGCGTTATGCTCAAAAAATTATCCTCGGAATATCAACTAGATGCCTGCGGTAATTTTTTGAACAAGCCTTGATTTTGGAAAAAATTGCTGTTCCCGGACAGCCTCTTAAGAGGTTGTCCGAACGAAAACCATGCTTTTTCGTTCAGGCACTGTCTAAATTGAGAAGTTTTTCTTTGCTATCCTCTCAACGGCAAAGAGAAAATTATTTATCGACATCCTTCAAACGTAGTTTACATTTTTTAGATATTGTTTTTCGCTTAATTCCAACCATGCATTCCTACACTGGAGCATGAGAACGAAAAAACGAGAAAGATTAAAAGTGTAAATTACTTTTGATCATTTATGAAGAATGACCATTTATCTCTGCGATAAATGCAGATTTTTTTAATTCACCATAATATTTTACCAGCCCTGGCGGTATATATGAATACAACTTGACGCTACATCCGCCAATTCTATGCTATCTTGAAATCCTCCCATGGTATGAGTCATGCCGACTCTTGCACCCGGGACCTGTCGTTTATCTGCTTCTCCGCGTAATTGCCAGAATATTTCAGTTGTCTGCGCAAGGCCGGTTCCCCCAAGTGGATGGCCTCTTGATAACAGACCTCCACTCGGATTAATGGCAACTTCCCCTCCAATATCCGCCTTCCCCTGCTCAACAAAGGGTCCGCCCTCACCGCGTGGACAAAACCCAAGGTCTTCATAATGAAGGATTTCCGCTATACTAAAACAGTCATGTACTTCGGCAACATCAATATCTTTAGGTCCAAGCCCGGCCATTTCATAGGCTTCTTTGCCGGACGCCCTGTCGCTGTTAAATGTCGTCATATCCTTATTCTTTTCATACAAACCAAAATGTAATGATGAGGCAATAATATCCACAGGTTTATCCGTATATTTCCAGGCCAGGTCTTTGGCGCACAATAGTATGGCACCTGCTCCATCGGTGGTTGGGCAGCAATTAAGCATCCTTAAAGGGTCAACAATCGGCCGGGAAGCCAATACCTCTTCAACGGTTACCGACGTTTGATATTGACAGTTCGGATTATATCGGGAATGACCTCTGTTTTTGACGGTTACAAGGGCCATCTGTTTCTCCGTAGTGCCGAATTCATACATATGACGAGTCGCGATCTCTGCAAAATACGCCGGAGGGGAAAAACCTAATGCAGTAAGCAGGGTAACACCGTCAGAAGTTAAAGGCAGCCCCTTTCCTTTCCGAACAGAGAGTTTTTCAACGCCTATGGCAAGGGCGACATCATACATGCCTGAAGCAATTGCAAGATATGCCTCTCTTAAGGCAGAGGAACCGCTTGCGCAGAAATTGCCGACGCTTGTTACAGGAATCCCGCTTATACCAATATCGAGGAGTATGGTCTGCCCAACGCCGCATTCCCGGTTTAATAATTGTCCGGTACGTGCTGTTCCGCAATAAGCGATCTGTATATCCTTTCTCGGAACCCCCGAACTCTTGATTGCCTTAATACATGCTTCGCGGCCAAGGTCTATGACATCTCTTTCCGGCATCTTTGCAAATTTGGTCATGCCGGCGCCTACTATGCTTATTTCCCGCATCTTTTATCTCTCCTTCATAACACTGAACTTATATCCCATGACATCCTCTCCATTTTCATCCCGGCGTATCTTCCCCGCTATCAATCTTACTCTGGCGCCGATCTTTAAATCATCCATATTATCCGTTTCGATCATAGTGAAAATTCGTATGCCTTCGGGCAAATCCACATAGCCCAGAATATAAGGGGAATCAAATCCAACAGGTGCGGCCCTGACCACGCAGTATGTATAGATCGATGCCTCGTTACTCAAATATTTATCTTCGAGTGTTCCTTCTTCAAAACAGTTGGGGCAAATATGCCTCTTTGGGAAAAAATAGACGCCGCATTTATTACACTTACTTGCCACCAAATGAGTTTCATTATCATGAGAAGATGGCGGTATAAACATATCTGCAAGGACAGGATCTATCCTCTCTTTATCAAAAGTCGCCTGGTTCATTTTATTATCCTTGATTAAAGTTCTGTTAAAACAAATTATTTGACCTGTACCATTGAAAACTATTCAAAAACAATCACGAAAACACGAAACAAGACATAAAAAACAATTTACTATCCCTCGGGCAAATTTTTAAAAATTCCGGTAACCGTTCACGGATTCAAAGATTGAAGGTTGATATGACATATATTGATTTTGCGCAGGCGTGGGGGCGAATCTTGTGTTCGTCCCTTGATTATTTACCTCTCTGATTATTCGCGCATTTTAAGGGCGAATACAAGATTTCTTGTTTTCATGCTCCAGCATGGAAATGCATTCCATACCTGTTTCTACGCTGGTATTGGAAATGTGTTAGTAATGGGGCCAATTCTACTTTTGACCCCTTGTTTATTTCATTTGTGCTTTTAGATCGAACAAACCTGACCTAAATCTGTGTGCCTCATTGGGGATATTATTTTGTCCCCGTCCCTGAAACAAATTATTTCGGAGGCTCTCCGGGGAAAAGCAAGGAATCTCATTCATTCCTCGCAATGTCCGGAACAGAGGGGACGCTCAGGTGGTGGTGATATCCTAATAGCGCCCACCTGTTATATGGACAACCTCGCCCGTGATATAACTCGAATCATCACTGACCAGAAAATAGATAAGATTTGCAATATCTTCAGGCTGGCCGATTCTTTTTAATGGGGTTATCTTGAGCGCTCTTTCAAGTACCAGGTCATACTTAGGGATAGTCTTCAACCCCTCTGTTGCGACCATACCCGGCGCAACGGCATTGACGTTGATATTAAAACGACCGAACTCGAGCGCCATTGATTTGGTAAGACCGATAATCCCGGCTTTTGAAGATGAATAATTTGCCTGTCCGGGGTTGCCAAGGTGCGCCCTTGATGAAAGATTTACTATTTTGCCATACTTTTTCTCAACCATTACCGGGGTTGCAAACTTGGAACAGTTAAACGCGCCCTTCAGATTGATATTAAGCACCATGTCCCAGTCTTTCTCTTCCATGTCCTTTATAAGTTTATCTCTGGTAATGCCTGCGTTATTTACCAGAATATCCAGGGTGCCGTAGGTCTCGACCGTTTTGTCTATAAGCGTTCTGGCGCCATCCCATGTTGAGATATCCGCACCAATATACGTTGCCTCCCCGCCGCTTGAACGAATATCTGCAACAGTCTTTTCACCATGTTCCTTTACTACATCATTTACCACGACTTTAATGCCCTCTGCCGCAAGTTTCTGGGCTACAGCGCGTCCAATTCCACTTCCGGAACCTGTAACTATTGCGATTTTTCCTTCTGTTCCCATTTTTTTATACCTCCAAAAATAGATGTTATTATTCTTTGGGCTGACGTCTAATCATTAATACTGCGTCGAACTTCTGCACTGCTACGTCATCCTGATTAAAAATAGTCCGTTCCATAATTATAATGCCATGATCAGGATTACTCGTCTCTTTTTTGTCCACGATCACAGCATCCGCATGAATTGTGTCCCCTATGAAAACCGGTTTTAAGAACCTGCATTTTATTTCCAAAAGGGCAAGAACATTTGCTCTTATGGCCAGGTTTAAATCGCTGGTCGTAAAAAGTCCCGAGCCGATGGATAGTACCAGCAAGCCATGTGCTATACGGTGTTTAAATGGTGATTTCCGCGCGGTCAGGGCATCAGTGTGTATTACATTATAATCACCGGAAAGCCCGGCAAAATTCACTATGTCCGTCTCGGTAACCGTTCGTGCGGCGGAAACCGATTTGTCGCCTATGTTCAGGTCTTCAAAGAATTTGCTCTTACCCATTTTTTATTTGACCTCCTTTATTATTGTCCCATTCGGAGAATGGCAAAAAACCCTCGTTCCTAAGTGTTCACGGTTATGAATTATATTATAGCCGACAACCCAAGAATTTCCCGGCCTATGATAAGTCTCTGGATTTCACTGCTGCCTTCAGCCATTGTCAGATGTCTTGCATCACGATAGTATCTTTCGACTAAATACTCCTGACAATAACCATAACCCCCATGAACCTGAATAGCCTTGTCGGCGATCCTCAAAGCAGCCTCAGTTGCATACAACTTCGCGAAGGAGGCCTCTTTTATACAGTTGACGCCTTTATCAATCATAAAAGCTGCCCTGTTAGCGAGAAGTCTCGCGGCATCAAGTTCCATTGCCATGTCCACAATCTTTTCCTGAATAAGCTGGAACTGTCCTATAGGTTTTCCGAATTGAGTCCTCTCCTTTGCGTAACGCACTGCCGCATCAAGAGAAGCCTGGGCAAGCCCTATTACTGCAAAGGCCACAATGCATCGCCCCACGTTTAATCCGTTTAACGCTACTTTCAGGCCCTTTCCCTCCTCTCCAAGGATACTGGATGCCGGTACCCGGCAATCTTCAAATACAACCTCGGAAAATACTGAAGAGTGCATTCCCATCTTGAGTATCTTGCTTGTACTGTATTTTGATTTTTCCTTTTCGACGAGAAACGCTGTTATGCCCTTTGCCTTTTTGCTGCGATCAACAGATGCAAATACACAGACAACATCTGCAATGCTGCCATTGGTAATCAGGGTCTTGGTGCCATTCAGGATATAATCATCTCCATCACGCACGGCCGTAGTTTCCACTGAACCTGCATCCGAACCTGCATTTGGCTCTGTAAGGGCAAATGCAGCCATATAGTCAAGGCTGATTAAGGGAGGAAGCAGCCTTTTTTTCTGTTCTTCTGTCCCGAACTGGTAGATGATCGTTGTCACAAGATTGGAAACAGTCATCATTGTGCGTAATCCACCCCAGGCACGGCCCAATTCCTCCACCATTATACAATATGAAACCGTATCAAGGTCAAATCCGCCAAACTCTTCAGGCACCGTTGCGCCAACATAACCAAAGGGCTCTAATTTCTTGATAATTTTCTTTGTTATCTGCGTCCTTTCCGCTTCATACTCGTTTGCAAGGGGAATGATCTCTTTATCCATGAACTTGCGAAGAGTATCTTTCAATATAGTCTGTTCCTCATTGTATTCAAAATCCATAAACGTCTCCCTGTTTTTGTCCAAACATTGATATTTCAACGGGACATCCATTAAATAGCGCCTTAACGAAAACTGTCTGTCATGTTGATAAAACAAGTGTTTCCAGCTCTTTTTCTGAAGGAAGATTTAAAACGATTAGCTTTTGGGTGTTAAGTATTAGCTCAAAAAATGGGCATCCTTCATCTTTACTTTACATTTGGTAGAAAAGTGGCAACTACTTTTACCTCAAAATGAAGGATGCCAAAAAATGTTTTTGTTTTTCCCTTAACACATAAAACTTCATTCAAATAAACGTAACAGTTCAAGGAACGTTGAAAACAGAAATCAGAAACTGGAAATTCTGCCACTGTATCCGGCAATATCTCGCAGGGGCGAATCTTGTATTCGCCCTTAAAACGTGTGAATAATTAAAGGGGTAAATAATCAATGGGCGAACACAAGGTTCGCCCCCACGCTCGCACAAAATCAATATATCATATCTACCTTCTACCTTTAAATCCGTGAACAGTTACAAGTAAACAAATACTGACGTCTTGTTTTATTTTGATTAATAATGCTTCCGTTCAAACCCTAAATAACCCCTTTCTCCTTAAACTCCTTAAATTCTTCAGGTGAATAGCCTAGCTTTCCAATTATTTCTTCAGAATGTTCTCCCAGTCCCGGAGGCGGTGAATCGTCTAAATCCGCTGTTAACTCGGGGACAATATAAGGCTTGGTCTTCTGGGCCGTAAATTTGCCTTTTTCGTCAATGCCGAGTATCCCGCGATATTTTATTTGAGGATCCGCCAGCAAGTCTTTTATTTCATTTACCGGGGCTGCCGTGATATTTGCTTCCAACAATAACCTGACCCATTCATCCCTGTCTTTCGTCATAAAATTTTGTTTAAGCCTTGGCCGGATCTTGTGCCGATTTTTATTTCGTCCCTTCCACGACCTCAATTCCGGGTCTTCGAGAAGATCATTCATATCCATTAACCTGCAGAGTCTCTCCCAGAAATGTTCTTCCACCACGCCGATACTTAAATATTTATGGTCCTTTGCCTCGAAGACGCCATATGCCCCTCGACCCATAATATCCTCTCTTTTGGGAGTCCCCATGGAAAAATACTCAACTATTCTTGGGAGCATCCACATGATCAGACTATCAGTCATCGATATATCGAAGTATTCCGCCTTATCTTCACCTTTTTCTTTTTTGCCGGCAAGGGCGGCAAGTATGGAAATCAGGGCAAAAATACCTCCTGCTATATCCGAGGCCTGAAAACCGACAGGTTCGCCTCCTTGTCTGTCAGGGTCTCCTGTAACGCTTACAACGCCTGATATGGCTTGAAAATCAATATCATGCCCCGGCCGGGATACATACGGACCGCTTTGTCCATAACCGGAGATAGAAGCATAGATTATATTGGGGTTTATCGTTTTAATCTTCTCAAAATCGATTCCCAGTTTCTTTGCAACTCCGGGCCTGAATCCCTCAAGCATTACATCCGACTCTTTAACTTTGCGATAGAGTATTTCCCTTGCTTCATCCATTTTCAGGTTAAGTGTGATACTCTTTTTGCCCCGGTTCAGAAATGCGAAACATTCGGGCAGCATCCTTCTTAAAAAGTCGCCCATGCCGGCAGGTTCAACCTTTACAACTTCAGCGCCCATTGCAGTAAGTATCATAGTACAATAGGGGCCCGGCAATAAATTTGAACAATCTAAAATTTTAATTCCTTTTAATGGTGTCATTTGCATTTTCTTTTCCTGATGGCAGAGTTGCATTCTTGAATGTTTTTACAGGGTTGCAGGAAATGATTCAGGTAAAAAGGGGAGATGCCAGGCATGGGACATAACAAGCAGACGGGGGCTTTAAGATCAAAAGATAGCGTAACCAAAGTTATTACCTGAAAAGATCGGTAACTGTTCAGGTGTTTAGACGAAGGCTGAAGGGTAGTCATTTTTAACAGAAAATCATATGGTTTTCATTTGCAAAGGTACGCACGGCTGCACAACCCCATGTGTTACCTTTAACCTTTGGCCTTCAGTCTATCACACCTGAGCAGTTACAAAGATTTTTGTACTTTTAGATCGAACAAACCTGACCTGAATCTGCGCGCCTACATGGGGAAGTTATTTCGTCCTCGTCCCTAAGTAACATAACTTAACATTTCGGCATCTCATCTTCAGGTCATTTTCGGCAGATTTCAAAGAGCATAAACCTTGAAATAGCCCATTATTACTGTGCCTTCCGCTCTTTTGAATCCACAAGGAAGACAAGCTTGCGAGACTTCGAACATAACCTGAATATGAGCATCAATTCTGTAAAGTTAATCTTGCGCGAACCCTAATTACTAATTATTGTTGCATATATCCTTAACATATTGAACCATATCTTCCATTGTTGTTCCATAACCGAAGACTTCTTTTACACCTGCTGCTTTTAGAACCGGAATATTCTTTTTTGGAATCACACCCCCTGCGATCAGAGGAATATGCCCGATGCCGTTTTTTTTCATTAGTTCAATAATAATTGGAACAAGAGTCAGGTGTTCACCACTGAGACAGCTAACTCCAATAATGTCGGCATCTTCCTGGATAGCGGTATTGACTATACCTTCAGGTGTTTGGAAACTGCCCAAATAAACCACTTCCATTCCTGCATTTTTTAAAGCGGTCGCAACTAATTTAGCGCCCCTTTCATGTGAATCCAGACCAACTTTTGTTATAATTGCCTTGATTTTTCTGCCCAAATTAACCCCCTTATAACATTTAACATCTTGAACACCGAACCATTAAACCTGTAAGACTGTCCGGAAATGCCCTTTTCCCCGGACAGCCTTCCAGTTTTATTCATTTTCAAATGGTGATTGTCTGTAATCCCAGGGATCCCATGTATAACCATAAGCATTTCGTATTGTTCCCATTATTTCTTCAACAGTGGCCATTGACTCGACAGCTTTAATTATGTGAGGCATCAGGTTTTCATTTTCACCTTTTTTTGCTGCTTCGCGAAGGTTTTTGATAGATGATTTAACATCTTCGTAATTTCTGGATTCTTTGACCTTTTTAAACCTTGCAAGCTGCCTTTCTTCTGTTTCAGGAGGTATTTCAAGCACCCCACCGGGGGTATCCATATCATCTTCAGGAGGTATGGTCATGTAATTTACCCCAACAATCAAACGTTCCCCATTTTCAATTTCCTGCTGATAACGCAGGTTGCCGTTATCTATCTTTTCTTCCACCCAGCCATTAATAAGGGCTGCGACAAAGCCTCCCTGTTTATCTACATCATTCATGATAGCGGTTGCTTTTTCTTCGATCTTGTTCGTCAGATTTTCAACGTAATAAGAACCTCCGAGGGGGTCAGCAACTGCTGCAACGCCTGTTTCATGAGCTATTATCCCCTGAATGCCCAAAGCGTTTCTTTGTGCTTCCTTTGTGGCAAGGCATATCGGCTCAACAAATGTGGTGGTAAAAATCGATTGTGCCCCTGACAGAACAGCGCCTAATGTCTCGAATGAGGTTCGTGCGATATTATTTAAAGGTTGTTGCGGAACAAGTGAATGACCTGAGCACTGCACGGCAAACTTGAATTTTAAAGTGCCGGGATCTTTTGCCCCATATTTTTCACGCAACATCTTTGCCCACATTCTCCTCATAGCCCTGAACTTGGCTACTTCCTCAAAGATATCAATTCCTGCGTTGCAATAAAAAGACATCCTTTTTGCCACATTGTCTATATCCATTCCCCGCCTGAGAGCGCCATCAATAAAGGAGCAGGCAATTTTCAATCCAAAAGCGACCTCTTGTGGAGCATCTAAACCGTAATCTCTCATGTTATAACATGAGGATACATAAGCGGCATGCCATAAAGGCATATACTCAGCACAATACTCTACGAGGTCGCCCCATATTTTGATCCCTAATTCCGGAGGATTAACTTCTTTTGAATAGCACATATAGCTCATAATCGGATCATTACTAATGGTGCCCCGCAATTTGTCTAAAGTGATCCCCCTCTTGTTTGCGACTGCAATATACTGGGCAAGGATAACCGGACTAACGATTGAAGCGCATAATAAGGTCGAGCTTACCTTGTCTAAAGGAATGCCAGCCATCAGGTCTTCCATGTCCTTTAACGTGGCAAGCGGAACCCCGCTTACACCCACCTCTCCTCTGGAAAGGGGATGATCCGAGTCAAGTCCATGCATGGTAGGTTGATCCCTGAAGACCATCAGGCCGGTGTTTCCATGCTCAATCAAATATTTCATCTGTTTATTGGTGTCTTCCGGTGTTCCGAATCCCCATGGCTGGCGCCTTGTCCATAATTTTCCACGATACATATTCGGGTAAATTCCCCGGGTATAGGGATATTGTCCGGGATCTCCCAGTTCTTTCTTATAATCAAATCCTTTTATATCTTCAGGCCCATAGCTCTCTTTTAATTCTATGCCGGACCAGGTCGTTGTGCGGCTGGTCGTCTCCCTGTATCCCTGCTTGCCTATCTTTTTTTCCATTTGCCTTCCCCCCCCCTAAAATCAAATAAGTCCTGCTGTTCTGTAAATAACAGGACGAGGATCCCGCATCTCCTTTGATAACGAAGATAATTAATGCCTGAACGAAAACTAAAAACAAATACTGTTTCGGGTATTTAAACATTATTCAAGAAATGAAGATTTTTGAAAAGCTGTTAATATCTATCCGTTAGCTATTGGATCAAAGAACTATCTGTTTGATTTTAAAAGCTAACTGTTAACAGCGAGTGGTTTGAAAACTTCGCTCTTGAAAATATCGCTGATCTACCGGAAATATGTCAATTTCAGCTTTCCGTTCAGGCGCGAATTAATAGAATTCAGCCTCATAGAATAAAAATAAAGTCTATAAAATGCCGTTTCAGGGTCCGGAGGTGTGATATTATAGCGCCAATTCACATAAGTTATTATCCTGTCTGCGATAATTTTCGGCAAAAATCTTATAACTTTATTTTGGTTAAACATTGTGAAAAATGTATAAGACGAAATAAACACAATAACAATGATTATATTATATTTAACCTATGAATTAAATATGATATATGAAATCTATTCAACTCTGATTAAATCTAAACGTTATCATAATGGAAATGAAATATCAATATTTTATTTTAAGGGTAATATCCGGTTTTTTTTGGTAAGAGAGTGTTGTGAAAGAAGGATTTGCATGTTAGGCGTAAACAATATATAATCTAAAACCTGCATAAACTATTTTCAAGAAGAAGATTATGCTTTTAATATCAACGAATTACAGAAATGTTGTGCTTGTATAACACG
>JAGGXA010000135.1 GCA_021163285.1 Deltaproteobacteria bacterium | reverse complement strand
TAGTACGTCTGCGCCCTTGCCGCCTTGCACCTGCCTGCAGCAGGCAGGTCTTCGGCAAACTCGACGCTTGCAGGATTTAGGTTCCAATAAAAGTGTCAGCTACTTTTACCTCAAAATGAAGGATGCCACATAATAGAACCCTTTAAAAATAGCTTTTTGCTAAGGAACGAGGACAAATTAACTCCCCCAACTATGTATCACACCTTCAGGCCATCTTTGCCTGATATAAAAGTACAAAAATCTTGAAATAGCTCCTTATTCCTGCAACTTTTTGGCTTTTAGATCGAACAAACCTGACCTGAATCCGTGCGCCTGGCCGGGGATGTTATTTCGTCCTCGTCCCTAATCTAAACATCACGCTCAAATCTTAAAGCCAAGATAATAAGTATATGGAAACGCTTATTGTATGTCAATATTAAACATCGCCATTATATTGTATGTTATTGAGATCTGTTGTTTAACAGGCACGCAGACTCAAGGCAGGACTGCACAGCCATTTTGCAGCGACAAGGACAGTGTGGAGGCTGTCGATAGATGTTCGGGATGCATTTCAGGAACAAGAATGGAATTTTGGACGCCTGAACCTTTGAATCAGTGAACGGTTACGGCCATTTTTGCATCAATACAAAAAAGATGTCCGAGAACATTCGGTTAATGAATTATTTTGTCACGTCTGACCATCCATGCCTCGGAAGGAACTATTATTGTTTTAGAATGATTATCGATCCATATATAAAGAACAAGGTCTTTTGAATCTTCAATCCAAAAACCTTTGCAAGGTATACCATAATCCATCTCTGTGTCCCGGCCTATGGACAGTTTGTTTTTATCGTGAATGGATATCATTCCGTTGACCTCTTGATTGATATTATTCTGAGCATATTCAGAGAATTTAATATCTTCAAGTGCAATTTCGTTTAAACTGTCCTTTTTTATCTTTAAACATTCACATATTTGCTCCTTAACATTTGCCATAGACTCTCTCCTTGCAATCTTCATTAACATAGCCCAATCTGAAAAGGGTTATTTCCTGGGGATCCTTCATTTTGAGGTAAAAGTAGTTGACACTTTTAATGGAACTAAAAATTGTAAATTGCAGAAGAGGCTTATAGCCTCTTGAATCAGCGGCAGGATGCCGCTGCCCATTTTCTGCCAAGTGTAAAGTAAAAATGAAGAATGCCATTTCCTGACTATATTTTGAGTCTACCCTTCGCAATAAGCAGGATACTCATATTTTTTATCGGCAAATAATCTCAAAACTTGAGATTTAATCTGTTCATCCAATATAAGGCTGATAAAATATATGCCTCTAACAATTCATGGCATGGTTTCTGCATAAACTAAAATGGAAAGACTGTAAATCTATCAAAAAAAAGATATTCGTTAACAGATTCCATGGTTCAGGCTTCAAAGTTGAAAGTTGAAGGTTATAATATTTCACTCTACATGGAATGCCGGCAACCTTTGGTAGCCTGGTCGGAAAAAGAAAGCCTATGAGGCTATACGAGAAGAGCAATTTTTTTCAAAATCAAGGCATGCCCAAAAATTTCCGCAGACATATAGTTGATATTTCGAGGATAATTTTTTGAGCATAACGCAGAGTTTGGGGAAAAGGGCATTCTCGGACAACCTCCTATTTTCATCGCAACTTTGTTTTGAATAGGTAAATCGTATATACAGCAGGTTCATCCATTCATAATATTGCTGAAAGAGAATGTACGAAAACCAATTCTGAATGGGTGAACCCTGAACCTTTGAACGGTTACGGAAAAAGTATAAAGCATTTGAATTTGATTTGAGAATATTTCTGCATATCAACAAACAGGAGAAAAAAATGACTACAGAGATCAGGCCAGGAGATCACGTGTGCTGGTTTTTCGAAACGGAAAAACAACATCAAAAATTAATAACATCTTTGTTGTATGAGGCATTTAAACAGAAAGAGAAGGTTCTTAATATCGTTGATTCCATGTCTGTCGGCATGATTACCGGCTACCTGAAAGATCATACTGCAGATATTGAAAAATACAAGAGAAATGGTCAACTAAAAATTCTTGGTTTTGAAAAATCATATACGCAAAAAGGAGTATTTGATCCGGATAAAATGATCGCCTTACTGCAAAGAGAAACGGAAACCGCTCTTGCTGAAGGTTTTTCCGCTCTTCGCGTGATGGATGAAATGAACTGGGCGCTCCATGAACTTCCGGGAGCAGAACGTATGATTGAGTATGAAGCAAGGATAAATGAATTTATTCATGGGAGCAAATGTTTAATTATATGCCAGTATGACATGAGAAAGTTTGCGCCTGAAACGCTGTTGGATGTACTTTACACACACAATATATGCGTTATAGGCACAAGGATTTATGATAATTGCTATTATATACCTCCATCCGAGTATTCAGGCGCTGATTTACCCGCTGCGAAATTGCGTAACTGCCTGAATAATATTACCGAGTACAGGCAAGTTGAGGAGGCATTATGCTCCCTCTCAGGAGGAATTGCTCATAATTTTAACAACCTGAATATGGGTATTCAGGGTAATGCGGATTTAATGCTTTTCAATACCGATTCCAACCACCCAAATTACCGCAGGTTGAAGACCATTGAAAAATTAGTTCAAAGAGGCTCCAAAATAACAAACCAGCTCCTTGGCTATGCAAGGGAGGGACAATATCAGGTCAAACCGATTAATTTAAACATCGTAGTAGAGGAAACTTCTGCTTTATTTGCCAGGCAAAACAATAAGATAAAGTTTTATCATGACCTTGAAGAGGACATTTATGGGATAATGGCAGATCAGGATCAATTGATTCACCTCCTGTATGCCCTTTATTTAAATGCATTAGATGCGATGATAAATGCAGGAGCTCTGTTTATAAAAACTAGAAACGTCAGCCATAATGATATTAAGGGTAAACTCTATAAACCAAGTCCGGGGAATTATATACATTTAAAAATCAGAGATACAGGCTCAGGTATGGATAAAGATATTATGGATCGCATTTTTGAACCGTTCTTTACAACAAAGGGTCCCGGTAATTGCAGCGGCCTTGGGTTGGCTTCAGTATACGGTGTTATAAAAGCCCATGGCGGGTACATTGATGTGGATTCCTGTAAGGGACTTGGAACAACTTTCGATATTTATTTACCCGCAACTGATAAAAAAATAATAATTGAGAAAAAATTAACAGCAGAAATACTCAGGATAGAAAAGGCTGTTATTGGAGAAGAACCTTTAATACACAGCATTGATGAACGGCTAATGGATAAGATGGAACAGGATGATAACAATGTTAAGCACATTGCTATATCGTAATTTGAAAAGAGGTTAAAGATGAAAATAGAATGTCCAGGTTGTCATAAAATATATAATATCCCGGATGCTCGTCTTCCAACAGGCAGGAAAATTGCCTTTCCCTGCCCAAAATGTAAAGCCAGGATTCAAATCGACTTGCGATCAAAAAAGATTGATAATATTAATTCTTCAAGGCCTGCCATTTCTAAAACAGAACCGCCGGATAAAAACGTTCCATCAATAAATGATATTGAAAAACCTTTGAGCGGCGCAGATCTGAAAATGAAGATCCTGCAAAACTTGAAAGAATTACCTTCCATGCCTCAAGTAGTAATTAAAGCACAAGAAATCATGGGCGATCAAAAAGCAGGCGCCAAAGAGCTTGCCGCAGTGCTTGAAACCGATCAGGCAATTGCAACATATATCCTCAAGATAGCTAATTCCGCATATTACGGCCTTAGCGGAAAGATTTCTTCAATCCAACATGCCTCTGTTATGCTTGGATACAAAACACTGGAAGAAATTATCACAGTAGCAGGCAGTTCCAGGCTCCTTGATAAAATATTAAAGGGATATAACCTTAGTTCAGGAGATCTTTGGCATCATTCGCTTGCAGTTGCCTTTGGCTCGCGGATTATAGCAAAAAAAAGCAATCCAAACCTGGAAAAAGACAGCTTTTCGGCCGGACTCATTCACGACATAGGTAAACTCATGCTCAATGACTATATCTTTGAAAGGAAAGAAGACTTTGAGGAGTTTATGGAATATGGAAAGAAAACTTATGATAACGCGGAAAAACATATTTTCGGGTTTGATCATGCGGAAACAGGATATGAGATATGTAAATACTGGCATATTCCCTCCGCTTTATGTGCTGCCATAAGGTACCATCATAACCCATTCAAATCACAGGGACATGATCTGGCGTACATAGTTTATCTGGCGAATATTATTACTCACATAACGGATTCTATTGAGACAATGAGCGGTATCGACAAAAGCTTAGACGTTATGATGTATATGATAGATGAGAGAGCAATGGAGTTTCTGAATTTCAAACAGGAAGATATCGCCGAAATTATGGATGAGGTTACAGAATCTATGGAAAAAATAAAAGAAAAGTTGGAATAGCGCTAATTTATGGTGATAATCTTTGGCTAAAAAATCAACTCAAAGACGCAGGCAAATTACTTGATGCATACCTTCCTTCACTTGATTGTCCATTAAGGAACGAGGACAAATTAACTTCCCCAACTATGCATCACAGCTTCAGGCCATCTTTGCCGGATCTAAAAGCACAAAAATCTTGAAATAGCTCACTATTCCCGCAACTTTTGTGTTTTTTGTTCGAACAGACCTGACCTGAATCTGTGCGCCTGTCCGGGGATATTATTTCATCCTCGTCCCTAAACGACTTTTTGAACTTATTGAAAAATGCCTATGAGTTACCCTCATGAATATTAAGCTATCAACCATCCACCTTATACCATCTACCTTCTACCATTAAACCCGTGAACGGCTGCATTTTTTTATGGGCATACGCTCAATAACTTGACACAAAGCATAATGATGTTTATATTATGAGCAAATGCTCATAAAGGAGTTTATATGCCAAGACCTCGTAAATTTAGATATGTTCGGGGAAAACCGATTGTTGATCTCTTTTTACCAAACCGGTTACCGTCATGGGAAAGCACGGAAGTTATACTTCCTGTTGAAGGCCTGGAAGCAATCAGGTTGAATGATTTGAAAGGACTGGGGCAGGAAGAGGCAGCCAAACGTATGAATATATCCAGGCAAACCTTTGGGAGGATCCTGATCGAGGCAAGGGGCATTATTGCTGAAGCCCTGGTAATGGGCAAGGCGCTCCGTATTGAGGGAGGGCATTTTGAAATACCTCCGGGAGTACGCATAAGGCGTAGGCAGGGAGGTGATAACGCTTATGAAGGAAAGGAGGTGTTAAATATGCCGAGATTTGATGGAACAGGTCCACAAGGTGCAGGCCCCATGACAGGAAGAGGCCGTGGGATGTGCAATCCCGCCGGTATCCCTAATGGAGGAATCTCGGGAAGAGGCATAAGCTCCGGCTATGGTCAAGGACAAGGTCAAGGCCCTGGACGTGGTATGGGACAAAGCCGAGGTTCCGGGAGAGGCATAAGCAGGTTTTCAAGCTTTTCCCGCAGGGGTCGCAGGAGATGATTAGTGTTTATTTCTAAATAATTGTGCATCCATAAACAGGATAGTTTGTTCGAGATCAAGGCGCTCTGAAATTTTAACCAGAGGAATAGACTGAGCATTTCAAAGATTAAAATTTTAGCGCAACGCAGATATCGGACAGGTAAGCGAGCCCGCGAGACTCCGAAATAGCCCTTTATGGATGGGCACTAAATAATTGGCCATTTTTAATGTTCTAACCAAAGTAAAAGAGGCAGTTAAAACACTTTGTTGAAACTGCCTCAATTGAAAATCAATAAATGCAGGAGGTGTTTAAAATGCCAGGATTTGATGGAACAGGACCAAGGGGAGAAGGACCAATGACCGGCGGCGCACGAGGGTTATGCAACCCTGCCGGGGTTGAATACAGACCAAGATACGGCCTCGGATTTGGCTATGGCCTCGGATTTGGCTATGGACGCGGATTTGGCTATGGACGCGGATTTGGCTATGGACGCGGATTTGGCTATGGACGCGGTTACGGTTACCCCGGGGCGGCTTTTTATCCCGCAAGTAACGCTGGATTTGTGCCAGGATATGGAGCACCGTATCAAATGAGCGCTTCGGATGAAATTAATATGTTAAAAACCGAGGCTGATGCAATGAAAAGGAAGGTTGATGAGATTAACAGGCGCATTGAAGACCTTCAGAAAGAAACAGCAGAATAATCGGTGTCCCTCATTTACCGGCACTGGTTCAGTTAAATAGGTAAACAAATATGAATTTGCAGATTATTTCGGCATCCTTCATTTTTACTTTACACTTGGCAGAAAAGTGGCGGCGGCATCCTGCCGCTGATTTAAGAGGCTATAAGCCTCTTCTGCAATTTACAATTTATAGTTCCAATATAAGTGTCAACTACTTTTACCTTAAAATGAAGAATGCCATTATTTCTGTTAAAATAATTAGTTATATCGATTTGTCATAAATAACTGCAACCTATTGATATAATTCAATCACCTATTCAACTGAACCAGTGCCTTAAGCGCCTTTACTATTAGCCTGCCGGATTCCTGCGCACGCAGTGATCCATGAACGATTACCATTGAACCTGTGAACGGTTACATTTTTTTATTATGGAAAAAGAGATTGATACCCTAAAAGAAGCGCTTAAAAAGGCGGAGCGGGTGGTGGTTCTTACAGGGGCTGGAATTTCAGCTAAAAGCGGTGTTCCGACATTCGAGGCGCAGGCGGCATCCGGCAAAACTACATCGCCACTGAGCTCGCTACACCTGAGGCCTCTGCAAGGGATCCCGAACTGGTCTGGAAATTTTACAACTGGCGTCTAGACCTGATAAGCAAGGTCAGCTTTAACAAAGCGCATGCGGCTCTCGTAAAACTCGAAGAACTTACCCCTTATTTTACCCTTATTACTCAAAACGTGGATGGACTACATCTCCTTGCAGGGAGTAAAAACCTCGTCGAAATTCATGGAAACCTCTTTAAAGTGTGATGTACCAGGTGCGGGAAGATTGCTGTTGATCGTTCTCCAGACCTTGGTCCATTACCCAAATGCAAATCCTGCGGCGGCCTTTTGCGACCTGATGTGGTCTGGTTTGGAAAGAGCCTTGACCCTGATATCCTCAACCGAGCCATTCAAGCTCAAAGGCATGCAGTGTCATGCTTGTTATTGGAACTTCTTCTGTTGTCCAGCCTGCGGTTTCTCTCGTGCTGGAAGCTAAGTCCGGAGGGACTATACTCGCAGAAATCAATCCCGAAATAACCCCAAATTCCCGTTTTATGGATTTTGTCCTTAACGAAAAAGCCGGAGAAATAGTCCCCAGGCTCGTTGAAAACGGGCAATAAAGACAATGAGCTTTATTACACTCACAACCGATTTTGGCCTTAGTGATGCTTATGTGGCGGTTATGAAGGGCGTCATTCTTAGCATCAACCCGGATGTCAGGATAATCGACATCAGCCACAATATAAAGGCAGGACATATCGCACATGCCGGTTATGTACTCAAAGAGGCCTGCCCGTTCTTTCCGAAAGGGACAATCCACGTTGCAGTTGTTGACCCTGGAGTAGGAAACGCCAGACGTCCTGTCATTGTTGTAACGGATGACTATTTCTTTGTAGGGCCTGACAATGGCATCTTCTGGCCGATCATCACAACCTGCGGTCCTTCAGAGATCATCCATCTCACAAAACCGGAGTTTTTTCTCTCGGCGATCAGCAAAACATTTCATGGCCGGGATATATTCGCTCCTGTGGCTGCTCACCTGTCAAAAGGTTATGAACCGAAGGAAATGGGTCTTATTATAAAGGATCCGGTTAAGCTTGAAATAAAAACTCCACGAAAAAAAGGCAATATCCTTTTCGGCGAGGTAATACGTGTTGATCATTTCGGAAATATTATCACAAATATCTCAAAAAAAGTCCTTGGTCGGTTTTTAAAGGGAAGCAAACCGGTAATAAAGGCTGGAGACCTCATAATTAAGGACATAGTCAATTCATATTCCGAGGCAGGAATGGGTGAAGCTCTTGTCCTTATCGGAAGCTCTGACTATCTTGAAATCGCTGTAAACAGAGGACGAGCAGCCGATTTTATCGGCATTGCTCCTTATAAGATTATAGGAACCGAAATTGAAGTACGGCGAAATACGAACCCCATAACAAGGACAAACTGACCTAAATCTGAGCGTCTACTTGAGGATGTTATTTCGTCCTCGTCCCTAACAGAGTGCTTTTGCCCTCCCCACCTGGTCCAAGTATTACATGAAATTCACCCTGTTGAATCTCTAAATGGAGATTTTTCAGCACAACCTGTTTTCCAAATGATTTATCTGATCCGATTTTCGTTTGAAATTCGATATGTTGACTTTTATGACCTATCGGATATTATAGAAGTATTTACTATTTGCTATAGGAAATTCCATGTTGACAAATAGGGACAACCTCTATATTATCTTGAAGTTGTAAACAGGTAATTATCAAAAGGAACCTATCTATGAAAAGTTTTTTCGGCTTTACCTGACAGAAAATAAAAGATTCTACCCGTGTTTGGTAGGCAGGTCAGGCTGAAAAATTACCTCTTTTTCCCTTCTTCAATATTATACCATTTTCAAAACTTTTTCAGTCGGACCTGCTCGATGATTTAATTACTGAATTGCAGGGCAAGGACGGGGTAGTCAATAATTTATGACTTCGCGGGAAACTATGACTTTATACAGATTTACACGTTATTGATTGTAGTTCTTGCCTGATTCCCATACTCCATCGTGGGAACGAGAAAGGGAGTAACAATCAGAATTGCTGGTATATCAATAAGGTAAAGAGAATATTGAATAGTTTCATCCAAAAACTGACAGCTAATAGACAGATGCTGATGGCATAGGGGTAAAGGGCAGATAACATGATAAATCTTTCAAGGAGGTTTTAGAAATAATGGAACCGATCAAATTAAATAATCTGAATAATGGTTTAAAAAAAAGGCTTACAAACCTTCTCCCGGATTCAAATCTTAATCTCTGCTATACATGCGGGATGTGTTCAAGCGGTTGTCCTGCAACAGGAATTAATAATCTGGATCCGAGAAAATTCCTGAGGATGGTTCTCCTGGGACTGGATGAAGAAGTGACACTCAATCCGTGGGTATGGACCTGCACGATGTGTGAAAGGTGTTACAGGATCTGTCCGATGAAGGTAAATATTCCACAAATGATCTATGAAATCCGCGCAAGCTGGCCTCGTGAAGAAAGACCCCAGGGTATCCTGAAGTCATGTGACTTCCATGTATCGTCAAAAGGTGGAGCCATGGGAGTTCCATTTGATGATTTCAGGTTTACCGTGGAAGACGTTGCCGAAGAGGTAAGAGATACTCAGCCCGGATTTGAAGACCTCAAGGTATCAATCGACAGGGAAGGTGCTTTTTTCTGCCTGAATCAGAATTCAAGAGAACCTGTCACAGAACCTGATGAAATGATTCCCCTCTGGAAGATACTGCATATGGTCGGCGCCGACTGGACATACCCTTCTCTTATGTGGGGCGGCGAAAACTACTGCATGTTTCTTGCTGATAACAAAAACTGGGAAGATATCGTAAGGACTCTTGTGGATCATATAGATAATAAGCTCGGATGCAAAGTTTTAATCAATACGGAATGCGGACATTCATTTTATGCTATATGGGGGGCATTGAGAAGGTTTAATATTCCTCACAAATTTGAGTTCAAAAGTATTGTTGAATACTACGCCCAATGGATAAGAGAAGGAAAGCTCAAGGTTAATTCAGACTGGAATGTAGACAATATTAAATTCACAACACAGGATCCCTGTAATCTTGTCCGGAAATCTTTTGGAGATCCCGTGGCTGAAGACCTCAGGTTTGTGATCAGGACTCTTGTCGGAGAGGATAACTTTATGGATGTATATCCCAACAAATCGAACAACTACTGCTGCGGCGGGGGAGGCGGTGCGCTTCAGGCTCCATATCATGATGAGAGACAGGCCTACGGTAAAATCAAATTCGATCAGATCACCGCAACGGGCGCTCAGTATGTAGCAGTGCCATGTCATAATTGTCATGCTCAGATACTTGATATCTGTGAACGATATAACGGAAATTATCATACCATCCATCTGTGGACTCTTATCTGCCTCGCATTGGGTGTGCTTGGAGAAAATGAGCGCGAATACTTAGGCCCTGACCTTCAGGAAATGGGCCTGTAAATATGCTGTAATTGTTTACGGATTCAATGGTTCAGACGTTCAGGGCAAGCGACATAGGGATTGGATAGAGATGCTGAGCTCGCCCTGATCACGCACATCCGGGGCGCGAACAAACGCTTATATGCCCGGGGTTCCCGTAAGCCGGGACCCGTTCCTGAACTATTACGTTGAAAGGAGTATCTCATGAGCGATAAAAAAACAGGTTCCGTAATGGTAGTTGGAGGCGGAATCGCAGGTATGCAGGCTTGCCTTGACCTTGCGGATTCAGGATATCTGGTTCACCTCTTCCAGGTGTCCTCGGGAGGATATGCCCTCATAGCTGTGAAGATGCCTGCCGCAGATGTAAAGTTGATATGCCTGTAGCAATAAGAAATCTAAAGAGACTGGTGGCAGATCAATTTGATCCAAGGGAAATTGAAGTTGAATGCCTTGAGAAAAGAGAAGAAAAGGTGGCCATAATCGGTTCCGATCCTGCCGGTCTTTCCGCGACATATCATTTGGCTCGTAAGGGCATTATATCCACCATTTTCGAGGCATTGCCCGAGGCGGGCGGCATGCTTCGAGTCGGCATACCTGATTACCGTCTTCCCCAGGAGGTTTTGGACCGGGAGATCGAAATAATTACCAACCTCGGCGTTGAGATCAAGACCAACACGTCCCTTGGGCCTGAATTAAGCGTTGATGACCTTTTAAAGGAAGGTTATAAGGCAGTCTATCTGGCCCTTGGGGCCCATAAGGGAATAGAGCTGGGAATTCCTGGTGAAAAGGCTATCGGCGTGTGTCAGGGCGTAGATTTTTTGAGGGAGTTGAATCTGACCGGCAAGACGGAAAGCGCCATATTTTTTTATGGATATCCGAACACATGGAAAAGACTTTGAGAGGGCCTGTAACGAGGCAAAAGATAAGCAGGGGGTCAGGTTTGGCGTTGCAGTGATAGCAACAAGCGCTTATGAATTTCAGCCGGAGGAGTACTGCTTTGGGAAAGACGCGAGGATAATTACAGCCCTCGGACTTGATAAGAAATTTATGCAGAGTGACCCATCATTAAAAAACATAAATTCCGCAGTTTTTATCCAGTGCGTCGGTTCAAGGGATAAGCAGCGCCCTTACTGTTCAAGGGTATGCTGTACTCACACAATGGAAAGCGCTATTCATCTAAAGCAGATTAATCCCGAAATAAAAGTTTATGTCTTTTACAGAGACATTAGGACTTATGGCGAACATGAATATCTGTACAAAAAGGCAAGGGAAAAGGACATCATATTTATCAGGTACACGATCGATAATAAACCGGAAGTGATCATCAAAGATGGCGGACTCTTTATAAAAGCAACCGATCCTATTATTGGTCTTGATATAGAGATTGAGGCGGATATGCTAACCCTTGCAACCGCAATTGTGCCCTATAAAGATGAAAAGCTTGCCCGTTTCTTCAAGATACCTGTAAATGATGACGGCTTTTTCATGGAAAAGCACGCAAAACTCGGTCCTTCCGATTTTGCAACGGACGGCGTTTTTCTGTGTGGCCTGGCTCATTATCCAAAACCTGTAGATGAGGCGATTATCCAGGGCCGGGCGGCAGCTTCAAGGGCCACGACACTTCTTGCGCAACAGATAATAAATACAAGCGGCAATGTCTCTTATGTAAACACGGCCATGTGCACAGGATGTGGCGTATGTGCTGCTATCTGTCCATTTTCAGCGGCATCAATCATAAAAGAGGGGCCTTTTGCAGGCAAGTCGGAAATTAATCCCGTACTCTGCAAGGGGTGCGGTCTTTGTGCATCGTCCTGCCGTTCAGGAGCAATATGTCTGAAGGGATTTGAAACGGAGCAGCTTATGGCCATGATAAATGAAATATAAATTTTACAGGAAGCTGTCCGGGAATGCCCTTTCCTCCAAACTCTGCGTTATGCGAAAAAAATTATCCTCGGAGGTAAGCGAGCTTGCGAGACTCCGGAATCAACTATATGCCTGCGTTTTTTTTCGCAAGCCTTGATTTTGGAAAAAATTGCTATTCTCGGATAGCCTCCTATACATTTTCAAATGAAATGGGGCGTTTTGAAACCAGCCCTGTTGAATGATTTTTTAACGCGGCGTTGCCGCAGGAGAAAAGGAGAATCGAATGGACGAGTGGCAGCCTAAAATTACTACATTTCTATGTAATTGGTGCACTTATGGAGCAGCCGACCTGGCAGGTGTCAGCCGTTTCCAATATCCACCCTGTTTCAGGGTGATACGGGTCCCATGTTCAGGACGTATTGACCCAAAATTTATTCTTGCTGCATTCCGTCACGGGTCGGATGGCGTCTGGGTATCAGGGTGCCACCCCGGCGACTGTCATTATCTTGAGGGTAATTATTATGCAAGAAGAAAATTTGCGCTGTTAAAGGGTCTGCTGGAGCACATAGGGATTGAGCCCGGGAGGCTGCAATTTTCATGGATATCATCTGCCGAGGCCACGAAATTTGCGGAAGTCGCAAACGCCGTGGCGGAGGAGGTAAAACTGCTGGGCCCGGCCGGATATTTTATTAAGAAAAGCGCCGATGTGGCATAATGATCGAATGCATGGAGATGGAAGGGAGAGGAGCGGAGAACTAACCGGGGCGGGCAGGTTAGCAAGGTTATATTCAAGCCGGACAGGATAATTTGATTGAGGATAATGTGGAAATAGAAAAAGAAATAACAGGATCCGTACTGGTTATAGGCGGTGGAATTGCAGGGATGCAGGCTGCCCTGGATCTCGCTGATTCCGGCTATTATGTCTATCTTGTTGAACGTTCTTCTTCAATCGGAGGGATAATGTCCCAGCTCGACAAGACCTTCCCTACCAATGATTGTGCTATGTGTATTATGTCGCCCAAGCTGGTAGAGGTCGGTCGGCATATAAACATTAAACTGCTAACACTTTGCGAAGTGACTGACATTTCCGGTGAAGAGGGAAATTTTGAGATCACGGTAATTCAATATCCCCGCTATGTAGATGTTAATAAGTGTATTGCGTGCGGCCTGTGCGCAGTAAAATGCCCGAAAAAAGCGCCCAATGATTACGATGGCGGACTGAGCATGCGCAAGGCGATTTACGTGAAATATCCCCAGGCCGTTCCCTTGAAATACGCTATTGATCCTGAACATTGCATTTATCTCAAAAAGGGAAAGTGCAGGGCCTGCGAAAAGTTCTGCCCGGCAGGCGCAATAAATTTTGATGATCGGAGGACATCTTGTCAGGCCCTCGGACAAAAAAGAGCCGGAAAAGATCGCATGGCTCCAGTGCATTGGTTCAAGGGATGAGAACTTAGACAGGGGTTATTGCTCTTCCGTATGCTGTACCTATGCGATAAAAGAGGCGATGCTGGCCAAAGAACATGGCGGCATGACTTTAGATACGGCCATCTTCTATATTGACATTCGTACGCATGGAAAGGATTTTGAGGCATATTTTAACAGGGCAAAAGCGGAGTTGGGTGTTCGTTTTATCAAATCGAAAATTACCAATATCGCGCCTCTTAGCAGCACAGGCAGACACCTTATCCGCTATGTGAATGAAACGGGTAAGCGGGTGGAAGAAGAGTTTGATATGGTGGTGTTGTCTGTGGGACTGGGAATAGCAGAAGAAACCGTGCATCTGGCCCAAAGACTGGATGTTGCACTCGACCCTTACGGTTTTGCCGGTACAGGCAGTTTTGAACCGATCTCGACTTCAAGGCCCGGTATCTATGTCTGCGGCGCCTTTCAGTCTCCAAAGGACATTCCATCTTCGGTAATAAGTGCCGATGCCGCTGCCGGTGTAGTTGGCAATAAGCTTTCATGCTCGAGATGGTCTCTGACAACGGAAACATATACTCCTGAACAGATTGATGTCCGTGGTGAATCCCCACGGATCGGTATTTTTATCTGCCGTTGCGGGACTAATATCGCAGGCACGATCGATGTTCCTGCGGTAGTCGAATATTCGCGTCTTCTTCCAAATGTGGTTTATGTGGAGGAAAATATGTTCACTTGTTCTCAGGACACCCAGAACAAAATAACCCGTGTTATAAAAGAAGAGAAACTCAATCGCATAGTGGTTGCAGCCTGTACCCCAAAGACACATGAACCCATGTTTCAGCAGACTCTTATCAATGCCGGTTTGAACAAATACCTTTTTGAAATGGTCAACATTCGCAATCAGGACGCATGGGTTCATAAGGCATCCCCTGAGTTGGCCACACAAAAGGCCAAAGACCTTGTGCGTATGTCAGTGGCAAAGGCCATCCTTCTCGAACCACTTGAGGAGGTTAACCTTGAAATTGATCAGAAGGCCCTTGTGATAGGAGGGGGGATCTCAGGTATGGTGGCAGCCAAAAACCTGGCGGAACAGGGCTATAAAACTTACCTGGTTGAAAAGACCGATAGACTTGGCGGCCAAGCTGTAAATATCCATGAAACATGGCGGGGGGAAGACGTCCAGTACTATCTGAAATGCCTGAAAAAAGAAGTGGCTGCCAACGCAAACATACAAATATTTTTAAATTCCCAAATAATACGGATGGATGGTTTTGTCGGCGATTTTAATACAACCATAGAACAAAACAGCGAAACCAGGGTGCTCAGGCATGGAGTGACAATTATTGCCTCAGGCGCATCGGAATTCAAACCGGATATGTATCTTTACGGCAAAGATCCCCGTGTTGTAACAGGGCTGGAATTACAACGGCGGTTTATCCATAAAGATCCCGCGCTTGAGCAGATAAGCACGGCGGTTTTTATCCAGTGTATCGGGTCGTGTATTCCCGAGCGTCCATACTGCTCCAGGGTGTGCTGTACGCAATCCATAAAAAGCGCACTTACACTGAAAAAGATCAATCCCCGGATGGATATCTTTATTCTTTACAGGGAGATGCGGTCTTATGGCCTGAGAGAGGAACTTTACAGAAAGGCACGTTCCCGCGGGATTAATTTTGTCCGTTATGATTTTAAAAAAGACTTGACGGTATCCATTGAAAAGGAAGCACTGAAGGTGGTTTTCGAGGAGAGCAGCCTGAAACGTCAAATGGATATCCGGC
Organism: Deltaproteobacteria bacterium; assembly: GCA_021163285.1. Taxonomy (GTDB): domain Bacteria; phylum Desulfobacterota; class DSM-4660; order Desulfatiglandales; family Desulfatiglandaceae; genus JAGGXA01. The sequence continues at coordinate 3,815 of JAGGXA010000135.1, read as the reverse complement.
CCAGGCTTTTGGTGCTGGCCTCTGCTATTGTTCCGGAAAAGATAAACCCTCTGGCCCGGTTTTTTAAAGTGCCACAGAATGACGACGGTTTTTTTGCTGAAGCCCATGTTAAGCTCAGGCCGAATGATTTTGCTACGGATGGAGTATACCTGTGCGGGCTTGCCCACTCGCCCAAACCGATAGATGAATCCATAACACAGGCCCAGGCTGCCGTGGCAAGGGCCGTTACGCTTCTGTCAGCGAAAAACATTAATGTTGACGGAGCAGTGGCCTATATTGTTCCTGAATTTTGCGCCGGCTGCGGAGTGTGTGTATCCATCTGTCCCTTTTCAGCGCCGCAATTTAATAAAAAAACAGGTAAGGCGATATCTTGTCCTCTCTATGCAAAGGCTGCGGCCTTTGCGCCTCCTCATGCCGTTCCGGGGCCATACGTCTGAAGGGGTTTGAAACACAGCAGATAATGGCCATGATTGAAGCATTTTTGTCTCCTGCAATATACTGATTGCTAAGGAACGAGGGCATCCCTGAACAGTCAATAATTGCTTCCGTAGTAACACGTCATGGAACATATTGATAAAGATGAAGGATGATCATGGATTTTGCGATTGAGGCGCGGTCGAATATGAGCGGAAGATGGGATAAGAAAATGTGAAGTTATTTTTGCGCGATCCCTTTGTTCAAAGTCAAGGAAGGCGAAAATTTTAACCACAGAAATACATTGAGTATTTCAAGGATTAAAATTTTTCAGTCAAGCTATCTGATGAATGGGAAGGGCTGGTCAACCTGTTACTCGACTATGCCCGGGAGTCGGGTTTTGTGCCTTTCAGCGCGGATACGTTCTGGAAGGCACATGGGCGGAAAGCAAACAAGAATGAAATCCAAAGACTGCTTGATTACCTCCATACCCAAAAAAAAATAATTCGTCTGAATAACAGACGTTATTTGGGTCCCCAGGCCATGGAGCAGATAAAAAAGAAGGTGAGGCAACTAATCAAAAAGAACGGCAGACTTACAATTGGAGATTGCAAAGAGGTTCTGGGATATGGAAGAACAGTAGGTGTGCCCGTTCTTGAATATCTGGATTCAATCGGATTTACCCGCAGGCAGGGAGATGAACGCTTGCTCACGGGATAAAATAACAAGGAGAAAAAAATGAGTGAAGATTACAAAGACATGTGGAAAAGTCTGGGGCTGAATCTTGAGGCGCATGATATGTTGTTGAAGGCTCTCGGAAAAGGTTATCAGGATATCTATATGACACAGCAAAACCGTCCGGCAGGCATGGGATATTTTGATTTTGTGATGAGTGAAGTGCATGGTCTGCGCATCAAAGAGCTGATAGATGAAAAAAGGGCCGGTCGAAAAGTTATCGGTTCATTCTGCGTGTTTGTGCCGGAGGAAATCGTATTGGCCGCTGATGCTGTACTTGTCGGCCTTTGCACAGGTGCGGATTTCGCCATGGAAGATGTGGAAAAACTTCTTCCGCGCAATACCTGCTCTCTTATCAAATCTGCGTTCGGATTCAAACTGGGGAAGGTCTGCCCTTACCTTGAATCAGCAGATATGATCGTGGGAGAAAATACTTGTGACGGCAAAAAAAAATCATATGAGACCTTGAATGACCTTGTTTCCAATTTATATGTCATGGACATACCACAGATGAAATCCATTAAAGGAAGAGATCTGTTAAAGGCTGAATATATGCGTTTTAAAAACGCGGTTGAAGAACTTACAGGCATCACCATCAATAGCGCCAGGCTCAAAAAAGGGATTGAGATAGTCAATAACAAAAGAAAGGCCATTCACAAGTTGTCAATCCTCCGTAAAGCCGAACCTGTCCCGCTTTCAGGGCTTGACGCCCTGTTGATCAACCAGGTCTTTTTTTATGACGAGCCGATCCGTTTTACTGAATCAGTCAATAAGGTATGTGATGAGCTGGAAATGCGGATCCGGAAAGAAGAAGGCGTTTTACCAAAAGGGGCATCGAGAATCCTTATTTCAGGCTGCCCGATGGCCCTTCCCAACTGGAAACTCCCCTGGCTCATAGAAACCTCCGGAGCGGTTATCGTGGGAGAGGAATCGTGCGTGGGAGAAAGAGGAATAAAAAATCTGACCGATAACAGTGGAAATACGGTGGAAGAGCTTATGGAGGCAATCATAGATCGTTATTTCAAGGTCAATTGCGCTATTTTCACACCCAACCAGGATCGGCTCAAGGATATTGAAGAGATGGTTAAAACCTGTCAAGCAGACGGTGTGATTCATTATGGGTTGCAATTTTGTCAGCCCTATCTCATGGAATCTATATCCGTGGAAAAGGCCCTTGAAGCAAAAAATATCCCCACGCTTCGGATTGAGACGGATTACAGCATGGAGGATGTTGAACAGCTCAGAACCAGAGTGGAAGCCTTCATAGAATTAATCAAGTAGGAACCGCACGGAATCGAAATGGGGATAAAAAAAAACCGGAAAATCGGATGGCAGGGGGCGACATTGTTTTCCCTTTTGTGGTTCTATCAGTTGATGCCGCAGATTTCAGGCAGGGAATAGTCTATGCTGCGAATATTACTGCTTATCCTGATTATGAAGATCCATTAATTAAGGAACGGGGATAATCTTTCAATGAAATATGCCGGTATAGACATAGGTTCACGATCCATTGAGATAGTAGTACTGAGGAACGGAAACATAGTTCATTCCGCTAAAACTGATACCACCTTTGATCTCCTGGCTCAGTGTAAGCTTTTGATGAAAGGTATAGAAGCGGCGAAAATAGTTGCTACCGGCTACGGGCGAAAACTTTTTACTGATGAGAGCGGCATTAATCATGTTGAGGCTATCACCGAAATTCAGGCATACGCTCTCGGAGCAAGACGGATATATCCTGATGTCCGCACGGTTCTTGATATCGGGGGGCAGGATACCAAGGTGATTTCCCTGAACTCCAACGGAAAGGTGGTAAAATTCGAAATGAATGATCGTTGTGCCGCTGGGACTGGAAAATTTATCGAGTTTATGGCTGCTGCTCTTCAGGTTCCCATCGAATCCTTCGGGGCTTTCGCGTTGAAAGCGGATAAAAAGATACATATAAACAGCATGTGTACGGTCTTTGCCGAAAGTGAGGCCACTTCTCTTATGGCGCGGGGCGAGAAGCCTGCAAATATTGCAATAGGATTGCATCAGGCCATTGTTGATCGCACTTTTTCAATGCTCAGTCGAGTTGACGGAAAGACCCCTGTGCTTTTTGCCGGCGGAGTTGCCCACAATCCCTGCGTAAAATCACTTCTGGAGGAAAAACTCCGCGATACCATAATTATCCCGGATAACCCGGACATGGTGGGGGCGCTGGGCGCGGCTCTGTATAGTGCAGGGAGATGATCACATTTTGAATCGAGGATATATGTTACGCGATATGACACTCAGAAATCATTGGAAATTACTAACATCCCCAAATAATGTTGAAAACCATATTATGACCGTAATTACAGACCTCGGAAAGAATGGCATCTAAGCGTAATTTTTTCGACCTGTACCATTGAAATCATAAATAATTTCTGGTACCTACGCAGCAAGCTTAAACTCAAATTATTTTTTTTCAAACCATTTTTCACTTTTTTTGTTTCTTTCTGTAGCATTGATTGATGCCAGTGCAACGGAACCTTCCTTTGACCAACTCATTCCATTATTTTTTTGACGATTGAAAACCTGTAAGTCATTCATTTTTTGGCATCCTTCATTTTGAGGTAAAAGTAGTTGATACCTAAAATCTGCAAGCGTTGACCGAAGGCGGAGAGAGCGTGCTCCAGGCGTTGGAT
>JAGGXA010000032.1 GCA_021163285.1 Deltaproteobacteria bacterium | reverse complement strand
GCTCATCCCTCCTACGAACATTCAGCTTTACCGCCCGGGCAAATTTATGTGCGTTATACAAGAGTAACATTTCTGTAATTCGTTGATATTAAAAGCATAATTTTCTTCTTGAAAATAGTTTATGCAGGTTTTAGGTATTAATTAAATTCAGACCTCGGAAATTATAGATTGAATAAAAATGCGAAAAGCCTTGTTATTCAGGTCTTTCGAACATTACACAATGATTTATTGGACAGACACAAGCAAAAAGATTGATTAAAAAACATATACTGCATAGTGGTCTATAATTTCAGGGCAGGCACAGGGGCCTGTCCCTGCGTAGAGCAACCCCCTGTGGTTGTCCATTAGAAAAATATTCACGAATGAAGCTGGTTTGTCACCTGTTTAAAATAAAAGTGTCCAAGAAATTACGCTTAAAATGCCATTCTTTCCGCTGTCTGGACATAAGGAAATATCTATTTCCGGATAAACTATTGAAGAGCTTTCTATGGTTTTCATTGACAACCTTAAATCCATTGACAAGAATGACTTCATTTGTAACCACGATTTGAGCAGGTCTTTACCCTTGTGTTTAGTCTCTCTAATCCCGTATCTGTCCACTGTGAGGCTGTCCGAGAATGCCTTTTTGCCAAACTCTGCGTTATGCTCAAAAAATTATCCTCGAAATATCAACTATATGTCTGCGGTAATTTTTTGAGCAAGCCTTGATTTTGAAAAAAATTGTTATTCCCGGACAGCCTCACAGGAAGATACAAACTTACGGGAACCGCATCAAACGCTTACTCAATTTTTGAGTTAATCTACAAGGACTGATGTCAAGCAATATAAAAATATTTATTACCCTTTTTTTGTCCGTTTTTGTAACCACGATGGGCGCCGGGATTATTGCTCCGCTTCTCCCTGTCTATACGCATGAATTAGGGGGCACCGCCTTTGAGATCAGTCTTATCTTTGGGGCTTTCTCATTGACAAGGAGCATCTTTGTCCCCTACTTTGGCAAATTGTCGGACCAAAAAGGGATGAAGCCTTTTTTGACCGCAGGGCTATTTATCTATTTCATTATGTCTATCTCTTACGTATATGCCAGAGATGTTAACACTTTAATATTTATCAGGTTAGGACAGGGATTCGCATCAGCAATGATCTTTCCGGTTGCTCAGGCCTACGTGGGAATGATTACACCCCTTCGGCAAGAGGGCCGTATCATGGGAATTTTTAACATGTCTCTTTACGGGGGCCTTTGCGCAGGGCCTCTAATAGGAGGTATAATCAAAGATTGGTTTTCTCTGGAATATTCATTTTTCAGCATGGGGGCATTAACTCTTTCAGGATTTTTTCTCTGCCTCGTCTTCCTCCCGCCGGAAAAGCATACACAGCAGGGACATAAACAAGTCACAAAAGAAACCGTCCCTTACTTAACACTCTTAAAAAATCCCATGATCTTTTCTCTTTTTATGTTCAGGGCCTGTTTTACCACATGTATCGGTATAACATGGGCCTTTTTACCCCTTCTTGCCGACATGAAATATGGGTTTAGCAGTTCTGCTATTGGGGTACTTGTCTCGATAAATGTCTTTGTATCAGCAGTCTTCCAGTTACCGATGGGATATCTATCAGATCGATTCAATAAAAAAATCTTTGTAACTGCAGGGGGTATTATCGGTACTATAGCCATCTATTATATTAACCAGGCCTCTTCTTTTGCTGAATTTGCCATCGCCAATGCAGTGCTTGGATTGGCGGGCGGCATATCTTTTCCGGCAATTATGGCCCTTGGAGTAATCGAAGGCCGACGGAACAAGGCAATGGGTTCCTTGATGGGACTTCTTTCCCTCGGCCATAGCATTGGTATGCTGACAGGCCCTCTCCTTGCAGGGGCGCTTATTGACATTTTTTCTTTTGGGATTGTCTTTAATTCCGGTGCTATCATATTATGTGCCGGCACTTTATTATTTATAGGAAATAAAAATGCATGGAAAATTTATCAGGCTTCATAGAAGTTGACATGTTTTCTGAAGATGTCAACAGTTTAGATGATCCGGAAGTCATCGTTTTCAAAAAACTGCTTGAAGAGGTAGCTGTTGAATATCATTGCAGCCTCCTCTCCTTTGAAATTGATCATGGAATAGTGACTTTTTCATTTGATAGTGATGAACTTATGTCTAAAATAATTTATATAATGCAAAATGAATACCAAAGTTAACCTTAATCATATTGCAATTATTCTTGTCAGGCCACAGATCCCGGAAAATATCGGGGCTTCGGCACGGGCCATGAACAACATGGGCCTTAAAAAGCTCATTCTTGTAAAGCCGGAAAATTGCGATATCACTCGTGTATTAAAAATGGCTACCGGCAGTTCCCGTTCCCTGATAAAAGAGATGGAGGTCTGCGAGGATCTGAAAGAAGCGTTAGTCCCTTTTCAGTATATTGTTGGAACCACCGCACGCACAGGTTCGTACCGCCCTGCCATAACACAACCCAGGGATCTCTCAAATAACTTGATTTCAATCTCTGAAAACAACAAGACAGCCATTCTGTTCGGGCCTGAAGACAGGGGACTTTCAAACGAACATCTTCGCTATTGCCATACCATTGCTTCTATCCCTACAGGCAGTTTTTCTTCAATAAATCTGGCGCATGCGGTAATGATCTTCTGTTATGAAATATGCTTAGCTGTTAAGGAGGGAAAACCGGTTTTGATACCACGTCTTGCAAACAGTTTTGAACTGGAGGGGATGTACGATCATATCAAGGAAGTATGCCTTAAAATAGGATTCATCAATCCCCAAAACCCTGAACATTGGATGATGAATATCAGACGTTTTCTCTCAAGGCTCCCTCTGAGGGCCAGGGAGGTCCGAATAATCAGGGGTTTTTGCCGCCAGATAGATTGGCACACAGATCAAAGAGAAAAAAAGAAGAAGGAGAATCACACTGAAAACAGGATAAAATAAACAGTAACCGTTTACAAGTTCAAGGGTTCAAAGGTTCAGGGATTTTTATCTTCTTCGCAGGTTTGGATTTCAGAACTCGTTTCAGATTGTATCTCATGCGGTTCAACATGTTGATAAGAGTGTTTTCCGAGGGAAGATCCTCAATGTTCAAAAAAGATATTTCCCTGTATACAGAATATACAGACTCACCAACCTGACTTGTCCATCAACCGGATAAGATTGAGGTTCTTTCCTCACACAATCTATCCTTATTCGTTAGTCTTTTTTACATTATTTCGATCTGTGCGGTTAGCTTTTATCCATTAGCTGTTAGCTTTCGGATAAAATTGTTCAACATCTTCTTTGCCTCATTGACCTGTTGATTAAGTTGGCTGAAATCTCTCATTTCCCCCCCTTTCAATGCTAACGGCTAAACGCTAATGGCTAACTGCACAGGTCGCATTATTTCGACCACACAGTCTCCTGTCTGATTATGGCAGACCATATCATTGTCGGATGGAACGGATTATAATAAATATGGGTTGATCATTGTTCCTTGAACCATTAACTATTGAACCCGTGAACAGTTATTATAAGGAAGAGGAAAAAAGTGAACAGAAAGCATGAACCTACCCTCTGTTTTCCGGATGCCGAGAAGAGCTGCTTTGCCTGTTGTCCGCCAATACGCACTGCAGGATATGAACATATACAGTATAAAAACATCATAAAAAGGATACTCAGGGAGAACACCAGGGCATTTGCAGGCAGAAAACAAGGCATTTCCCCAATAACCGGGTATAGCTGCTGGGCGCTGGGATATCTCGATAAGGAATACAGGCTGGTTGGCTGCCTCCTGCACCCCAGCCGAAATAAAGGAGAAGAACTGCGTTACCGGATTGATTATGGTGAAAAATGTAAACGGGAAAGCTGCATTGAATCCAAGATCTTTATGACATTAAGTATTAAAGAGCGTAAATTCTGGCTCCACCTTGCAGATGGTTTTGATTCCTTTTCTTATTCCAGCGCGACAATAAATCCCCTCTTTCACATCATGGGGTGGGGTCCCTCTTTATTGCGTCTAATTGCCATGAATGAAGATCTGAATTCCTTTTCAAAGGAATTTTTTTTCTGCAAGTATATTTTTTTTCATACCAGTCTGAACCCGCGGGCCAATGCTTATCTTATTAATCAAATCTTAAAAAAGAACAACCTCCACCTTCTTAAAAGTGAATCGTTTCTGAGAAAATTCGAGGTCTTTTCGGAAAAACTTTCCGAACAGATATCAAAAGCAGCGCGCCAAACGGATGATGCACCTTATACCCACCTCTTAGACCTTGATCACCTTTTCCTTAATTTTTTGAGATTATCCGCAGGTCTTGCAAAGATTAACAAGGATGAAGCCTGCCGGTTGAAAGATATTGTTGACCAGGACATTCAACAATTTAAAAAGACTGTCAGGGACGAAGACGAAATAATTTCCCCAGGTAGGCCTGCCCTTTACCCACAAATCGAAACCACTGAAGTTAAGTGCTTATAAGTTATTGTTTTTATTGTAATTACTATTTTTATGCGTTCAGGCTGTCAACCTTGTAACTTGCTGTTTTACAGCTATAAAATATTTATGGGTAAAGGAAGTTAATTTGTCCTCGTTCCTTAATTCCTGAAGTGGTCAAACCCGGCAGCCTTCATCATTTTTTCCGAACCGTCGGCGCTAATCATTTTGATCCCTTTTTCTTCCACGACCCGACCGACTCGATAGAGGTAACAGGGGTTTCCTCCTTTAAATAATTTTTGAAACGATTCAACATTCTTATCAGGAACAGTAACAAGCAGTTTGTAATCTTCCCCGCCTGATAACACCAGCCCAAAAGGATCAATATCCTTGATCCGGGAAAGAGACCGGAGCTCATCTGAAATGGGTAAATCTGCCGGATACAAGTTTGCTCCCACACCGCTTGCTTCACATATATGCCCCAAATCGGAGAGCAGGCCGTCACTTAAATCGATCATTGCGGAGGCCAGCATTGACCCTGCAATTTTGCGGCCTGCTTCAGGACATGGGGCGGGAAGGTTCTGTGCCTTTTTAAGGATGGAAGCTAATGGTTCAGGGACATTTATTTCTTCCTTAATCAATTTAAGGCCGGCAGCAGCATCTCCAAGATAACCTGTCACAAAAATGACATCCCCCGGTCTTGCGCCGCTCCGATACAGAACCTCATTTTGCGGCGCTTCTCCAATTACGGCTACGTTGATTATAAACCCATTCGGAGAGGCCGAGGTATCTCCACCGAGGATATTGACCCTGTAAAGCCTGCATGCCTTCTTTATCCCCTCGTAAATGGAATGGAGAATATTAACAGCCATGTTACCAGGGATGGCAAGTGATATGAAAACATGGAGCGCTGTCCCGCCCATTGCTGCAATATCGCTTATGTTTACGGCAACAGCCTTTTGTCCGAGATCTTCCGGGGATATTTTATCCAGGATGAAATGAACATCTTCTGCAAGGAGATCCGTGCTGATTAAAATGACCCTGCCGTCATACGGGCCAATTACCGCACAATCGTCACCGATTCCCTTTATCGTTCCGTTATGGGAAAAAAGGCAATTATCTTTGATGGATCGGATAAAACCGAACTCCCCTATATCTTCTATTTTGAGGTTTTTACCTGTCATCTAATTCAAGCCGTATCTTAACACCTAAATCCTGCAAGCGTCGAGTTTGCCGAAGACCTGCCTGCTGCAGGCAGGTGCAAGGCGGCAAGGGCGCAGACGTACCATGATACTTCAACTC
>JAGGXA010000214.1 GCA_021163285.1 Deltaproteobacteria bacterium | reverse complement strand
GAGTTGAAGTATCGTAGTACGTCTGCGCCCTTGCCGCCTTGCACCTGCCTGCAGCAGGCAGGTCTTCGGCAAACTCGACGCTTGCAGGATTTAGGTAATAATGTTTTTGTTCAGATACTAAATATGATGCTTGATATTCCCTTTTTTGGTCATTTTTTTTGTTATTACCGGAGGGACGCTAAATATGAAACAGACAAATCCGACAGGCCGCGTTGCCCTCTGTGTCGAAGGCCTTAAAAAATACTTTCCCATACGGAGAGGCTTTATTAAGAAAATCTCAGGTTGGGTAAAGGCCGTTGACGGCATCGATCTTGAGATCGAAGAGGGTAAGACCTTAGCTCTTGTCGGAGAAAGCGGGTGTGGAAAATCAACGGTGGCAAAGCTTATCCTGAAACTGCTCAAACCTGATGAAGGAAAAATTATTTACAGGGAAAAAGATATCAGCAAGCTTTCGGAAAAGCAGATGAAACCTTTTAGAAGAAAGATGCAGATCATCTTTCAGGATCCGTTCGGTTCCCTTAATCCCAGAATGACGGCAGGTCAGTCAATTGAAGAAGGGATCATTACCACGGGGGTCGGGAAAAAAAGAGAGCGTAAGGAGCAGGTGATAAGTCTCCTGAAAATGGTGGGAATGTCCGCAGATAGTGCAAACCGGTATCCTCATGAATTCAGCGGGGGCCAGCGTCAGCGCATAGGCATTGCCCGCAGCCTTAGCGTTAATCCTTCTATTATTATATGTGATGAGCCTGTTTCGGCCCTGGACGTTTCTATCCAGGCCCAGATTATAAACCTGTTAAAAGATCTGCAGGACAGGCTGGGGCTGAGTTATCTTTTTATCTCACATGATATGAATGTCGTTGGTTATTTGAGTGATAAGGTGGCAGTTATGTATCTTGGACGTATCATGGAGTATGCTACTGTTACGGAGCTTTTTGAAAACCCGCTTCATCCATACACGGTAGCGTTGCTTTCTGCAGTTCCGAAACCTGTGCCTGGTGTTAAACAGAAAATAAAATATCTGAAAGGCGATGTGCCGAGTCCCATTAATCCGCCGCCCGGATGTAAATTTCAGGCAAGATGTCCGCTGGTGGAATCTCTTTGCAAGAAGGAAGAAACAGACCTTTTGAAGGTCAATGAAGATCACCTGGTTCGGTGCTGGAAGTTTGCCGGTTAGGGACGGGGACGAAATAACATCCCCAAGTTGGCGCTCAGATTTAGATCGAACAAACCTGACCTGAATCTGAGCGCCGACTCTGTAAAGTTATTGTTGTGCGAACCCTAAATCTGCATCTCTTGTGGAGTCATAACAACTCCTGAAATTAAAAGGTTCTGTAAAATGCATCCAACACCTAATCTTTCAGAACTGAACAGAATGACAGGCCGGCTCTTTATGGCCGGTATGCCGGGATTATATATGGATGCCGGAACAGAAGAACTTATCAGGGATTATTGCCTCGGAGGGATAATCCTTTTTAGCAGAAATATTGAAAATCCGCTCCAGATTGCCGGGCTTTGTAAAGATTTGCAGGATACGGCTATGAAACATCATGGTACTCCTCTTTTTATCGCCGTTGATCAGGAAGGAGGCAGAGTTGCCAGATTAAAACAGCCTTTTACATCATTTCCCGGAAATGAAGCGATAGGCGCTGATTTAAGTCCGATAGACCGGGCCGTGGAGTTTGCCGACATTACAGTAAGAGAGTTAAAACTGGTGGGTCTGAACATGGACATGGCACCCGTCATTGATGTGCGCAGGGGAAAGATTGAAAGACATCTCGCCGGCCGAACATTCAGTGATGACCCTGACAAGGTGTCTCAACTGGGCCGAACGGTCGTAACCGTCCTCCAACAAAATGGCGTGATGGCTGTTGGTAAACATTTCCCCGGCCTGGGAAGGGCAACCATGGACCCCCATCATCTCCTACCGGTAATTGAAGCGGATTTGAGAGAAATTGAAGAGATAAATCTTCCACCTTTCAAGGAGGTAATATCCGCCGGCGTTTCCGGGATTATGACATCTCATGCTATTTACCCTTCGCTGGATCCGGAGTTTCCAGCTACACTTTCAACCAAAATCTTAAATGGGATTTTAAGAGAGAAATTAGGCTTTCAGGGAATGATTATTACTGATGACCTGGAGATGGGCGCTATTAATAAGAATTGCGGGGTGGTGAAAGGCGCAGTCGACTCATTTATGGCCGGAGCTGATATCCTTCTTATATCTGAAAACCAGGACCTTGTGTTGGAAAGTATGGCCGAGTTGAGGGAGAGGCTTCTCAGAAACGAAATTCAGCTTACAAGACTTAATCAATCTATTAAACGGATCATGACGGCAAAGTCAAAATTTATTCAAAAAGTTGGGGAAGTATCCTTTGAAAGGATAAAGGTCCATTTTGCCTTGTAGCAAGGGAAAAAAACACGGAGGATTATATTCCCGTGGCTTTTTTCTGATGGTTATTTTTATGAGTTCAATCAGTCTTCAGTAATTGTAAATTTCTCTGTCAAGGTGTCTGAACCGACGCGATTTTTCACTCTGACGTCATATATTCCTGGAGAGAGTCTCTTTGGTACCTTAAAGGTAATTGAGCTGACACCGGTTTCAGAATCCATGGTCCAGTCGAAGATCTTGCACCGTTTCTTTTTCGGTTTATCATTTTTCCTATATTCCAGGAAGACCTTCCCCCTCCTGGAGCCAAAGTAGCTGCCTGAGATCGTAACAAGCGTTTTTGCAACCGCATTGTCCGGTGAAACGGATTCAAGATCAGGGGGCATGATACTAAAGACGTTCTCTAAAATAATTGGTGATTCGATGCTTCCTTTGCGCCTGATTTTCACATCGCATATTACAGGAGGTATTATTACAGGAGGTATTTTTATGCTTTTCTTTATCCTGCACCTGACTGACGTATTATTCCATTCCAGTACTTTGCATCTTTTCTTTTTGGTTTTCCCATTTGTCTCATAGAGCAGAAAGACTTCACCTTTCTTATCTCCGAAACCGGCGCCTGTAATAGTAAACTCCGTGCCGACGGTGCCCTCGTCAACACTTAATACCGGATCAGTTTGTCCAATTGTATCAATGGCAAAGTATATATCGCCGGCATCAGATCTTGCATCCCTCCATGCGCAATAGATGTTGCCCGAAGGTCCGGCAATGATAGCAGGGGCTGACTGGTCTTCGGTCGTGTCGTCATCGTTGACCTTCCAGCTTGGTTCAAAGCTTGATCCTGAATCAGTGGAACGGGTCAGATAGATATCCAGGTTACCTGTTCTCGTATCATTCCAGGAAACACCAATATTCCCCCTTCCATATGTAGTAATTGAAGGATATAAATATTTAATACTATTTGTTATGTCTGCATCATTTACTTTTGTTCCATCAGCAAATGTCTCACCCCTGTCTGTCGAGCAAGTTAGATAGATATCTATAAGGCTATCACTATAATAGCGTCTGGAGTCTTTCCATACCACGTAGATGTTTTCAGTGTCATCGAGAACAATAGCAGGATATCCCTGGCAATAGTCTTGATAGTCGTTCACGCATGTATTATCTGAAAATGTTGTCCCACCGTCAGTTGATTTGGTAAAATAGACATCGCTGATACCGTTATTTCTCCTGTCAGTCCAGACAATATAAATATTTCCGCTTGCCCCGACAGCTATATCTGATTTATATTGCCAGTCAGTGCCATCATCAACCTGGACAGGTATGCTGAAATTAGCGCCGCTATCAGTAGATTTTGCGAAATAAATATCATAATCCCATCTTTCATTATCATTGTCCCGGTAAAGACGGGTCCAGGATACATAAACATTAGTACCGCTCGAATCAACGGCAAGAGAGGGTTCATATTGAGTTACACCTTCCTTATGTGCGCTGACTATGGCATTAGTCGAAAAAGTATCTCCGCCATCTGTGGATTTTGCAAAATAGATATCCCATGACTTATCGTCTCCATCACGATTATCATGCCAGACTATGTAGATATTGCCGGCTGCATCTGTTACCATAGCAGGCTGATTGCAGTATGCATCTTCTGTGACATCATTAACAGAAATGCTGTTGCCGAATGATTGCCCGCCATCAGAAGATTTTGCAAAATAGATATCAGGGTTACAGTTGCATGAGCCCTCATTTTCATCAAAGTCGCTGCAATTAGCCCATGCAATATAAACTTGTCCATCAGGACCATAAGTTATTGCCGGAACGCTTTGAAACCCGGTTGTATCATTATTTACAAGGAGATTATCAGATACGTTTTGAGAGATTATGAAATCCTCGGAAAATGAAGTTGCGGATTGACTCTGATCAGGTTTAAAGCTGTTTGAATGCTGATTGACAGGACTTATAGGCGGATTTTTATCCGATGCGTAAACATATTGGCTGTAAAATATAAATGTAAGCAATAACAAAAAAACAATTCCGAGAAACATACTTGATCTTCGAAACATATGAATCATATTAAATTCTCCTTTAAATAATAAATTAGGGTTCACGCAAAAATATCTTTATAGAATTGGCTCTCGGATTCAGGTTATGTTCGCTAGATTTTAAAGAGCAAAAGGCGCAGTAATAGTGGGCTATTTCAAGGTTTTTGCTCTTTAAAATCTGCCGAAAATGACCTGACGATAAGATGCCAAAATGTTAAGTTATATTTGCACAAGCCTTTAGCTGATAAGTTAACGACAAATTAATGCAGGCGAAAAATATCATAGTAAATCAGGGAATGGATATTGAATGAAAAGGGGTTCATGTCTTAGTCATAAAGCAATTGATATGCCATAAATACAATGCTGATGAAATGACCAGGCGAACAGGACAATCTTTGCAGATCGATCGTTAGAAAAGCTATGTTGTAAGCACAATTTTTTCACATGAAATTACGCTATTTGCACATTCAATGAAACACATTTAAGTAAAAGATAAATGGCCTGACTAAATATCAATACGAAGCGGTTACGTATTATTATGATTCATTGGTAGAGTTTGCGGCGATTTGACAGTGTATGCTATGCCGATATGGCATGCTATGTGCCAACATGACATGGTCGCATTGTTCAGTCTCTAAATGCAAAGGACACGGAAAAGATAATGGCAGACGCTCACGGCTGGAAACTTGAAATTGGAGATGAGAAATTTGGGAGGCCTGTTTGCGTGCAGGCAGGTAAAGGCAGGGATGAAACGAGTTTACGAGCTGGATACTTACAACACGGGAAAAAAGTTATCAACTATGGTGTCGCAAACTATAATTTTTCATCAGGTGGTGAAGTAAAATTCCTGACATAAAGGGCAGGTGATATCTCGGTCCCTCCCGGCATTACCCCAAAGAGAGGAGGCCACAAATGTTATCGACAAATGATGACAGTGGGGCGTCAAACCCCCGAGAAAAGAAAATTGTCCAGCGAGGGGCAAGCGTTACTCGAAAGCCCGGAAGGAAGAAATCCTTGAATACGCCAAAACCAACAATGCTGAGGCTGCCGCAGCGAAGTTCAATGTGACAAAGACATCAATCTACGAATGGCGGCGCGCCTTGAAGCGCCGAGGGGTAAAGGAGAAATCTCCGGGGGAAGACGCGAAAACAGAAGTAGATGATCCCTCGATAGAACGGGATCGTCGGATTATTGGGATGTGGCGCCGGCGCCACATCCCAATAATCCGACGATCCCGTTCTATCGAGGGATCATCTACTTCTGTT
>JAGGXA010000227.1 GCA_021163285.1 Deltaproteobacteria bacterium | reverse complement strand
CTTGATATGAAAGCTTGATATGAAAGAAACAACTGATTCAGGATGGTTGGTTCCAGGAGTCTCAGTTCATGGAGAACAGCATAAATGACACCGGTTATAAGCATAGATCATGTGGAAAAGAGTTATAAGGAAGGATTAAGGAAGAACATTATCCTCCATGACATCTCGCTTGAGGTTTACAGGGGGGAGGTCTTCGGTTTTATCGGCCCGAACGGCGCGGGGAAAAGCACCTCAATAAACCTGCTCATAGGTTTTATCAGACCTGACAGGGGCATTTTAAAGATTAACGGTTTAATGCCTGATGATCCGGCCGCGCGTCAGGAAATTGGCTATCTGCCTGAAAACCCCAGGTTTTATGACCACCTGACAGCGGAGGAGCTCCTTTTATTCGCGGGCATGGCCTCGGGAATGGGCAAGGTTGATGTAAAAAAAGAGATAGATCCCCTTCTTTCACGTCTGGAACTTCTTCATGCCAAAAAAAGGCCCGTCAAGACATATTCCAAAGGTATGAAACAGAGAATGGGGCTGGCCCTTGCCATGATCCACGACCCTCAAATATATATTCTTGATGAGCCGATGAGCGGACTTGATCCCCTCGGCAGAAACCTTCTGAAAAATATTATCCTGGCACTGAAAGAAAAAGGAAAGACAATCTTTTTCAGTACCCACATATTGAATGACGTGGAAGTCCTCTGTGACAGGATCGGCATTATTAACAAGGGGAAAATACTCTTCTGCGGGCCTCTTCATGAATTTTCGCCAGATGAAAAAGACCTTGAAGATACCTTTGTGGAACGGATAAACAAAAATTGAGAGGACAGGAAAAACATGCGTAACATCTGGCTGGTTTCCAATATTACTGTAAAGGACGGGATAAGGAACAGGCTCCTTCACGGGATCCTGTTTATCGCGCTTTTTTCCTGCGTGATCTACCTGACCATTATCCCTATGTTCGCCTTTGATACCGGAAAGGTGGCAACAGACCTCGGTTTTGCCTCCATGACCCTATCAGGGCTTGCCGTCGTCATATTTTTGGGGATAGGTCTTCTTACAAGGGATATCCATGAACGTTCCGTATGCATGGTTATCTGCCGCCCTGTATCAAGGTCGCAGTACGTGACGGGCAAGTTCCTTGGACTCTCGATTACTATCCTGACAGCAGTCCTTATCATGGCTGTCCTCTCCGTCTTCTCCGGCTGGATCGCTCTTAAGGTTATCCCTGAGATGGTCCTGCCGAGGAATTTTTCATGGGGATACCTCCTGACTGCTGTCATATTCAATTATCTGGAACTCCTGATAGTTATGGCCCTGGGCTTTTTATTCACGGTGATTACAACCAATGCCTATCTTTCCATGCTCTTTACATTCTGCTGCTATATAATCGGGCAAACCCTGGAGACTATAGTAAAGGTAATCACTTCCGGGGAATTCGTAAAATTGGATGCGTTTTACATAAAAACCCTTGAAATCCTTAAATGGATATTTCCGAACCTGAGGGCCTTTGACCTCAAAGTCTCTGTCTCGTACGGGCTTCCGTTATCCCCTGATTACACCATCTGGACGGCAGTATACGGCCTGATTTACATATCAATTATTATTTTTATCACCACAAAGATATTTAACCGCCAGGAGATCAAATGAGCATAAAAAAAATCTCGCTTAATATAATGCTTATATCAGTCCTGCTGGCAGGGTATTTTGTATGCAGCCTGCATGTCCTTTCCATGCGGGAAAGACTGCCTGCGGAAAACATGCGCGCAGAGGCCATGAGTCTGTCCCCTGTCTTTTTAAAGATAGTGGGCGGCGAATTCAAAGGGCTTTGGGCCGATTACCTGCTTTTAAAGGCATCTGTCTTTATCGGCGGTTATTCCAGGTCTATTCCTCAGGACTGGGAGGCCGTTTATCTGCTTTTTAAACAATCTCTTGCCCTTGATCCATATTTTTTCTCAACATGTTATTATACACAAGGTATCCTCGCAGGGCGGGAGTCAATGCATGAAAAGGCGATAGAGCTTCTCGAAATAAGCAGGAAACACCGTTTTTGGGACTGGGAGCCAGGCTTTTATGTTGCGTTTGATTATTTTTATTATCTCAGGGACAATCTCAAGGCGGCGGGAATAATGAGGGAGACGGCAAAATTAAAGGGGGCGCCGCCGATTGTGGCGACCCTTGGCGCCCGGTTTGCCCAGGAATCAGGAGAGACAAGGACTGCTATTGCTATTTTGAAAATAATGTATGACAGGGCCAGGGACAAAGACATAAAGGCCCGGCTCGAAAAGCGGATAATGGCGCATCTTGGGATATTGACCCTTGAACGGGCGGTAGGGCGTTTTACCCGAAAATATGGAAGGAGGCCTTCGTCGTTAAATGAGCTGACAGAAAAGGGCATAATCAATAAACCACCTGAAAACCCCTTTGGCAGCAGTTTTCTTTATGATAATTTAACTGGCCGGATATCATTTGACTGACCCCCTCGGCAAAGCCTCGAAAAAAAGGGGCATTTGCCCCGAATCAGTTCCCATCCATAAATGGCTGTTTTTAACAGTCCCGGCGTTGATTTGCGGTAGCGCTTATGCTGCGTGATACAGTATCCCTCCGGCGTAATGCCTTGATTTGTCCGCACTTTGCCTGGATTCCCCACCCTTCAGACGGATCCCCGAAAGCCTTGGGCTTTTAAAAAATATCTCCGTTCCGGATTGGAAACCCGCCGGCGCCCGAAATCTATCGACCTGTAAGGTTAGCTTCTAACCATTAGCGGTTAGCTTTTGGATAAAACTGTTCATCATCCTCTTTACCTCATTGTCCTGTTGATTAAGTTCTCTTAATTATTCAGCCGCAGATCTACGCTGATTTACGCTGATAAACCTCATCTGCGTTTATCTGTGTATATCTGTGGCTGAATAATTACAAATTCTCTGAAATCTCTCATTCCCCCTCCTTTTTTAATGCTGACGGCTAAACGCTAATGGCTAACTGCACAGGTCGAAATTTTTGAGGTTTTAGATCGGGTAAAGCTGGCCTGAAACTGTGATGCATAGTTTGGGAAGTTAATTTGTCCTCGTTCCTTGCCATATTTCCTGTTGACAATGCAAACGGTATGCGTACTATTTAAACAGTATGCACATAAAGGTGGCATAATGCGAACAAATATTGATATTGACAATGGTTTACTTGAAGAGGCTTTTTCCGTCAGCCAGGTCAGAACCGGAAAGGATTTAATTCGACCTCAGGAGATCCGGTATAACCATAAAAGGCACAATTGATTGCTGCATTGCCTGTATTGCTATTGAAGCCCGGGTCGTATTTCTGCGCGCGGACCGCTATTTTGAGGATAATTTTTTGAGCATAACGCAGAGTTTGGGAAAAAGGGCATTCCCGGACAGCCTCCTGGTTACCAATCAAATATTCTGTTTTGTGTTCCTGACCCGATTATATTTATGATTCAGACTACTTAACCTGATTATGGAGAAATTCTTATGTCCTTAGCCGTTGAACAAAGAGTCGATTCATTAGAAGCAGTCCTTGGGGCGTTTATTGTCTCAACAAATAGCTCGCTTATCCGTATGGAAAGGGGAATTACCGGCCTGAGAATAGAGATGAAAGATTTCAAGGATGAGATGAAAGATTTCAAGGATGAGATGAAAGATTTCAAGGATGAGATGAAAGATTTCAAGGATGAAATGAAAGATTTCAAGGATGAGACGAGAGCGGATAGAAAGAAGATGTATCGGGAGTGGGGTGATCTTGCAAACAAGATGGGAACCATTTGCGAAGATATGGTGGCGCCGAATATTAGCGGGATTGCAAGGGACTATTTTGGAATAAAAGAAGTAGATTTTTTTGCAGTGAGAGTAAGGAAGGTAAATTTTAAAGACCGTTCCCTGAAGAGAGAATTCGATGTAATTGCGGTCTCAAAGGATAGTTTTATTGTGACTGAGGTAAAGTCTAATTCCAGGCAGTCATATATAGATGAATTTCTGGATGTCTTGAAACATATCCCGGATTATTTTCCCGAAAGCGAGGGAAAACGTCTGATTCCCATATTTGCTTCACTCTATATACCGGAAAATATCCTGAGATATCTGACGAAAAATGGGATATACGCGATGGCCATAAAGGATGATACCATGGCGATCCTTAATTTTGAGAAGATAGAAAAAATGCGTTAACCTTTTTTCTGCCAAGTGTAAAATAAAAATGAAGGATGCTCAATGTTCAGGGTAATAACTTATGGATTCCCGGGCATTCTTCAATAAGTTTAAAAAGTAGTTTACAGTTTGAGCGTTTCTCCTTAAAAACGTACGAATAATCAAAGGGGTAAATAATCAAAGGGCGAACGCAAGGTCCGTCCCTGCGTTCGCACAAAATCAATATATCATGTCAACCTTACTATCTTTGAACCCTGAACCTTTGAAACCGTGAACGGTTGCCTGATACCTAACGCCTGAAAGCTCATCGCTTTAAATCATCGTTTAGAAAAAAGGCTGGGAATACTTGTTTTATCAACATGATACCTAAATCCTGCATAAACTATTTTCAAAAAGGAAGTTAGGCTTTTAATATCAGCAAGTTATGGGAATGTTGTGCTTGCATGATACGCATCAATTTGGATGAGG
>JAGGXA010000130.1 GCA_021163285.1 Deltaproteobacteria bacterium | reverse complement strand
TGCGTGTTATACAACCACAACATTTCTGTAATTCGTTGATATTAAAAGCATAATTTTCTTCTTGAAAATAGTTTATGCAGGTTTTAGGTATTATGAGCCAATTTCAAAACATAAACAGTAATGACCAGGAAGCTGCCCGACAATGCCCTCTTTCCCAAACTCTGCGTTATGCTCAAAAAATTATTCACGGAGGTAAGCGAACTTGCGAGACTCCGATAGCAGCTATATACCTGCGGTAATTTTTTAAACAAGCCCTGATTCTGGGAAAATTTGCTATTCCCGGACAACCTCCTATCGTAAATTCGTATACCCCATGGCTAAACTATTAACTTAAACCTTTTGGAACCGGCTTATTGCTTTCAAATATCCGGCTTTCATTCCGGTATCTCACATGTTAAATTGGCTCGCTCCAATAATTTACCCAAATGATTTTTTACCTCATGAACGCGAATCTCATAGATTTGCTGACGGCATTGCGAATAAATATCAAATGCCTGAAGCAGGGTATCATCTATTTTTTTTTCAAATTGAAGCAACTCATCTGAAAGCCCTTTATCAGCACACGCTTTTCCCAGCTCTTTTCTTATAAGATCTTTTAATCGAAGGACAAAGCTTATTGCCTGTGAAGGCTCAAAATCCTGGACTGCCCTGATTCTAATAATACCGTCAAGGCTGGATGTGATTTTTTCAGCGTCACCGCCCGTAATCAACGCATCGTAAAGGTTCTTCACCTCTCTTGAAATAGTATTTCCGACAGGATTTGCAAAAATGTCCTTTTCCCTGACAAAAAAATTGTGAGAACCTAATGGGTAACTCTCAATGAGAACCTTAGACCATTTTTTAATAAGGGACGACCTTTTGTCTGAGAGGAAATCCTGCAGCTTCATATTATAATAATTCCCGACTTCAATTCGTATATAAACAGGATTTAAATTGCTAAAAACATAACATTATTTATTCTTAATTTTGAATCTATAGATAAAATAAATTTATGTGTCAAGTAAAAAACCGCTCATAAAAAGCAACTGTTCAAGGTTTTGAAGGTGGAAAGTTAAAGGTTGAAAGTTGATGGCAATAACTTATGGATTTCCGCGTATGCGGGAATCCGGATGCAATGGCGACAATCATGACGCTCCAAAAGGAATGTTTACATGCCTGGCGTTCCCGTAAGGGTTCGCGCAAAAATAACTTCACAGAATTGGCGCTCAGATTTAGGTTAGGTTCGGCAGATTTTGTGCTTTTAGATTGAACAGACCCGACCTGAATCTGCGCGTTTATCCGGGGAAGTTATTTCGTTCTCGTTCATAAGTTCGTGCCGCTGTTAAAACGGTTACATAACCCTTTTTTGATTCCGTTTCGTTACACACCGGAGTGTGGCAAACACATACCCGGACGACCTGTGTTCTCAGCGAAGGCCGAAGCAAAGCGTCTCAAGATACGTTTCAGCGCAGAACATTGGAAAGGAGGATGTGAATCAAATTTGAATGCCGGCCTATTCGACGGTTGAACCAAGGTTTGCCTTTATGAATTCCCTGTTAAAACGGGCAATATTGGCAATGGATATCTCCTTTGGACATACAGCCTCACATTCTCTTTCATTGCTGCAATTACCAAACCCGAGTTCATCCATCTTCCTCAACATGGAAAGCGTCCTTTCTGAAGCTTCAACCTTCCCCTGCGGCAAAAGGGCCAGATGAGATATCTTTGCGCTGACAAAGAGCATGGCCGAGGCATTTGGGCATGCGGCAACACATGCCCCGCATCCGATACAGGCGGCGGCATCCATTGCAAGCTCCGCCTTTTCAGGCGAAATCGGAATATTATTTGCTTCAGGAGCCTGTCCGGTATTAACTGAAACATAACCACCTGCCTGGATAATTTTATCGAATGCACTTCGATCAACTATCAGGTCTTTTACGACCTTGAATGCCTTTGAACGCCATGGCTCAATATAAATAACGTCACCATCCTTGAAATGCCTCATGTGGAGCTGGCAAAGAGTAGTCGCCTTTTGAGGACCATGTGCAATGCCGTTTACCACTGCGCCGCACGTCCCGCAAATTCCCTCACGACAGTCATTGTCAAATGCAATCGGCTCTTTTCCTTCAAGTGCAAGCTTTTCATTTACTACATCCAGCATCTCTAAAAAGGACATCTCGGTTGAAATATCTCTTGCCTCATATGTCTCCATATGCCCTTTGTCATTAGAGTTTTTCTGCCGCCATACCTTTAAGGTTAAATTTAGATTCATACTCATTTGTAACTCCTCTGCGTTAACTCGATATTTTCAAACTCAAGCGGTTCCTTGTGAAGAGTCGGCTCCTTGCCCTCTCCATTATACTCCCAGGCGGAGACATAGCTGCAATTCTCATCGTCCCTTTTTGCCTCATGCTCCTCTGTCTGGAAATCCACATTGAAATGACAGCCGCATGACTCCCTGCGAGAGATAGCGTCTTCAACAAGCAATTCAGCAAATTCCAGGAAATCGGCCACACGATTTGCCCTTTCAAGAGATTGATTAAGATCCCCTGCCGAACCGGGAACTGTAACATTTTGCCAGAACTCATCACGAATTTCAGGTATCATCTTCTTTGCCTTTTCCATATCGGCGTCATTCCTGGCCATACCGCAATTGTCCCAGAGGACATGGCCCAATTGTTTATGGAAATCATCAACAGTTCGTTTACCGTTGATTGACAATAACTTATTGATCTGCTCGGTTTGTTTTTTCACGGAGTCTTTAAACGCCTGATGACTTTCATTCACATCAGAAAGTGATGAGCCTGCAATATAGCCCCCAAGCGTATAAGGAATAACAAAGTAACCATCTGCCAGCCCCTGCATCAAGGCGCTTGCTCCGAGCCGATTGGCGCCATGATCCGAAAAGTTGGCCTCACCAAGCACAAAAAGCCCAGGGACCGTACTCATCAGATTGTAGTCTACCCACAGCCCTCCCATAACATAATGAATCGCAGGGTAAATCATCATTGGAGTCCGGTATGGATCTTGAGCGGTGATCCTTTCATACATCTGGAACAGATTACCATATTTTTTTCTGATAGCTTCAGCGCCGTCCCTCTTGATTGCAT
The DNA here is from genome assembly GCA_021163285.1 of Deltaproteobacteria bacterium. GTDB lineage: Bacteria > Desulfobacterota > DSM-4660 > Desulfatiglandales > Desulfatiglandaceae > JAGGXA01. The sequence goes on along the minus strand of JAGGXA010000130.1, from coordinate 8,356 downwards.
CCCTGAAATCAAGATATACGGCCAGACCTGTGGAGCCAACCCCCTTCCCCTCGTCACACTGCGCCTTTGCATTACGAGACGCAACATCACGCGGAACAAGATTACCAAAACTGGGGTACTTCCTTTCGAGATAATAATCCCTTTCGGATTCAGGAATATCATTGGGGTTTCGTTTATCGCCTGATTTTCTGGGCACCCATACCCTGCCGTCATTTCTTAGACTCTCACTCATAAGTGTAAGCTTCGATTGATAAGTACCGTGAACGGGAATACATGTGGGATGAATCTGAACATAACATGGATTGGCAAAAAAAGCGCCTTTCTTATATGCCCTCCATATAGCATTTACATTGGAATTCATGGCGTTGGTGGAAAGGTAATAGGTATTGGCATATCCGCCGGTTGCCATTATTACGGCATGAGCGGCATGGCTTTCTATTTCACCGGTAATAAGATTTCGGACCACAATTCCCCTGGCCTGTCCATCAACAACAATAATGTCTAAGACTTCCCTGCGCGGAAACATCTCGATATTTCCGGCGCCTACCTGCCGCATTAGAGCGGAGTAAGCGCCAAGAAGCAACTGTTGGCCGGTCTGGCCCCTGGCATAAAAGGTTCTTGAGACCTGGGCACCGCCAAAAGAACGATTTGCAAGCATACCGCCATATTCACGCGCAAAAGGGACTCCCTGGGCAGTGCATTGATCAATAATTTCATTACTTATCTGAGCCAGACGATATACGTTAGACTCCCGCGCCCTGAAATCACCCCCCTTTATTGTGTCATAAAAAAGCCTCCTGATACTGTCACCGTCACCCGGATAATTTTTCGCTGCATTAATTCCCCCCTGTGCGGCAATACTGTGGGCACGGCGCGGGCTATCCTGAATACAGAAATTCTTCACATTATAACCTGATTCCGCCAAGGTAGCTGCGGCCGAACCACCGGCAAGACCTGTCCCCACTACGATAATGTCAAATTTTCTCTTATTTGCGGGATTGACAAGTTTCAGATCAAAACGGTGTTTATCCCATTTTTCTTGTAAAGGGCCTCCCGGAGCCCTGGATTCTAACTGCATAAAAAACCCTCCTTAAATACTTGAAAAGATATATACCGGAATAGAGGCAAATCCAACGACAACAATAAGACTGAATATCAGGCTTATCGCCATTATAAACGGCATATACTTCGGGTGATTAGCGCCAACAGTCTGGAAGGCGCTCCATAGACCATGTTTGACATGAAAGGCGGCAACAATCATGACGAATACGTAGGAAATAACATATATCGGGTTTGAAAATACATTGGATACAATATCAAAGATGGTCTGATTGGTGTGATCAGCAAAATGAAAATTGATTAAATGAGCGATCACGAAAATCAGGATAATTAAACCGGTATACGGCATTAAAGTAGAACTGATAGTCCTTCCGCCCGCATTTTTTTTCTTGACATACCTCACAGGTCTGGCGCTCAAATTTTGAAAATAGAGTACGACCGCCATGGAAATATGCAGCGCCGCAAAAATAATGAGGAACACCTCAGCCACATTGACCAGAACGCCAAGCGAATGCAGATGTTCCGCATAGGAGTTAAAAGATCCCTTCCCACCATAAATTGAAAGATTTCCCAAAAGGTGGGTTGTCAGAAAAGTGCAAAAAATCAGACCGGTTATTGCCATAATCTGTTTTTTGCCGATAGATGAAGAAAAATTTTTAATAAACCAGCCCATTTTACCCCTCGCTTTTTGGATAAATTATAAATTTGTTAATGTGTGCCTGTCTGTAAGCAGGATGTTTTATTCAAGATCAAAATTATTGTTGCGCGAACCCTGACAAACAGGACTAATACATTAACCCAAAATAAATATTAATTAACTGCTAATTCATAATAATATAATATCCATTTATCAAGAACTTTTTTTTGTAACCATTCACATCTCATTCCAATACTCTGTGCTGGAACGTTTTGTGAGACGCTCTGCATCAGCCTGTGCGGGAAAGGCACAGAGCATCCGAATATACGTTACCACGCAGGAGCGCGGAAATGATGATGTGAACTCGCAGAATGAAAAAAATGATATCGTCAAAATTTTATTGTTTCCATAATATGACCTGATCCGTTTAAGACGTAAACGTTGAATCCATTTTCAGCCGCATGATGAACCAATTCTTCAAACAGGATAGCCTGTATCTCATATTTGTGCCCTTTTTCCCGGACAAGATACTCAAGCCCTATCTGTGCAGTATTCTTTTCAAGGAAGACAGGTATAAATGATTCATCTTTTTTTTCATCGTACTGTCCAAGAAATTGTTCGTTTCTTTCAGGGTCCTGGACTACCACCCATACCCATTGATCGTTTTTAATCGGCTCAGTCATTCTATCGATCTCTCTTATATTGTCAGGGTTTACAGATTCATAATTCAGGCTTTCCATTCAGGTGCTAATTACCAATTTGGCTCCAAATTCCGGAATAAATCCGCCAAAGATGACCTTACTTTCGTAAATACGGGCATCCTTCATTTTGAGGTAAAAGCAGTTGACACTTTTATTGGAACTAAAAATTGTAAATTGCAGAAGAGGCTTATAGCCTCTTAAATCAGCGGCAGGATGCCGCTGCCACTTTTCTGCCAAGTGTAAAATAAAAATGAAGGATGCCTAAATACGCAATCTAAATGCAGTCCGGGGACAAGAATGAACCCCCTGAACCTTTGAACCCTGAACGGTTACTATTTTGCTTTACCCTGCTTTACTTTTAAATGGATCTGTATCGCCATAAGCGCTGCAGGGGTTATCCCGGATATCCTGGATGCCTGACCCAGGGAGAGCGGTTTCACCCTTTCGAGCTTCTCTATCACCTCTCTTGTAAGACCATGGATGGCTTGATAATCAATCTCTTCCGGGAGATTGACTGCTTCCATCCGCTTAAGTTTCTCTACCTGAAGCGTCTGACGATCAATATAACCTTCATATTTTATCCTTGTCTCCACCTCAATTGCAACATGGTCATCTGTTTTTGACAGCTCATGATCGAAACAGCACAGATTTTCAAATGAAATATCGCTTCTTTTAAGGAGCTGTGCCAAAGAGGTTCTGTTTTTAATTGGTGGGGAACCTATTTCCTTTAAACGATCAAATACCTCCGGCACAGGACGTAGTTTAAACTCTTTTAAGCGTGCAAGAAGCTTTTCCACTTTATCCCTTTTTACCAAAAAATCCCTGTAATTTTCATCAGACACCAGGCCGAGCCGATGACCTGTTTCCCTGAGTCTGAAGTCTGCATTATCCTCTCTTAAAAGAAGACGATATTCAGCCCTTGATGTAAACATCCTGTATGGCTCATTAGTACCCTTTGTAATTAAATCATCTATCAATACACCTATATAGGCCTGATCTCTTGAAAGGATCAGGGGTTTTTCCCCACGAATATCCAATACGGCATTAATCCCGGCCAAAAGACCCTGCGCAGCGGCCTCTTCATACCCGGAAGTCCCATTTATCTGGCCCGCGTGATACAGACCTTTCACCAGCTTGGTCTCCTGGGTCGGCTTAAGTTGTTGAGGGCCTATATAATCATATTCAATGGCATAGCCGGGCCTTAAGATTTCCGCATTCTCCAGTCCCTGAATAGATCGAACCATCTTTATCTGAATATCGATCGGCAAACTCGTGGCCAGTCCGTTTGGATATATTTCTACCGTATCCAGCCCCTCAGGTTCAAGGAATATCTGATGACGTTCTTTCTCTGCAAAGCGAACTACCTTGTCTTCGATAGAAGGGCAGTATCTTGCGCCCACACCTTTTATTACCCCGCTGAAAAGGGGAGAGCGATCCAGCCCCTCCCTTATTAAATCATGCGTCTTTTTATTTGTATATGTAATATGGCATGGCACCTGGGGTAAAGGCAGCCTTTTGGTAGAGAATGAAAATGGTTTGGGTTTTTCATCTCCCGGCTGAACAATCAGGTCTTCGTAGTTAATAGTTCGACCATTTAAGCGGGGTGTGGTGCCTGTTTTTAAACGGCCTATCTCAAAACCCAGTTCCTCGAGCTGCCTTGAAAGCCTGTTAGACGCAGGATCTCCCATCCGTCCTGCAGAAAAATGATCAAGACCTACATGAATGACCCCCCTCAAAAAAGTTCCGTTTGTCAGGATTACATGACTTGAAAGGAATCTTTCATGTATATTGGTCTCAACACCAAAAACCTGTCCATCTTTAACAAGCAAGGTGTCCACCATGGCCTGCCGGATATCCAGATTATCCTGAAATTCCAGCACGGACTTCATACGCTTTCTGTAAAGGTCCATGTCATTTTGTGATCTTGAACCCTGCACTGCCAGCCCTTTCCGTGTGTTTAAACGCCTGAACTGTATTCCGGTCTGGTCAGTATTTATAGCCATTTCGCCCCCAAGGGCATCGATCTCCTTTACAAGGTGACCCTTGGCCAACCCACCAATAGCAGGATTACAGCTCATAACAGCTATGTGATCAAGATTTATGGCAAGAAGGAGCGCCTGATGTCCCATTCTTGCAACGGCCAGGGCTGCTTCACAACCTGCATGCCCGGCACCGACAATGATTACATCATATTTTTTGTCATATGTGGACATTTAAATCGTTTTCCGCTGCAAGGCTGTCCGAAAATGCCTTTTTCCCCAAACTCTGCGTTATGCTCAAAAAATTATCCTCGAAATATCGGCATCCTTCAAATTTAGTTTGCATTTTTTAGATGCTGGTTCTTGCTTCGTTCCCATGCTTCAGCGTGGGAACTCCCATATGGTATGCGTTCCCACGGCGGAGCATGAGAACCGGACGAAGATCATAAATATTTTCTCTGCGTTCTTTGCTGTGAACATAAAAAAAAGTTCAACCTACGACAGCTCACAGTATAATCCGGAATCTGTAAACGATTACAGGATATCCTTGATAATAATAGTCTCTTCCCTTCCCGGCCCTACTGAAATTATAGAGATAGGAACACCTGTTATTTCAGAAATAGCTTCAAGATATTCCATTGCCCTGACAGGCAGCCGGTCTGCATCCCTGACCTGAGTGATATCTTCCTGCCAGCCAGGCATTTCTTTATAAACCGGGACACATTTACTAAACTGTCTCAGACTTGCAGGTCTTTGATAAATTACCTGACCCTCAAGCTCGTATCCAACGCAGATCTTCAGAGTTTTAAGGCCTGTAAGCACATCCAGCTTTGTGATTCCGATGCTGCTTAACCCGTTTAAGCGTACTGCATCCCGAACTGCCACTAAATCAAGCCAGCCGCATCTCCGTTTTCTGCCCGTAGTAGCGCCAAATTCTTTCCCCTTCTCCTGAATAAAATCACCTGTTTCTTCCTCTAATTCAGTTACAAACAGGCCGGCGCCAACCCTTGTGGTGTATGCCTTGACAATCCCAAGCACATGATGGAGCTGGTTCGGTCCAATGCCTGCCCCTGCGCATGCAGCGCCCGCAACCGGATTGGATGATGTTACAAAAGGATATGTTCCATGATCAACATCAAGCTGGGTACCCTGCGCTCCTTCAAAAAGTATTTTCTTGTCGGCCTTCAGGGCCCGGTCTAATTCAACGGAAACATCCGTAATAAATGGTGAAAGTTTTTCACCCATATCAAGATATTTATCAAGTATGGGCTGCATTTCCAGGGTTTCAGCTCCCAGGAATTCATGGAGATAGAAATTTTTCTCTTTAAGATTAGAACTGATTTTTTCTTCAAGAATGTCCGGTTCAGTAAGGTCAATTGCCCTGATGCCCGTCCTTTTAATCTTGTCTTCGTAGCAGGGGCCAATTCCCCGACCTGTAGTGCCGATTTTGTTTTTGCCCTTTTTTGCTTCCCTGGCAAGATCAAGCGCCCTGTGGTAAGGCATAATAAGATGGGCTCTATCACTTAGAGACACCCTCCCCGGATCCACATCTATCTCTGCTTTTTTCAGATCTTCCATCTCTTTGAGAAGCACCTCGGGATCAACTACAACCCCATTTCCTATGATGCATTTCTTGTTTTTGTAAAGGATACCGGAAGGAATAATATGAAAAATGTACTGCCTGCCTCCCACCACAAGGGTATGGCCTGCATTATTACCCCCCTGAAATCTGACCACCAGATCTGCTCCGGCTGTCAGGAGGTCAACTATTTTCCCTTTTCCTTCGTCTCCCCACTGGGTTCCCACAACCACGGTATTGGACATCTTTTTTCTCCCAAATTGAACTTTTAAAATATTTCATGCTTTGAGATAAGGCAATTATAAATCAGCAGCCTGATTTTATCTATGGATTGGCACTATTTACAGTATTGTTATCCAAAAACAGAGATCATGTCAATGGATTTAAAATGCTGAAACTTTGCAGGAGGGTCAATAAGAAAGGAAAGAACAGTTACGGAAAGGACTGTTTTGTCCTCGTTCCTTATACCCCTTTATAGGCAAGAGCAATCCCATTGATATAGGAGCGAATTCCGGCGCATATTCCTTCAGCCACACATTCCTGATATGTGTTGGAGACCAGCCTTTTCCTCTCCATTTGATTTGTGATGAATCCGGTCTCCACAAGAATTGCAGGCATCTGAGCGCCGATAAGAACATAAAAAGGCGCCTGTTTTACGCCTAAGCTTCTTACTTTTTTATATTTTCTGCCGACCTTGGAGATCATCCCCTTTTGAATATCAAAGGCAAGCTGGCTCGATTCATTAATCTTGGTGTTCAGCATAAGATCATTTAATATCACCTGGAGGTCGCTTATATTCTTTTCAGAGGTGGCATTTTCCCTTGCAGCCACTATCACCGACCTTTCATCAGTAGCCATGTTGAGGTAATATGTTTCAAGGCCCCAGACCTTTCTACTCCTGTGCGCATTGACATGAATTGAAATGAACAGGTCCGCCTTTTTCATATTGGCAATTGCGGTTCTTTGCTCAAGGGATAAAAATATGTCCCTGTCCCTTGTGAGAATAACCTCACATCCTGTCTCCTTTTTTATTTTTTTGGCAACTTTCTTTGCAATACTCAGGACAAGGTCCTTTTCCCTAAGCTTTTTCCCTAAAATACAACCTGGGTCTTTGCCTCCATGACCTGGGTCAATTACAATTCTCTTGACATTTAACCCAAGCTGTCTTGCGAGAGAAACCTTTTCTTCCCTGGTACTGGTTCTTCTCACACCTTTCCTTGCTTTCCTCTTTTTTAAGGCTATGACGGATCCGGTTTTTGGAGCGCCGTTTTCAAGTCTCCGCACATCCACAACTATCCTGAATGGATCGTAGAGATGAAAGACCTTATAGCCTCCGATACTCTCCGTATCAAGGACCACCCGTACGCTGTTTTTTGTATATTGGCCGGCTCTGCTCCTTAAAAGAAGGCCATCTTTTATCGGGATCTCTCTGTCAATACGAGATGTAACCCGGGTATTTTTCAGGTCGAGATAGAGCCTGCGGGGTTTTTTGAGGCTCGGGTCTTTTTTTAGTAAGTGGTACTTGTATTTTGTCGGTCCATCAAGATCAATCACTACTCTGGTATAATTAGAAGTGGACCAGTGTCTGATATCCTTGACACTAACCAGGGTTACTTTGGAACCGGCTTTCTTCTTTATGGCCTTTTCCTTCTTTTTGCTCAGGATCAAAGAAAGCTGATCAAGCCTTTTTTTTGCTCTTGGCCGCATATCTCCGGAAGGAAACTTGATATCCATCTTCAAAAATTCGACGTAGGCCTGAGGGTAATCCTTTTTATATTTATAATAAATTTCTCCAATCAGATACTGGGCATCGTCAGCGAGACGGTGTCCGGGATATTTATCCGTCAATCTCTTGTAGAGACGGACAGCTTCATCAAGGTCTTTTGATTTGCCTGAGTAGGTATAAAGATGGGTATAAAGATGGGCTGAATGATACATTGCCCAGACAGCCTGATCGTTTTTTGGAAAGCGCTTATAAATTATTTCATATTTATGAACGCACTTGAGCCAGTTATGACGATATTTCCTGTCCCCGGAAGACCGATATAAGGATTTACGACACCTGTCAGCCTTTTTTAGCAACAGCTCAGGCTTTTTGGAACTCCTGGCCAGGGCCTCATAACCTGGAGCTATGAAGCAGGCTGCAAGGATTAATATTAAAATGTGCCAGATTTTAATTTTCATTTTTTATCATTCAAAACATAAACCCGGGTTAGAATAGCTGATATTGTGCAATAATATAAGGGTAAGAGCCAGCCCTTTCAAGGTGGTAATTTGTTGATATTGTAGCTCAAATAAATTGAATCTGATTTTTTTTGCAAGGTATTTTTGAATGGTTCTGCTTTTTCTGTCTAAAACAGCATTGTTCCCTTCACAAAAAGCCAAAAAAGTCGTTGATCAT
>JAGGXA010000212.1 GCA_021163285.1 Deltaproteobacteria bacterium | reverse complement strand
TAGTACGTCTGCGCCCTTGCCGCCTTGCACCTGCCTGCTGCAGGCAGGTCTTCGGCAAACTCGACGCTTGCAGGTTTTAGGTAATACATAAAGGATGCCCGAATTTCTAATTTCAATTTTCAACGTTCCGTGAACGGTTACAGGAGATATAACTAGGAGACGAGAACGAAATAACATCCCCGGGCAGGCACACGGATTCAGGTCAGGTTTGTTCGATCTAAATATACAAAAATTGCAGAAATAGTGAGCTATTTCAAGATTTTTGTAGTTTAAGATCGGACAAAGATGGCCTGAAGCTGCGATGCGTAGTTGGAGAAGTTAATTTGTCCTCATTCCTGAGGTATTATGGAAATCACCGCTCAAAATAAAAGCAACCCTATGATTTTCTCATATACAAAACATGCCGACATTTTAATGTCGATAGCAGTTGTGGCTATACTTATGTTCATGGTGATACCTCTCCCCTCCATACTGCTTGACATGCTTCTCTCGCTAAATATTACTCTATGTCTCGTAATCGTCCTTGTATCCACATATATACGAAAACCTCTGGAGTTATCTTCATTTCCTTCTATCGTATTGTTGGCCACCCTCTTCCGTCTCTCACTCAATATTGCCTCTACACGGATGATCCTTCTTCATGGAAATGAAGGGGTATCAGCCGCGGGAAAGGTGATAATGGCCTTTGGAAGTATTGTAGTGGGGGGCAATTATGTTGTCGGTGCTATCGTTTTCCTCATTCTTGTAATCATCAATTTTGTTGTAATAACAAAAGGCGCCGGCAGAATCGCCGAAGTTGCCGCAAGGTTTACCCTGGATGCAATGCCGGGCAAGCAGATGAGCATTGATGCAGACTTGAATACAGGCCTGATAAATGAAGAGGAAGCAAGGGAAAGGAGACTTTTGATCTCCAGGGAAGCAGATTTTTACGGCACTATGGACGGCGCAAGTAAATTTGTCCGTGGAGATGCAATAGCAGGGGTTATAATCACCTTGATAAACATTATTGGGGGGCTTGCAATAGGAGTACTCCAGAATGGAATGACTTTTTCCAATGCGGCTCAGAATTATACTTTGATGACAATAGGAGATGGACTTGTCAGTCAAATCCCGGCTCTTGTCATATCAGCTGCAGCCGGAATAGTAGTCAGCAGGAGCGGCTCCGAATCAAATATGGGAATTGAAATATCGTCTCAGCTTTTACATCAGCCGCGTGCCATTGCTATTGCCGCGATCGTGCTCTTTGGGTTTGCCCTTGTTCCGGGGCTGCCTTCTTTCCCTTTTATTATCCTGTCGATGATTGCCGGGTTTATAGCCTATGGGATTAAGCAGAAAGAAAAAACTGATCTAAAAAAAGATGAAATAATAGATGTATCGAATCAAAAAGATACAATACCGGAAACGTTAACACCCCTGCCACCCATTGATCCCCTTTCACTCGAAGTTGGATATGGACTTATTCCTCTTGTTGATGAAAAGCAGGGAGGATTTCTCCTTGAGCGTATTAAGTCAATCAGGAGACAGATTGCCAATGAAATCGGCATCATACTGCCCCCTGTTCACATTCAGGACAATATGCAACTAAAACCCGGAGAATATTCAATACTTATTAAAGGTAACGACATCGCTCACGGAGATATGATGGTAAATCATTTTCTTGCCATGAATGCAGACAACCCTGAAGACAAGATCGATGGAGTTCCAACAAAGGAACCAACTTATGGTCTGCCTGCCGTATGGATCAGGGAGGAAGCAAAAGAGAGGGCTATTTCAAAGGGTTATACTGTTGTCGACCTTTCTACGGTTCTGACAACACACCTGTCGGAGGTAATCAAACGCCACGGATATGAATTTCTTGGAAGACAGGAGGTTCAGCAACTTCTCGATGCTTTAAGTGAATCACATCCCAAGGTCGTTGAAGAACTGGTGCCTAATTTACTTCCGCTCGGCGCCCTTGTAAAAGTGCTTCAAAACATTCTAAAAGAACAAATTCCTGTCCGGGACCTGCTTACCATCCTGGAGACACTTGCAGACTGGTCACCGATGACAAAAGATATTGATGCACTGACGGAGCATGTCCGTCAGTCACTTTCAAGGACTATTACCAGGATTCATCAAAGCGATGACGGAAGTATAACCGTGGTTACTCTTGGTCACAGCATTGAGAAAGTCCTGGCGGAATCGATACAGCAAAGCGAACATGGAAACTTTATTAACATTGATCCGAATGTTGCGCAACGCATTATTGAAAGTCTCACTCAGTACATTGAGAAATTTTCATCAATAAATCATCAACCGATCGTCTTATGTTCCGCCTTAATTCGAACACATTTCAAAAAGCTTGCGGATCGCTTTATTCGCAATCTGACGGTGCTTTCTTATAATGAACTTCTAAATAATATTAACATTCAATCATTAGGAACCGTGGAACTTACAGATGCAGATTAAACGTTTTGAAGCACAAAATATGGCAGCCGCCTTAAGATTGGTTAAACAGGAATTTGGAACGGATGCCGTGATACTTTCAGCAAGGAGCTTTAAGCCGGGAAAGAACATATTAGGTATCCGCAAAAATAACCGCGTTGAAGTAACGGCGGCAATCGATAACGTTAATCCTCCTGTTAACAAAGAAAATAATAAAGAAAACCATGCAAGACATTCATGGATGGCGGATGATGAACAACCGTACCGCAAATATAAGACTCATGAAAGAATAAAAAAAATCAAAAATCCATTTAAGGGGTTAATGACATCAACCATCAGACAAAATGACATGCAGCAAAAAAAAGATATCATATCAAATTTTAATGTTGAGTTAAACCATTTATATCGTGCGTTTTTACTGCAGGATGTTGATAAAAACATTGCCTCTGAATTAATACAAAAACTTGACAGATTAATAATATCAAAAAATAATCTGCAAATAGGTGAGTTCAAACCATATTTAACCGAACTTATTCATGAAATGGGGGCAACATTTAATCGAATTAAAACAAAAAGCGGGAATCAAAATATTGTCGCTTTTATAGGCCCAACAGGAGTTGGAAAGACAACCACTATTGCCAGGATTGCCGTTACATCCAGGATGAGTAATAAAAAAAAGAATATCGGATTTTTGACGCTTGACAATGATCGTATAGCTGCCAACGAGCAACTTAAAACTTATGCCGGGATAATCGGAATTCCAGTTGAGACTGCGTCCAATAGAAAAGAACTGAAAAATTCCCTAAGTAAATTAAGGGATAAGGACCTTATCCTTGTTGACACTGCGGGTATAAGTCAAAAAAATAAAAAAGGGATTCATGAGTTGAAACTTCTTCTTTCAAAAATTCATCCTGTCGAGACGCATCTTGTAATGAGCGCAAATACAAAAAATGATGTCCTGGAAGATATTATTAAAAAATTTCGGATAATAACTTATAACAGGCTCATATTCACAAAACTTGATGAAAGCATCACCTATGGAGACATACTCAATCAACTTATTTGGACTAAAACGCCGGCTTCATACTTTACAAACAGCCAACAGGTTCCCGAAGGCATTGAAATTGCAAAAGCAGAAAGGTTGGTAGCGATGCTTATTAAACAAGTCAATGATTCAAGGGTTTTTAAAAATACTTCTCGAATGATGAAATACGAAAATGTCATAAAATATGATAACGATTATTACTCTGAACCGCATTTCTCACAATCAGGGAAGGTTATGCTAAAATGATCGTAACTATTTCGGTTAGGGACTTATTATTCAAGAAACGAATATTTTCAAAAACTTCGATTTGGAAAACATCCTTAATCTACCGGAAACAGGCAATTTCGGCTTTCCGTTCAGATACTGCTTACAAATGATTCAATTAAATCCTGACTGTAAATGTGGAGAAAAAAATGAAGAATAAAAAGCCCTCAAGCAATATTGTAAGTTTAACTGACAGGCTTTTAAATAAAAATAGTTCGCGTAATATAAACGGAGATCGAAACGACAAACCATTTACCAGGGTAATAGCAATCACAAGTGGTAAGGGAGGTGTCGGAAAAACCAATATTGTTGCCAATCTCGGTTTTTCCATGAGCCGGCTTGGGAGAAAAGTATTAATTCTTGATGCTGATTTAGGACTGGGGAATCTTGATATATTGCTCGGACTTGCTCCAAAATATAACTTCTCTCATGTCATAACGGGATTGAAAACAATAGATCAGATTATCATAAATGGCCCTGGCGACATGAAGATACTTCCAGCTTCTTCAGGGATTCAGGAACTTACCAGCCTTACAAGAGGACAAAAAACTGATTTTATATCCGAGCTGGATTCATATATCACCTCTATCGATGTTGTGCTGATTGATACCGCTGCCGGTATTTCAACTAATGTAATGTACTTCAACTCCATTGCTCAGGAAATAATGGTTATTGTATCGCCTGAACCAACCGCTATAACCGATGCCTATGCCTTAATGAAAATCTTGTCTTTGAAATACCTTGAGACCAATTTTAATCTGATTGTAAATTGTGTTAGTAATAAAGATGAAGCTTATGATGTCTTCAGGCAATTGAAACTTGTTGCCGATAAATTTTTAAATATAACAATTGAGTATGTCGGATATGTTTTATTAGACAGGAATATAACAAGGTCAGTAAAACTTCAAAAGCTTGTGAGTGACATTTATCCTGACAGTATGGGAAGCAAGTGTTTTAAATACCTTGCAAATAAAATATTTAATACACCTCCTCCCAATATTCCAACCGGTGATTCCAGTTTTCATATAGAGCACTTTTTAAAACATGACTATTGATTTTTAAAGATCTGTGCCATTATTTGGCATCCTTCATTTGTCGTTGACACTTTTGAAACAACAATGGGACACAGAGGCACACAGATAAACACAGATAGGTTTATTTGTTAAAAAAAGTGTAAGGTACTTTTGAAGTGATATGAAGGATGCCCATTATTTTATTTTTTTTAAGTCTCTAACTCAAAGGCAGATAAATCAACCATGAAGTCGGCTGAAAACAAAGCAGAAAATCCAGTCAGGGATGAATTCTTGTCAAGAGAGCAGTTAGTTGCTGATCACCTGCCTCATGTGAAGAGAATCGTCAACAGGATTGCAGCGCATCTTCCATCTTCAGCAGAAACTGACGATTTATTTAATGCGGGTATCATTGGTCTAATTGAGGCTTCATTGCGATTTGATCCCAGAAGAGACAATACATTTATAACATATGCCTCGTACAGGATTAAAGGCGCTATACTCACTGAGTTACGTTCCAGAGATTTCCTTTCAAAATCAAGCAGAAGAAAAAGCAGAGACCTGGAGCAGGCCTGTTTAAAACTGCGGCTATCAAAAGGCAGAGAGGTTAATGACGATGAAGTTGCCGAAGAAATGGGCATAACTCTTGATAAATATTACGAGATAAAAAAATTAGCGGGACTATCGTTTATCAGTCTGGAAGAAACAGGCTTCTGGTCCAATAGTGAGAAAAACAATCTTTTGGACTATTTGGTCAACGGTAATGACAAAGATGTTCTGGAATTGACAAGGATAAAGGAAATCGAAAAATCCATTGCCAAAGCAATAGAGCGACTTTCCGAAAAAGAGAAATTAGTGGTTTCATTATACTACTGGGATGAATTAACTATGAAAGAGATCGGAAAGGTCTTGAGTCTCACAGAATCCAGAGTTTCCCAGATTCACTCACAGGCAATTATTAATCTGCGAATAATGCTCAAAAATGAGGATGTCATTGATTTAATTCCAGGATAATAGTTCTTCCGGCTGTACCGCAGAAAAATCATTGCAAGGGACACCGTGAACGTTTACGAGATGTGTTATGTTTGCAAATATACCAAACATGGTTTCAGTTGGTTCTTTGACTAATTTAGTGAAAACTTCAAAGCATGGTAATAAAAAAGAACGGCACAACAACTTTCATAAACATATTGATGACGCTGAACATGAGTCCAAAAAAGAAAAAAAGGATAACCCTTCCTTTACTGCTTCAAAGAAAACATCGGCAATCCAAAAGGACATCCCTGATAATATAATAAAGGTTCAGGGTATAAATAAGGGTCCATCCGACAAAACTCATGGTCGTTTAATCGACATTATTGCCTAATTTATTATAAATAGTGCCTGAACAAAAACCTCATCAATCAAGATAAAACCGTGAACGTACAGGAGCAATAAATGTTAAGTTCAAAAATAGCTTTGTGGGAAGTTTTACTCAATTCTATAGGAATCATCCTCTGGTGTATTACTATCATCTATTTTTTAAGAACCAGATTAAAAAAAAAGGATGACGACTTGAAAACAGGGTATGGCATAAGTCATAAACAGTTTAATAATGAGCTACATTTTCAATTACTGAAACAACAATCTGAAATGGTACTGGAAAATATTTATGATTCAATAAGCAGAGGTTGCTTTAATCAGCAGAATTTGATGGAAAACAGTCCGAATAAAAGCAGAGATATTTCAACCCTGTTAAATAGTAACGACCAGGTGACAGGATATAGAGTTATTGATGACAATATGGAGCCTGACAAAATGATATCGGCAACAGAACAGTATGGAGAGGTAGTCAGGCTGATTGATATGGGCTTAAACGAAAAGGAAATTGTCAAAAAGGTCTCTTTACCTCGCAGTGAAGTTAAATTAATAAAGAAAATTCAGGATAAAGATAATCAATCAGCAGGCAAAAAAGGATAAAACAGGAAAGTTTTTCTTCCTGAATAAACGGCATCATATACACATGCACTTATGCCGGTTATAACTTATTGATATGGCAACAATTATATAATTCTTGTCTGGTATATTTCTTGCTATATCTATAACTGTTTACCTCTGAAAACGGTAGAGAGCGCAGAGATGATAAAAGTGTAGCAGCTCAAGGCTTGAAAGTGGAAATGAAAAATAGGGTAGAGGAAAATTATAGACTCCCCGAAAAAGCTGTGAACATTTACGTTATTCTTTATTTAAAAACTACTGTGAAACGAGGACAAATTAACTTCCACAACTATGCATCACAGCTTCAAGCCATCCTTGTCCGGTCTAAAAGCGCAAAAACCTTGAAATAGCTCACTATTCCTGCAACTTTTGTGCTTTTAGATCGAACAAACCTGACCTGAATCCGTGCGCCTGCCCGGGGATGTTATTTCGTCCTCGTCCCCAGGAGTCTGTCCGAGAATAGCAATTTTTTTCAAAATCAAGGCTTGCTCAAAAAATTACCGCAGACATATATTTGATATTTCGAGGATAATTTTTTGAGCATAACGCAGAGTTTGGGAAAAAGGGCATTCCCGGACAGCCTCCTAAGGGATTTCAGATCGTTTTGTCAGCACAGGGAGGATATTTCATGAGTGGAACGATTTATATTGCAGCTTCCGGAGCAATAGCTCAGGAAAGGATGTTAAATGTCGTCAGTAATAACCTGGCCAATATCAATACAGCGGGATTTAAAGAAGATAAAACATTTTTCAGGTCTTACCTTCCAGGCTCTTTTTCTTCTTTTAAAGGCAATCCGCAAAACAATGAGATCGCAATAAAAAATGGAATGCCTCCCGACTCTCGGCAAGGCAATATTCACGTGAAGTTTGAGGGCGCCAGTACAAATTTTTCTCCCGGACAGTTGAAATACACTGGCGACCCTCTTGATTTTGCATTAGGCGGAAAAGGCTTCTTTACTATCCGGACAAATGATGGAATTCAATATACAAGAAAGGGAGATTTTACCCTGAATCAGGATGGAGTTCTTGTCACTCAGGATGGTTTTCCTGTTCTTGGTGAAGGTGGTGAAATACAGATCAACATGACCGATGGAGAAAAAATTATTGTAGATCTCAATGGAAATATCTCACTCGATGAAAAACAGATTGATTCTCTCAGAATTGTGGAATTTGATGATCCTCATTTACTTAATAAGGTGGGAAACACATTATTTGCCACCGAAAACCCTAAAGACGTCGGGAAAAAAGCGAACGAGATCGATCTAAACCAGGGATATATTGAATCTTCAAACGTTGATTCAATAAAGGCTATGACAGAAATAATAGAGGCGTTAAGGGGATTCGAGAGTTACCAGAAAATTCTTCAGTCAATAGATAAAATCAACTCAAAAACTAACAATGAGGTTGGGAAATTAATTTAGGACTCGCTCAAAAATAACTTTACATTTCGGCATCTCAGGGAAATGGGAGGAAATAATCTCAGCATATCGCGCAGAATTTTTGTTCGTCTTCAAGGCGTGGCAACAGTTGCATAGTGAACGATACAACTGTTACCGCCCTTAAGGGTTCAGCCTTTTCCCTAAACGCATGAGTGACATAAAAAAGGTAACACCTAAAACCTGCATAAACTATTTTCAAGAAGAAAATCATGCTTTTAATATCAACGAATTACAGAAATGTTGTGCT
>JAGGXA010000127.1 GCA_021163285.1 Deltaproteobacteria bacterium | reverse complement strand
ATGATCAACGACTTTTTTGGCTTTTTGTGAAGGGAACAATGCTGTTTTAGACAGAAAAAGCAGAACCATTCAAAAATACCTTGCAAAAAAAATCAGATTCAATTTATTTGAGCTACAATATCAACAAGTTACCACCTTGAAAGGACAGCCTCCTAGGCTCATATATACACCTGCACTTAGGTTCCAACCCGGAAGTTGCAGGCGATTTTGTAGATTTTTGCAGAAGGTATGGAGGATAGAATGCAAATTGACAGGATAACAGTTGAACCGCATGATATAGAAAAACGTTCATTTGAAATAATAGACTCCGAGGTACCCGAGCCGAGACCCTTTAAAGGGGAGGAATGGAGGGTGGTCCGCAGGATGATTCATACTACGGCAGACTTTGAGCTCTTATCTCTTGTAGTGTTTCATCCGAATGCTCTGAAATCGGGTATGAAAGCCTTGAAATCGGGTTGCATAATCGTGACGGATACGGAGATGGCCCGAAAGGGTATAACAGTCAGACGAATGGAGAAACTGGGATGCCGGGTCAAATGCTATATAAACGACCCTGATGTAAAAGAAACGGCCTTAAGAAAAAAAACTACGAGGGCATTAGCGGCGGTGGATCATGCTGCATCCTGCCTTAACCATCATATTTTCGTTATTGGAAACGCACCGACTGCCTTGTTAAGATTTTTAGAGCTGATTGAAAAAGGAAGATGCAAGCCTGCCCTTATTGTGGGTATGCCTGTCGGTTTCGTGAATGCGGCTGAATCAAAAGAACTGCTTCTTAACCAAAATCAAATTCCTTTTATTACAATCCGGGGTCGAAAAGGCGGCTCCGCCCTTGCCGCAACCGTTATAAATGAACTGGCGGAGATTTCCATGAATGATAAAGAAACGTAACTGTTCTCAGGTTCACGTTTCAACGTTCAGGGTTACGGACAAAGAAGGCATTGAGGTCCCGAAGTCCTCGTTACAAATGCTTGTTTTTCCGTAAATTAGCGCCCCTGCTGAATTATTACATTTTCCTATGAGGCTGTCCGGGAATGCCCTTTTTCCCAAACTCTGCGTTATGCTCAAAAAATTATCCTCGGAATATCAACTATATGCCTGCGGTAATTTTTTGAGCAAGCCTTGATTTTGAAAAGAAATTGCTATTCCCGGACAGCCTCATAGGTAATTGCCAATTTGGCTCCAACTTCCGGATTAGATCTGCCAAAGATGACCTTCTTCCCGTAAATACGCATTTTAAATGCAGTCCGGGGATAAAAATGGAACCTTGAACCCATAAACGGTTATAAATAAACACCGACCCATGGTAAAAAAACGACTCAGAGAAGGATTTACAACCGGTTCTGCTGCCGCGGCAGGCGCAAAGGCAGGCATCCTCTGCCTTGCAGGCCGGGGGCAGGTAAAAGAGGTAGATATACCGCTTCCTGTTGGCGGAAGACTTATTATTCCCGTTTCAAAGGTTGACGCTTGTAATGATAAAGGAGATAAGTCCTTTCGAAATTATTCCGTCCTTATTATAAAAGATGGGGGCGATGATCCCGATGCCACGCACAAGGCCCACATAACGAGCACAGTCTCTTTATTACCTGAGGGCGAGCATGGAAAGGTTACAATCAGGGGTGGAAAAGGAGTAGGAAAGGTTACCCTGCCAGGTCTTCCTCTGCCTGTAGGGGAAAGCGCCATAAATCCGGCGCCCCGGTCTCAGATAAAAGAGGCGGTATTAGAGGGGCTTAAAGAGACAGGCTTAAAGGGGTCTGTCTCTGTGACAGTTGAGGTCAAAAATGGTGAAAAGATCGCAAAAAAAACTTTTAATCCCAGGCTTGGAATCATTGGCGGGATATCCATCCTTGGCACGAGAGGTACGGTAAAACCTTTTTCCAATAAGGCATACCGGGATACCATCACCCTGTCCATGGATGTTGCAAGTGCGGCAGGGTCTTCCACCATAGCCCTTACAACCGGAGGGAAAAGCGAGCGCTTTTTAATGGATTTATTGCCGGATGTCCCAAAAACAGCATTTGTTCAGGTAGCTGATTTTTTCGCATTTTCCCTTAAAGAAGCGGTAAAAAGGGGGTTTAATAATATCATCTATTCCTGTTTCTTTGGTAAACTTGTAAAAATGGGCCAGGGATATCCTTACACCCACGCAAGAAAATCCAGGATTGATTTTAATATACTATCGGATTGGTCTGTTTCCCTCGGCATGGATAAGGCAAAGATTAACAGCATCAAGGGATCAAACACGGCCAGGGATGCCCTGATATATATTCTTGAAGACAAAAACAAGGACAGGATCATCAATGGGATTGTAGAAAAGGCCCTTGCATCCGCCCGCAGGATTACAGGTCCTGCCCCTGATCTTTCCTACTATCTTTTTGATTTTGCGAACGACCTCCTTGCAAGTGGAAAAAGCAAAGGAAGGGGGTAAGTCATGAAACAGATCCACGTGGTGGGATTGGGGCTGTGCCCACAGGATCTCCCTTCGGAAATTTCTGAAATAATTTCAAGGGCAGATGTCATCGTTGGGGGCCAAAGGCTCCTTGATCACTTTAAAGGACACCCCGGCGTCAGCGTGCCGATAAAAAGTCCTGTTAAAGAGGTCATTGAAAAGATTGGGAATGAGGCCCGAGAGGACAAAGATGTGGTGGTTCTTGCTGATGGTGACCCGGGATTTTTCGGGATAGGAAGGGTCATTGTAGATGCATTTGGAAGGGAAAATGTCATTATCCATTCAAATGTGACCACTCTCCAGTCGGCTGCTTCCAGGCTGAGAATACCATGGCATGATATTGTTACGGTATCCCTGCATGGCAGGAGGGATATTCTCCCCCTTTTAAGGGCGCTGTCCCAATGTAACCGGGTGGGACTGTTTACCGGCCCTGATTTTGGTCCCTCCATGGTTGCAAACGAACTGATAAAGCGGGGAGTCAACACATTTAATATGCATGTATTTGAGGAGCTGGGTACCCTGTCTGAAAAAACAGGGTACTATGAACTGAAGGATGCCTTGAAGAAGGATTTTTCACAGCTTAATTTCGTTCTGTTTCAAAGGGTGCACCCACCTGAGATCAGGCTCCATCTCGGTATGGATGACGAACTTTATATGCATGAAAGGGGTATTATTACCAAAAAAGAGGTCAGATCAACAGGTATTTCCATGCTCGGACTCCTTCCATTCCATACACTGTGGGACCTGGGCGCCGGATCCGGCTCCGTGGCTATTGAGGCCTCCCTCCTCTTAGGCAGGGGAGCGGTTTTTGCCGTGGAAAAAAATCCTGACCGGGCATGTTTTATCCGCAGGAATATTCAAAAGACAGGCGCATACATAGTGGAGGTAATTGATGGTAAGATGCCCGAATGCCTCGGCCCCCTTCCTGACCCCGACAGGATCTTCATAGGCGGGGGCATAGGAAAAGAAAACAGAGTGCTCTCCGCTGCCGCCAACAGGCTGAAACCTGGAGGAAAACTTGTGCTTCACCTCGTGCTGATAGGCTCTCTTTCAAGAGCAAAAGAATATTTTTCCTCCTTAAAATGGCCATTTTCCATCAGCCATGTACAGGTATCAAGGTCAAAAGACACAGCAGGTGATCAACGGTTCGATGCCTTAAACCCGGTCTATATTATGAGCGCTGAAAAACCCTTGGAGACGAGGACGAAATAACTTCACAGAATCGGCGCTCAGATTTTATCCAATACTGGAATGTTGCCCGGGGAATTTCATGTATGTGCCGCGTCTGCTCAGCAAGCTCGAATTTGACAACATTGCCGACAACCTTGTCTCGTTTCCAATGAGTTTTGCTTTTTGGCTCGATTTTTTATATGCTGCATTTGTAACGAGGACTTCGTGTCTCCAATACTTTCTTTATCCTTAACCCTGAACGGTTTCACCTTGAATCTATAAACAGTTACTATTTATTTTTATGTAGCCCCCTTTCAGGGTTCTTTGGGGAATATATAATCTTTTTCCGGGGCGTTGCCCCAGGCTGGTATGGTTACCCTTTTCAGGGTAGCCTGAGGAAGGATAACCATATTAATTTGTGTAACTTTTTCGTCCTGTGCAGTTAGTTTTCAGCCATTAACGATCAGCTTTTTGACCTATTGATTAAATTCGGGCGCAATACAAAAAAAGGACATTTTTCAGATAAAGGATGCTTTTTGTTTAACATTCTGATTTAATGTCAAATGTCGAACGAGGAATTGCGAATTATGAAGTCTTGTCCTTATTTCTTTTCGGCAATAACTCTGCCGTTCGATATTTGACATTCAAAAAATGCCATTTTACCCTGTTATCAATTACTTTTTTGTATTACACCCCATGTTCCATGGCGTTAATTACTCTTCTGTCAGTACAAGTGTCCCTGACATAAGGCAACAAATCAAAAAGGATAGAAAAGTAAAACAAGAATCTGAGATGATTGATTCACGATTCAGGATGTGACCTTATTTTTCTCTGTTTTTCTGCTTGAATGAAACTCAAAAAAAATGACCTCATAGAATTAACAATCGATAAAATGGCCTTTGGAGGCAAGGGCATAGCCAGGATAGACGGTTTTGTTCTCTTTGTCCGCGGAGCTGTGCCCGGAGACAGGGTTATTGCCAAGGTCCTCAAAAAAAAGAAGGATTATGCGGAAGCGGCCATTGTTGAGCTCCTGGCTCCTTCCAGAGACAGAATAGAGGCGCCATGCCCTTATTTCGGCTATTGCGGGGGCTGCCAGTGGCAGCATGTCGGTTACGAACGGCAACTCTTTTTTAAAAGGGAGGTTGTGAAGGAATCTTTAGAACATATCGGCGGTCTTAAAAATATTGCTGTTTGTAATACACTGCCCTCTGAAAACATATTTTCTTACCGGAACAAGATGGAATTTTCATTTTCCGATCGGAGATGGCTTCTCCCCCATGAATTTCAAGGCGTCAAAGCGAATGGGAAGACTGCATTAGGCCTCCATGTTCCGGGAACATATTCCAAGGTTATAGACCTGGATGCATGTCTGCTCCAGGAAGTGACAGGCAACCGCATCCTGAATGAGGTAAAAAGATATGTTACAGAGAGCGGTATCCCGGTTTATGGTCTGAAAAATCATTTGGGGTTCTGGAGATTTTTGACGATTCGTTATTCCAGGGCCTTTGATGAATGGATGGTCAATATCGTTACGTCTGAGAATAGACCTGAAACTATCCGTCCCCTCGCAGATATGCTGTGCGACCGGATCGGGGATGTCAAAACGGTGCTGAACAATATCACCAAGCGCAAGGCGTCCGTAGCTGTTGGAGAACAAGAAGTTATTTATGCAGGTAAAGGGTATATTGAGGATATGATAGGACCGTTTCGCTTTCAGATATCTGCAAACTCTTTTTTTCAGACAAATACCCCGGCAGCAGAAAAGCTCTGCCAAAAGGTTAAGGATTATGCTGAACTTGCCGGTTCCGAAACCGTGCTTGACTTATATAGCGGCACAGGCACCATCCCGATCTTTATTTCAAAAAAAGTCCGTTCCGTTACAGGGATTGAAATCAGCAGGGACGCTATCCTGAATGCCGAAAAAAACTGTGATGAAAACGGGATTCATAACTGTAATTTTATCTGCGGGGACATCAGGGAAAAGATCTCAAGCATTACTTACAGACCGGATGTCCTTATTATTGATCCCCCAAGGGCCGGAATGCATAAGGATGTATTGGCGCAAGTAATGACATTATTGCCCGAAAAAATTGTCTATGTTTCATGTAATCCAGCAAGCCTTGCAAGGGATCTTGAACGGATTGTCAAGGATTATGAGCTTATCGAAGTTCAGCCTGTTGACATGTTTCCCCACACATATCATATAGAAGCAGTAGCAAAATTAAGGCTTCGGAATAAATAATGGAGCAATTGGGTGAACACACAGGTTCGCCCCCTTCAGCAACACCAATTCATTCCATATATCAAATATTCAGGACAACCGCAGGGGCAGATATGCCTGTCTGAACTGTGTCTCTGACCTGTGGTTTGCCCAATTTTTATATTAAATATCAAGGAAAAGAAGTTGACAAAATTTTCCCGAGAATATATCTTTCTTATTTTAAAGAAAACAGATTTGCTTTGTTACATCTGAAATATTGTCGGCTTTAGGAATTTGGAAATAAAAAATTTACCTGTGAGGTTGTCCGGGAATAGTAATTTTTTCCAAAATCAAGGCTTGCGAAAGAATTACCGCAGGCATAGCAGGGCTACTTTTAGGATTTTTTTCAATCTTGATGATCGAAGATAGCCTGAAGATGATATGTGAACCCTAAAGGTGTATGAAGCTTATGAGATTGTTCGGAAAGGGGTCTTTTTTGCAATATCTTACTGCAAAAACATCCATCATTGAACAAACTCTCAGTATTATAAATAAAGGGGGTGATTTGGTTTGACTGAAAGTTGTTTGCACATGTTAATTGCAAAAATACCTTTCAGTAATATTGAAATAACACATCTCCTATATCATTATGAGAGCTTACAAACTTTCAATAAAAGAAAGAGGTAACATCAAATGCCTGACAGTCATTAAGTTTCTAAGGGATTGATTTACTATTGCATTAAACAGTATTTTATACTTTTGAAAGAGTGGAAAAGCATCTCATTATCAGTCGAGATGCTTTTTTTATTTCCAGAAATATAGCAGACGGCATTTTCAAGATGTTCAATATTAACCGAAGTAAAGCAAAAGAATATTATTCAGGTGTACACATTCCTGATGTTTCAGGCACATGAAATTCAGCTTTACGCATAAATTTGCCAGGTAAGGGCGTTTTAAAACTGCCTCAAGAGGTAAGCAAAATATGAAAGTTGTTGTACAAAACAATCAGATAGAAAAGGCGATTCGTGATCTTAAAAGAAAATTGACCAAAGAGGGTTTCTTTTCAGAAATAAAGGAAAGGCGTTTTTATGATAAACCGAGCATACAAAAAAAGAAAAAACAGGCCAAGGCCGCAAAAAGACGTCGTAAAAGAGTAAAGCGATATTAATAAACAGTGTCCGAACGAAAACCAGGAGGCTGTCCGGAAATGCCCTTTTCCCCAAACTCTGCGTTATGCTCAAAAAATTATTCTCGGAGGTAAACGAACTTGCGAGACTCCGATATCAACTATATGCCTGCGGTAATTTTTTGAGCAATCCTTGATTTTGGAAAAAATTGTCATTATAGGACAGCCTCCCGGGATTTTTCGTTCGGGCATTAACTATTCGTGCCCGGTTTCCATACTCCAGCTTGGGAACCTGATGTGGTATGCATTCCCACGCTGGAGCATGGAAACGAGAAACAATAAAAAAAGTTTCCCAACGAAATCCGCACCCTCTGCGGTGAAGGTTTACCGATAGTTAATTGACTCCGAACCATTGAACCTGTGAACAACTGCCAAAATATAAATATATTTAGTGTTTTTTTTCTTGACAACCCGGCAATTCCACAGGTAAATTTTTAAAAATTTTTATTCGCTGTTTTAACCAATCATTATCAGTCAAAATCAATGGGGCTTATGCATATGAAAAATCCAGCAAATTCCAGGAAAAAACCATCAAAGGGCGGATTATTCTTTTTCCTTGCCGGCCTCATCCCATCCCTGATAATTGGATGGGTCATTTATCCCATGGTTTTATATTCAAAACAGGCACAACCAATAAATTTCAGCCACTCTATTCATATGAACCCTGAAATAGTAGACGGCATTGAAGGCGACACTGAAATTGAGAAGTGCCTGTATTGTCATGAATTTCGTGAAGATGGCACTTTTGCTGGAATCCCGAAACTGGCAAAGTGTACGGAATGTCATGACGATCCTGATTCAGCTCTTGGAGAATCAGAGGAAGAAAAAAAGTTTTTATCCAAATATGTTGCAAACGAAAAGGAAATACCCTGGTATTCATATTACAGGCAGCCTGACTGCGTATATTTTTCTCATATCGCTCATGTAAAAATGGGAGAAATAAACTGCAAGACATGCCACGGTGACCATGGCAAAACAGATAAACTTCCCGTTTATCAGGCTAATCGGCTAACAGGCTATAGTATCAATATTTGGGGGAGGAATATTGCAGGGTACAAAACCAATACATGGGACAGAATGAAAATGGATGACTGTGCCGAATGTCATACCTTGAAGGAAAAAGAAGGGAATAATGCCTGTTTTGTCTGCCATAAATAATAGCACATTTCCAGCAATATATACATAAAGCCCGGTTTACAAAAACAGTTTCTCTTCGGGTTCTGCGTTTTCAGCGGTAAACGGATGCGCAGATTTAGACTTATTCATCTGAAAACCTATACATCACAGGGGAAGACAGAATGGAATTAAATAGAAGAAATTTCGTCAAAATGCTCATTGGCGGAGCCGCGGGCCTGCAATTTACCCCACTTCCCTGGAAACTGACGGATGATATAGCCATATGGACTCAGAACTGGTCGTGGCTGCCGGTCCCGCAGGCAGGTGAATTTACCCTGGAAAAATCAGTTTGCACCCTCTGTCCCGGCGGATGCGGTATTGAGGTCAGAAAAGTTGACGGCAGGGCAGTAAAAATTGAAGGCAGAACTGACTATCCTGTGAATCCCGGCGGAATATGTCCCATTGGAATGGGCGGCCTCCAGTTGCTCTATAATAAAAGTATACGCTTCACAGGCCCCATGAAACGAGTTGGGCCAAGAGGATCAGGAATATTTAAGGATATTTCATGGGAAGAGGCCAGCCGGATGTTGACAGCACGAATATCCGATCTGCGCAAAAATGGCAAACCGGAGTCAGTTGCCGCTATTGATGGAAATCCGGGCAGGTCTACCATGGCTATGATGGTTGAGAGATTTATCAAGGCAATCGGAAGCCCTAATTATATCAGGATTCCATCCATTGAAGATACCTACCGGATGTCAAATATTATTATGCAGGGTACCGAAGGTCCAATGGCATACGATCTTGAAAACTCCGATTATGTATTGAGTTTCGGATGTGGGCTTCTCGAAGGATGGGGAGCTCCCGGCAGGGTATTTAATGCATGGGGTAACTGGCATGAAAAATCCCAAAAGAAAAACATCAGGATTGTTCAGGTTGAATCAAGAGCGTCAAATACCGCTTCAAAGGCTGACCGGTGGGTTGCGCCAAGACCTGGAACCGAGGCTGCGCTTGCGCTTGGACTTGCCGGTGTAATCATCGAAAAGCGCCTTTATGATGACGAATTTATAAATTACAATACCTTTGGTTTTCATGATTGGAAGACTGCTGATGGAACAAATCATACCGGTTTCAAAACCATGGTACTGAAAAACTATTCACCTGCTCAAACTGCCGAAATCACAGGAATCACACCTGACAGGATCATTTCCCTTGCCATGGATTTCATAAAAGCAGGGGCTCCGATAGCCATTTACGGAAAAGGAAAGGGCACACTTAACGGCAGCCTGTATGAATGTATGGCAGTACAGACCCTTAATGCCCTTGCAGGGAATATCAATATGCCGGGCGGGGTCATTATTCATGATCCGCTTCCCCTGAACCCGCTTCCTGCAATAAAAGCAGATGCCGTTACCCGAAGGGGTCTTAACAGACCGCGTATCGACCAGGCAGGAAGCAAGAGATATCCATTCAGTAACAGCCTGGTTAATAATCTGACCGAAGCCATTCTTAAAGATTCGGAATCACCGGTTGATACACTTCTTGTTTTTTCGTCCAACCCTGCCTTTACCCTGCCTGATCACGGCCGTTTTGAAAAGGCACTGAAGAAGGTGCCTTTTATCGTAAGTTTTTCACCATTCAGGGATGAAACCGCAAACATGGCTGATCTTATTCTTCCTGATCATACCTGTCTTGAGAAGACAAATGATATTGTCTGGCCGACAGGCCTCCAATATCCTATGTATGGTCTTGCAAGACCTGTTGTGGAACCTGTTTATGATACAAGAAATATGGGCGATGTCATTATAGGACTTGCAAAGAGGATCGGCGAGACAACAGGCGCTTCCTTTCCATGGGAAAGTTTTGAAGAGGTGGTGAAAACCAGGGTCATGGGTCTCTATAATTCAGGTGGAGGCATCGTCGACTATGATGGTTCAGCCCCCGCATGGAAACAGCAAAAACAAAGAGGCATCATTGACCAGGGCTATGCTTCTTTTAATGACATGTGGAAAAAGATAAAGTCTGGGGGGATGTGGTACCGGCCTGTTCATACATATAAAAACAGGGAAGGACTCTTTAAGACTCCTACCGGTAAATTTGAATTTTTCAGCACACAGGTTGAAACGGCTGTTTATGAATATTCTAAACAAGTTTCAAGAAATAAGGCACTGAAAGCTTTCGGGATAAAGGAAAAGGGGGATATGGCCTTTATGCCTCATTATAATCCGGAAAGCGCCGGCAAAAAAGAAACTGCCTATCCTCTTTTGATGGTTCCGTACGAAATCATCAATCTGTGCAGCAACTGGATTCCGGGCCCTCCTTTTTTGAATAAGACACTCTTTGACAATGAGCTTAGAGGCAACGATTCTTTTGCAGAAATAAATCCGGCAACTGCATCTGAATATGGTTTAAAAGAAAACGACCGGGTGATCATCAAATCCCAGGTCGGGGAAATAAAGGTGAGAATCAGTCTGTTTGATGGAGCGATGCCCGGTATTGTGTATGTCCCGTCAGGCTTTGGACATACCGCTTACGATGAGTTTCTCAAGGGGAAAGGTGTCAATCCCAATGACATTATTCAGGCCGGGAAAGATCCCTTAAGCGGTCAACCGGTCTGGTGGAATACTCAAGTACAATTAATTAAAGTGTAAACGTTCACCAGCGCCGCATCTGCATGAGATCAGGGCAGGCAACACAGAATGGCTTTAATCACTCGCATTGATCATGTACATCCAGAGAGCTGATAAACGCTTACATCAAAGTCTAAAAACGAGGTAGATCATGGAAGAAGAGCATGGTCACGGTAACAAATATGGAATGGTCATCGACCTGGATAAATGTACAGGTTGCGGCACGTGCATGGTCGCATGCGCTGCCGAAAACAACCTGTCCGTAAGACCTGATGAGTCAGACAAACAGCACAGCATTACATGGATGTCCCTTTACAAAATTTCAAATGGTAAAAAGTTCCCTGATACTGAATACTCTTATTTTCCCAGACCCTGCATGCATTGTAATCATCATACTCCATGCGTTTCCGTATGCCCGGCAACCGCGACTAAAATAGATTTTAATACCGGGATTGTCAGCCAGATCTATGCCCGCTGCATAGGCTGCCGGTACTGTATGGCGGCATGCCCTTATCACGCAAGGAGCTTCAACTGGTGGGACGGATATTTTCCAAAAGGGAAAGGTCTTGAAAGATATTTGTCTCCTGAGGTGTCTCCTCGCATGAGAGGTGTTGTCGAGAAATGCTCTTTCTGCCACCATCGCCTGATGAGGGCGAAAACAAAGGCATACACTGAGAACAGGAGAGAGCTAGAAGAAAATGAATATATCACGGCCTGCGCCGAGGCATGCCCTGTTCAGGCAATTACCTTCGGGGATCTTAATAATCCCGAACATAAAGTCTCAAAACTGGCAAAGAGTCCTTATGCCTTCAGACTCCTTGAGCGGCTCGGCACGGAACCAAAGGTATATTATCTTTCCACAAAGGACTGGGTGCGGAAGTTTGCCGATAATTATCTCCCTGGTGAATTCAAGCCGGTTACCAGTCCTAAGGGATAAATAAGATAATATCTTATGGAGGATAAATAATGGATTCGGAATTAATACCTGGAGGTGTAAAGAGATGTTCTACCAGAACTTTTTTTCTCTGGACTCTGCCATGGATAGCGCTTTTGACATGGGGCCTTGTTTCAGCTTTTTTATGTCTCTGGAAGGGACTGAATCAGACGAATATGTCTAATTATTTTGCATTTGCGTTATGGATCGTCTTTGACCTTTCAGTCATTGCTCTTGGAGCAGGCGCTTTTTTTACAGGTTTTTTGACCTATATTATCGGCCTGAAAGAGTTGAAAAACATTATTAATGCAACTGTGATTATCGGCTTTATCTGTTATTCCGGCGCGGTTGCAATGCTTGGCATTGATATTGGTCAGCCAATCCGCGGGTGGTTCATCTTCTGGCATGTTAATGTCCATTCCATGCTGGCGGAAGTCTCCTTTTGCATTACCTGTTATCTCGGCGTGCTGACGATTGAATACCTCCCGTTAATCCTTGAAAACAGACAAGCGGATAAAATTCCCGCCTTGCACCTGTTCAGTCATAACCTCCATCATATCATGGCAATTTTTGCCGCAACAGGCACCTTTCTTTCCTTCTTCCATCAAGGTTCACTTGGAGGCATGTATGGAGTAATGTATGCGAGGCCTTTTGCATTTAGAGAAGGATTTTATGTCTGGCCATCGACCTTCTTCCTTTTTATATTATCAGCAATCGCGGCAGGCCCTTCTTTTACTATACTGTGTACCAAACTTGCTGAAAAAATTACTCGTAAAAGACTTGTTCCCGAGAATGCTTTTCAGACACTTGCGAAAATATCCGGCTGGCTCCTTTCTACCTATATTGTTCTTAAGATTATAGATACCATATGCTGGGTTTATGGTGTCGTTCCAAGGGCCGGATTAACTTTCATGGATTTTTATAAGGAAGGGCCTTACGGGGTCTGGCTCCTCGTACTCGAAATCATTATTTTCGGCGTCATTCCTGCAATAATACTTATGACACCAAGCGCCAGGAAAAGTGAAGGGTGGCTCATTACAGGCTGTCTTATGAACTGCACCGGAATTGTCTTGAACCGCTTTATTTTTACGATAGTTTCCCTTGCAATACCTGTCATGCCATTTGATAAATTTGTGAGCTATCTGCCCACCTGGCAGGAATGGGGGGTTTCGCTTGCCCTCATAGGTTATGGAGTTTTGATTTTTTCTCTGTCATACAGATATCTGCCGGTATTTCCCAAAGAGAGAGAATTAAATCCCGTCACTTAATTTATAGCCGTTCACCCTCTCCCCTAAGAGGCTGTCCGGGAATAGCAATTTTTTTCAAAATCAAGGCTTGCTCAGGAAATTACCGCAGACATATAGTTGATATTAAGGATAATTTTTTGAGCATAACGCAGAGTTTGGGGAAAATGGCATTTTCGGACAGCTTCCTGGTTCCAATGCTTTGCGTTGGAACGTATTTCGAGGCATTCTCTGCCTGTGCCTGCAATGCAGAAAGTCGGGCATTCGTTATGCCACGCCTGAGCATGGTAAGGAACGAAGACAAATTAACTTCCCCAACTATGCATCACAGCTTCAGGCCATCTTTGCCCGATCTAAATATGTGCGCCTACTTGGGAAAGTTATTTCGTCCTCGTCCCTAAGGGGGGAAATATCCTGTTATTTAATTTTAAGAACATAAGGAGAATAATAGATGTTTCCATTTTGTTTTGAATGGAAGTGTGAACCTGGCCACTATGTATTTTTAGGGCTTCTATATCTTGCAATGACACTTATCGGAAGCGGGCTTGCTTATGCCATAATAAAGACTTGCCTGGATCTTCCTTTAATGGAAAAAGGGCATGATCATCTTTCTGAAATACCTTCTCGCTTAAGATATAATCAATTTTAGAAATCGTTCACGGTTTACAATTGTTCCTTAACGGTTGGAAAAAAGCAGAAGATGGGGCGGTAATTCCCGGCAAAAAACACTATAGAGATTGCCACGTCGCCTTCAGCTCCTCCAATAACAGGGCCGGTTGGATGCGAGTTCAATACCGTCGTTGCGACCGAAGCGAAGCAATCTGAAGGGGTAGTATTTACAGAAAATTGCGCAAGGAAGAAGAGAATTGTGGGATCCTCGAACCGCGTACACGATTATGAATTCAACTTTAAATCCATACCACGGTATCTCTCCTCCCATATTTATCATCTTTAGAAGGGTAATCCAGGTTATAGTGAAGACCTCGGCTTTCTTTCCTTAATGAGGCGCAGGTGATAATCAGTTCGGCGACCTGGGCAAGATTTCGCAGTTCAAGCAAATCACTTGTTATAATAAAGTCCCAGTAATATTCTTTGATTTCATTCTGGATGTTTACTATTCTTGACTTTGCCCTTGCCAACCGCTTATTTGTCCTTACTATCCCTACATAATTCCACATAAAACTTCTTATTTCATCCCAGTTATGCGTGATAACTACAAGCTCTTCACTGTCAGTAGCACTTCCCAGGTCCCATTGAGGTGCCCTGGGAAGGACAGTCCGTCCCCTTGTCTTTAATTCTCTGGATGAGCTTTCCGCTGCAAACTTTGCAAATACAAGGGCTTCGAGAAGAGAATTACTGGCCAGGCGGTTTGACCCATGCAGACCGGTACAGGCCACCTCGCCTACGGCATAAAGATTATCTATATTTGTAAGCCCTTTATTATCAGTTAAAAGACCACCACACATGTAATGGGCTGCAGGTACGACAGGCATTGGTTCTTTTGTTATGTCTATCTGATATTTTAAACATATCTCATAGATATGCGGAAATCTGTTTTTAATAAAATGATCGGGTTTATGGCTGACATCAAGATAAACGCATTCATCTCCTGTCTTTTTAAGTTCCATATCAATAGATCTGGCAACAATATCTCTAAATGCAAGGTCCTTTAACGGGTGATATTTTTCCATGAACCGTTTTCCTCTTTTGTCAACAAGGATACCGCCTTCACCACGTACTGCCTCGGAAATAAGGAAGTTTTTGGCTAACGGGTGATAAAGACATGTTGGATGGAACTGAACAAATTCCATGTTGGCAACTTTTACGCCTGCACGGTAACCGATAGCTACCCCATCCCCGCAGGCTATATCAGGATTACTTGTGTACCGATACACCTTGCCTGCCCCGCCAGTCGCGAGCACAGTAATGCCGGCAAGAAATGTAACGACTTTGTTATTATTTGCATCCAGCACATAGGCCCCCCAGCATGTCTCCCGAGTTTCACTCGTTATAATCCCCCGTTTGATCATTTTAGATCTTGTTATCAGATCAATCGCCATGTAATTTTCATAAATTTGTATATTCCTGTTTTCCTGAGCACGCATGAGAAGTGTCCGCTCGACCTCATGACCAGTCATGTCTTTAGTATGCACAATCCGGCGTCTGCAATGCCCTCCTTCACGTCCGAGATCAAGGAGTTCACGGTTATCTTTTCGGTGAGAGAAGTGAGCACCCATTGATATCAGCTCCCGAATCCTTGAGGGACCATTTTCAACAACCAATCTTGCAATATCTTCATGGCATAGGCCATTACCCGATTCCAGAGTATCTTTTAAATGGAGTTCAACACTGTCATCAGGATCAAATACCGAGGCAATACCACCCTGAGCATAATTGGTAGAACCCTCCATCATATCTTTTTTTGTCACAATAGCCACAGTGTTTGACACTGCTACATCAAGGGCTAAACTAAGGCCTGCTATACCACTGCCTATTACAAGATAATCCGTTTGTATTTCCATAAATTCCAGATACCTTCCTTTTATAATTTCTCTTAATTATTATCGTGCCCGTTCACACCCTCGCTCCTAAACATCTGAGCAGCTACACATAATATAACCTAAAACCTGCATAAACTATTTTCAAGAAGAAAATTATGCTTTTAATATCAACGAATTACAGAAATGTTGTGCTTGTAT
>JAGGXA010000016.1 GCA_021163285.1 Deltaproteobacteria bacterium | reverse complement strand
TAGTACGTCTGCGCCCTTGCCGCCTTGCACCTGCCTGCTGCAGGCAGGTCTTCGGCAAACTCGACGCTTGCAGGATTTAGGTTGTATAAAAAACTGGATTTCACCGCAGAGAACGCAGGGTTCGCTGAGATATTACATTAAAAATTAAGCAGTTCCTCTGCGCTTTCTGCGTACTTTGCGGTGAAAATACCGGTTCTAATATGAGAAAAAGTGTTAACTACTTTTAAGCCTCATTGAAAAACGCATGTCTGTCCAATAAATCATTGTGTAATGCCCGAACGACCCGAATGATAGCGCTCTTCGCATTTTTATTCAATATATAGTTTTCGAGGTCTGCATTAATAACATCTGTCTTTTTTCATTTTGTCTCCTTTTTCTCGTTCCCACGCTAGAGCGTAGGAACGAGATGCAAAAAGCATTTCAGAAATATATGGAAGATGCTGCTAAGGTGATTTATGTAATGAAAAAATTAAGAAAATCTGCTGAAGTAGTTTAACCGATTGATATTATCAACTTTGAAATTATTTATATGAAAAACTATATATGCCTGCGGTAATTTCTTTCGCAGGCCTTGATTTTGGAAAAAATTGCTATTCCCGGACAGCCTCCTATGGTCAATTCATATACTTATCACCTTATCAGCGAGTTGCATGGCAGTAACGATATCAAGCATGTTCGTAGTTTCCCCTACCTGTTTTTTATCAAGCAGGTTAAAATGGATGAGACAGGTTCCGCATACAAGGATATGGAGATCTCTTTCATCCAGTTCCTTTAAAATGGGAAGTGCTTCTGAACCTGTAATCGTCAGTTTTACGCCGTTATTGATAAATACAAGACGCCACAGTTCATTCCCCATTTCTTTCAGGGTTTTTAAAAAACTGATCATCAGCTTATAGCCAAGTTCCCTGTCTCCATGCCCAATAAGGTTGTTTGTAACCATTACCATGATTTTTTTTAGGTCTGTTTCGGATTTTTCGATCAGGGGCGCGACAGGAATCGCAACAGCCGTTCTGTTGCCTGTGATATTAAAGCGGGTGCCATCTTCCTGGACAGAGACGTCAAAATTCTGAGATTTCAGGAATCTTGCAACATTCTGCTTTGCAGCCTCATTATCTACAATGATGGTCAGTTTATTTAACTTTTCGTTTTCAATTGCATTCTTTGTTTGAAGTACAGGGGCAGGACATGCAAGTCCGCAACAGTCAATAGATTTCATCTGATGTCCTTTATTATTTTAGCAAGGGCCCGCGCAAAAATAACTTAATATTTTGGCATCTCATCTTCAGGTCATTTTCGGCAGGTTTTAAAGTACAAAAATCCTGAAATAGCTCACTATTACTGTGCCTTTTGCTCTTTAAAATCTACAGAACCTAACCTGAATCCGAGCGCCGATTCTGTAAAGTTATTTCAGCGCGAACCCTAACCGTTAACGGTTACAAAGATTTTCTCATCAGGTCCTGGCAGCACCTTCCCTATAATTGCAGCCTGCTCTACTCCCTTTTCCCTTAATTGATGAATCAATCCCTCCGCATCCTCCTTTGCTGCACATATTAACAGGCCACCGGATGTCTGCGGGTCAAAAAGGATATCCTGGATTAGCTGGGGGACGGATGGGGAAATATCCACTATGGATTCGCGGAACTCCCTGTTTTTGTATGCTCCGGCAGGGATAAGTCCCATCCCCGCATACTCCAGGGCCTCCGGAATAACAGGGAGCCTTGTTGCGAAGATTTCCACACCAAGCCCTGAACCCTCAACCATCTCGGCAATATGACCCAGCAGTCCAAAGCCTGTGATATCAGTACACGCATGGACATGATACTCCTTCATTATCTCTGCTGCCCGACGGTTCAGTGTTGCCATGATCCGTGTGACGGTTTCAACAACATCAATTGATGCAAGTCCACCCTTGATAGCGGTATTGATGATACCTGTACCGAGGGGTTTGGTCAGTATCAGTTGATTCCCTGCCTTGAGGTTCTTCTTTGTGAGAATTTGGTCGGGATGAATAAATCCTGTAACAGACAGCCCATATTTCAGCTCCGCATCTTCCACGCTGTGTCCTCCCACAAGGACTACTCCGGCCTCTTTCATTTTACTAAGCCCGCCCTCAAGGATCTCCCGCAACACGGATATATCCATCTCTTTGATTGGAAAACATACCAGATTCATCGCGGTTTTAGGCTCTCCGCCCATTGCATAGACATCGCTTAAGGCATTAGCCACTGCAATCTGACCAAACCGGTAAGGATCATCGACTATTGGAGTAAAAAAATCTACAGTCTGGATGATCGCAATATCCTCAGTGATTTTATACACCCCTGCATCATCAGCTCTATCCAGAGCAACAATCAGGTTTGGATCGCCGGGAATTTCAAGTCCGCATAATGCCCTGTCCAAGTCCCCTGGAGCTAATTTTGATGCTCAACCTGCTCCCCGAACTGTTTCAGTCAGGCGAAGCGTTTTTTTCTCTTCCATTTTAATATTCCTTAGGGACGAGGACAAAATAATTTCCACAAGTAGGTTTGCCCGATCTAAAAGTACAAAAACCTTGAAATAGCTCACTATTCCTGCTGAACGAAAACATTATTGTAACCGTTCACGGAACGTTGAAATTAGGAATTCGGTCATTTTATAAACCTGATTTACATTTTGTAGATGTTGCTTTTCGTCCGGTTTTCATTCTCCAGCGTGGGAATACATACCATACGGGTTCCTGCGCTGGATCGTGGGAACGAGAAATCTTGTATTTGCCATTAAAGCGTGAGAATAATTAAAGGTGTAAATAATCAAAGGGCGAACACAAGGTTTGCCCTTACGCTCGCACAAAGTCAATACATCATATCTGCGTTCTACCTTCAAATCCGTGAACGGTTACGGTTTAAGGTATAAGGTGTCAGGTATTAAGAGAAAAAGAGAACAGGAAAACAATGCCTGACGCCTGAAAGCTAATCGCTTTAAATCTTCATTTAGAAAATAAGCTGGAGATATTTATTTTATCGACATGATAGATAGTTTCCGTTCAGGCACTGATCGAAATTGTAAAACGGAATGTCCTGAATTGTCAAACAGGAATATTCGATAGTTGGAGTTTCTTTTGAAGGCAAACCCGATTAGATAATTCGGGACCCTGTATGGTTGGGGACGAGGACGAAATAAGATCCCCCAAGCAGGCGCTCAGATTTAGGTCAGGTTTGTTCGATCTAAAAGTACAAAAGTTTTGCGGGAATGGTGTCCGGACTGTACAGGTCAACCGGAAGCGGGTTGTATAAGCTCCAGCGCACCTGATTTGACCCATCCCCTCTTCTTGACAGAAATACGAATAAGTTTCCACCCGTCTTCTGTTCGTTCCTGATGCACAATGGTTCCTTCGTGCAGTTGGAAAAGGAGGGTATCCTTCGAGTCGGGGCCGGCAAGGACATCCACTTCGCTCTTAAGGATCACCGCCCGATCATCCGTTGCGGTCATATACCATTTAAGACAAAAAGAAGCGCCTGCCATAAGCCATAAAGCCAGAAAAGTGACCATGAAATAGTAAGTCCACTCGGAACGGGAAAACAATCTTATAAAAAGAAAGGTCCAGAACAGAAAGTTTATACATGCAAAGGCCCACAGGATTTCAGTGATAGTTAATGACTTAAGCTGGAAGAAGTTCATGCTGATATAGCCCCCGGATTCAGGTATAACATCCTTTATCCTGTCAAGCGCCTGACCGAGGTTAAAATTAATATCCGCGTCTCTCGGTATCAGTATATGGGCCCGCTCATAGTTCAAGATGGCACGCCCGAAACGGTTCATCCTGAAATATGCGTTTCCAAGGTTATAATAGATATGGCCGTTTATAACGCCTTGCCGGATCAACTCCTTATAACCGGATACGGCCTTTTTATATTGTCCGGCCTTATATGCCTGGTTTGCCCTGAAAAAATTCTCCTGCCAGTCATTAGAGTCGGCCTTTATTTCAACCGTAAGGACACAAACCAAAAAAAGGCCGACTATCGACAACCATATAAACCGTCTCACCTGCTCTCCTTTTCGATCCTTTTAATCAGATCTCGAATATCTTTTTCCATGTTACAGGGTTTATTTCCTTTTCCGGTATATACAGCATCTTCAAGCGTCTGGAGGACGGCCCGCAATTCGTTTACAGTATCGGCGCCCGCGCCATTTGATCTTATAATTTCTGCCGCCTCATCCGGGGTCGGCACACCATGGGACTGACCAAATCTGTCATTTATATAATCCCTTATTATATGTATCATCTCGCTTGAGCTAATTCCCGCTTTTTTACACCTTTGGGCCACAATTCCAGATGCGCTTTTTGCCTTTGTAAATGCCTTGGATCCGCCCTTTTTTTTATAATACCGTGTTCCGATAAAGACTCCCAAATAGACAAAACAGGGGCCAAGGAAAATCAGCAAGAAGGAAAGGGTTCCGGGTTTGAACCTGCCCTCGGGCACGATATCCTTTATTGAGGTATGTACAGGCAGGATATCATGGCCCAGTTCTTTTATCTCTTTTTTTGCCGGCCCTGCCTTTACCTCTGATTTTCCGTCACCCGTCAGGGGCATGACCTCTCCTGTTCCTCCAGGCCTTACCAGGAGGAGTAAAGCAGGGGTCTTGATGACCCTGTATTTACCTCCAACAGTATCAAAAAAGCTGATCGATACGGGCTTTATCCGGTAGCGTCCTTCCTTTTCAGGCACAAGCGCCCATTTCATGGTCTTTGACCCTGAGGGGCCTGGGGAATCAGGTGCTACTTTTATTACCGGCTGATCAGCATATACCTTGACATTTTCAAGCTCCGGCCCTTTTATATCAGGGATCCGGTTGATATTCCCCCTGCCGCTCAGGGTAACAGTCAGGGTAGCTGATTCACCTGCCTTTAATTCGGATGGCTCAAGCCTTGTATTTATCCTGAAACTTCCAACAAGACCGCTGAAATCCTGAGGCCTCCCCTCATGAGGAATGGGAATCACGTTCAATTCCAGGGGTTCGCTTGTAAGGGTAGTGGGACGCCATGCTGAGAGATCAAAGAAATTGTCGTTAAACATGTCAAATGGAGATATTTGTCCGGACTCATAGACATTCAGGCCCAGTTTTGAAGGCCTGATTTCATAAATCCCTTCTTTTAAAGGTGTAATGGCGTAACGCACCTCAAGGATATTATAATAAGTTCCGTTATAAACGCCCTGATATTGGACAGGCTTTCCTAATTGCTTAAACTGGAGATGCTCTATGTCGGGCAGATCAAGCGTCAAATCTTTTACTTTTGCGAGGTGGTAAAGCTTGAGGGTATAAACCGCCTGCTCTTCCACATAGACCTTTGCGGGCGAAACACCGGCGCTTAAAAAGAGAGACCCGCGGTTCAGGCCTGTGGTACGGGCTCTTTCAACGATTTTCAGTGTCTTGATACCGCTCCTGATTGTCTTTCCTTTTATCTTCAACTCAACAGGCCCTATCTTAAATGTTCCAGCCTTTTGAGGACGGATGGAATACTGGTAATCAACCCCGGAGTTCAGACTGCCGTTTATGAACTCAAAACGGCTTGAAGTCCCACAGCGCATGACATCAAAAGATTCAAGGCCGTGTATAACAGGTTCAAGATCACTTTCCCGGCTCCCCTTTATGCTGATGGTCATCCTGACCGTGTCCGATAATGTCGCCTCGTTCCGGTTAAGGTTCAGGGTTACGGATATATCTGCAAATGCAGTATACGGGGCCAGGCTGAATGCAAGGAGAAAAAAAAAGATTGTTGCGATCTTTTTCATATTACCAATCCTTTCCCGATGGAACATTTCGTTTATTCTGAGGAACCTGGAAACTGAAAAAGCGGGATCGATCTTCTTTGAGGTTGTCGAGAAGGGCCTCCGCCTTTTTCCTGTCGAGCATAACCCCCGGTTGTTCTTCGGTCTTATTTTGGCCCTTATCCTTTTCAGGATGGAGCTTGTTTTTCAGGCTTAGCTTCCCCTTTAAATCCTTTGGAGACTCCCTGACGGTATTTGAGTCCTGATCGGGCTTCCCCTGTTTTCCCTTTTCAGGTTTCTTGTTTCCGTGTTGTTCTTTTTTATTATCTTTACCTTTTTTATACTCTTTCCCTTTATTGTCCTGTTTTTTCGACGAGTTTTTGTCAGGCGCTCCTTTTTTGGATTTTTTATCCTGTTCTTTTCCCTTTTGCTCCTTCTGCTTTTTCGATTTGGAAGGGCCTTTTTGGTTGTTCTTATCCCCCTTTTTTTTGGCCTGATTTTTTTCTTTCTTCTTTTTTTGCTTATCAAGCTCCCTTAAGGAAAGCTCAAGGTTAAATTTTGCTTCTTCGCTTTCAGGGTTATATTTTATTGAATCTTTAAAATGTTCTGATGCAGATGCGAAATCTCCCTGTTTAAATGAAGTGACACCCATATTATAAGAGGCCTTAAAACGCATACCATCATCTTTTGTCCTTTTTAATACGCTTGAAAATGCAGCCATGGCGCCCTTGTAATCAGATCCCATAACCTGAGCGCAGCCCCTGTTATAGCGGTATCTTATATCCTTTGGATGATCCATGTCCAGTTGGGTATAGGCCTTTGCTGCCTCAGAAAATCTGCCCTTTCTGTAAAGCTCGTCAGGGTTCTGCGCGGCAAAAAGCCTGGTTGTAGAAATGAATCCCAAAAGGAGTGTTAATCTAATAATCTTTTTGAACAAAATCCCTCCTGTGCATAGAAGGCGGTCCGAGAACAGTCTCCTGCGCCTCTCCCCTTTCTCTGATAAAACCTTCAAGCATCAAAAAGAAAAAAGCGGCAATCAAAAAAATGCCACATCTTTCTTCATATACCGTTATCTTGCCGCTTTTAAGCGCTTTAGCTTCCGTGCGGGATTTGATCCCGTCAAAATAGATAATATCAAGGTCAAGGTCTCCTGCTACTGACCTGGCATATGTCCCCCCGGCCACGGAAGCCATCTTT
Source organism: Deltaproteobacteria bacterium (assembly GCA_021163285.1). Lineage (GTDB taxonomy): Bacteria > Desulfobacterota > DSM-4660 > Desulfatiglandales > Desulfatiglandaceae > JAGGXA01. The sequence goes on along the minus strand of JAGGXA010000016.1, from coordinate 7,235 downwards.
TTGAGACTATCCTCATTGAGTTTTGATATAATCAGCCTGCCCGCTTTGTCTTTTTTAAAGCCTCCTTTCCCATCGTCCCCGGGGATCGGCCCCCCTGCCGGGTCCCCCATTCCAAAAACAAAGAGCTTTACCCCCCTTTCCGCTGCCTTTTTTGCAGCCTTATATCCCCGGCCTTCGTTGTCTTCACCATCCGTTATTAACAGGATAACCTTGTCTGTTTCTGATTTAAAATCAAACCCGGACATGGCTGTTTCAATTGCCGCTCCAAGATCAGTGCCTGGAACGGGAATCAGGCCGGGTTTAATGGAATTAAGGAACATCCTGAGCGCCGCATAATCAAGCGTAAGAGGGCACTGAACAAAGGCAGCACCGGCAAATGCCACCAGTCCGACCCGATCTCCCTGAACAACTTTCAGGAAATCCATGATTTCCCTCTTTGAGCGTTCAAGCCGGTCAGGCTTTATATCCTCAACCAGCATGCTCTGTGAAATATCAACTGCAAGCATAATATCCACGCCCTTTTGCGTGACTTCCTCGTAGTGACTGCCCCAGCGCGGGCCTGTCAGAGCAAATATCATAAGACCCAGGCCGAAGATCAAAAGCATATCTTTGATAAAACCTCTGCCCTTCCTTTCCTTTCCCGTAAGCCTGTAAATAAGTTCTTTGTCCGCCAGACCTTCCAGCGCCCTTTTCTTTCGCCGTCCCAAGATGATTAAAAGAACGGCTGTAATGGGCAGAAGCCAGAGAAAATGTAATATCCATAAATGAGCGAATGTCATGGCAGAACCCTTAAGATGGTAGTCCTCAAAAATATTTCCAGGCAGAACATGATCAGGGCGGGGATAAGAAAATATGGGTAAAGCTCACGAAAATGGAAAAATTCCTTGACCTTAATTTCGGTCTTTTCCTGCCGGTCTATGATGTGATATATCTCCGAGAGCCTTTTTGTGTCCGTAGCCCTGAAATATTCTCCCCCTCCCGTATGCGCAACCTTTTTTAAGGTTTCTTCGTCAAGATCGACCCTCTGATAGACAATACGCGTACCGAACAGGGATTTTACCCTGAAAGGCGCAGGTCCTTTCCCTCCAATACCTATGGTATATATCTTTATGCCGAATACATGAACTGCCTCGGCGGCTGCTTCAGGTGTTATCTCTCCTGCATTGTTTCGTCCGTCGGTAAGGAGGATCAGTATCCTGGATTTGGCCTTAATGTCCTTCAGTCTCTTTCCGCTGATTGCCACTGCATCGCCTATGGCTGTCATATCACCTGCCATACCTATTTTCATCTTGTCAACAAGCCCCAGGAGGAGCCCTTTGTCCATGGTCAAAGGGGATTGGGTAAATGCCTCTCCACCAAATACGACCAGGCCGATCCTGTCCATCTCCCTTTTCCTGATAAAATCACCTGTAACCTTTTTCAGCGCTGTAAGGCGTGTCACGGGTTTGCCGTCCAATTGAAAATCAAGCGCCTTCATAGAACCTGATGTATCAAGACAGAGCATGATATCCACCCCAGGGGAGCGGACGTCCCTCGATACATTATATAATTGAGGCCTTGCAGCGGATATTATTAGAAGCGTAAGGCACAAAGCCCTCAGGATAACAGGTATCAAGGCTGCAAACCTGCCCTCTGCGCCTGCCACACGGGCAAGCTTCGAAGTAAGGGAATATGTAACGCCCGGAGGCCTTTTTAACCGGGCGTATACGAGCCAGCCGACCACCGCAAAAAGCAGGAAAAGGACAGAAGGATATGCAAACCTGAACATCATAAGGGCGCCTTTAATTTATTTTTCATTACTGATTTATCCTCTGCCTCTGTTCTGGTTTCGGTTTCGGAAAAAGGATTAGTCTTGTCTATGTAGGAAAGCGCAGACTTTATTCCGTCCTCTTTTTTGGCAGGCTCAGGCTTGCTGTCTGCAAATTTTACCAGGTCAGCCTGTCTTAGCAGGGACAACAGCACTCTATCATCTTCCATCTCGATATGAAGAGCGATCTCTTCAGTTGTTAATTCTGCTGCCGGAAAGCCCCTTAAAGATTCCATATATTTTCTGAGAATCTCTGAAAATCTGAAATAAAACCCCTTTATGTCGCCTTTTTCAAAGAGCCTTTCCATCTCTAATTTTCTGATTTCTTTTTGGGCCCTTATATGAGGAGGATCCTCAGGTATGACTGTGAATACCTGCCTTTGCGTCTTTTTCTTCCAAAAGAAAAATCCGATGATAAGGGCGGTCAGGGCAATAATCCCGGCGGCCCATGGGAGATACTTAAACCAGACCGGTCTTGCTGGTATTATATCAATAATCGGTTTAAGCCTTGCGTCCTGTGGTTTTTCCCCGAAGTTTGAATGAACCGCAAGAGAGACCGGGCCTGTTTCAAGTATACCGGATTTTCCATCTTTGTCGATATATGAAATGGAAAGAGGGCCTGTCTTCCATGAACCCAGATGATCGCAAAGGAGTCTGATCCTGATAATATCTTTCTCCTTTACGCTGTCCAGGATGGTAAGTCCTTCAAGGCCCTTGATTTCAGGCCTGTCAGGCAGCGCTGCCCCTTTTGGAAGATGATATTCCAGGCTAAGCTGAATAATGCTCCCAACAGTTGCCGAATCCTTATCCAGGGAGGCCTCAAGCCAGGGCCCTGAATTTGTTTTAGTGTTACGGGACCATAAAACCGCAGGCCAAGCCGCCATGATCAAGGTTAATGCGATAAGCGCAATCAGTATAACCCCAAAACCGCCTTTAACCCCTGTCACCTTCTCATTCTCCTTCTGTCAAAAAGCCGGCTTAAGGGTTCGACCACTCTTCCATCCGTATTAAGTTCAACCAAATCAACCCCTGCCATCTTGGCTGTATTGGAGATATAGGCGGCCTGTTCCGTTGAGTAATCACGCCACCTTTCCCTCAGGCCGCGGCTTTTTGTGTTGATAAGCGCGGATTCGCCTGTTTCCGGATCTCTCAGGGTGATGAAACCGGCATCAGGCAGTTCTTTTTCCGCGGGGTCGGATATCTTTATGATTGTGAGGTCATGCTTTTTTGCGGCAAGTCTTAACGGTTTTTCAAAACCGGTATCCATACAGTCGGATATCAAAAACAGGATGGCATGACGTTTTATTACCCTGTTTACATAGGTAAAGAGGGCCTTAATGCTGGTGCCTGGGGCCTCCGGTTTATATGTGAATATCTCCTTTATGAGACGCCAGACATGGGAGGCCCCCTTTTTGGGAGGGATGTATTTTTCCACCCCGGAACTGAACAGGATAGCGCCTACCTTGTCATTTGTGCGAATGGCAAGGAACGCCAGCATACCCGCGACCTCAGCAAGGAGCTCTCTCTTAAATTTTTTCCTTGTGCCAAAGAGATGGGAACCTGAAAGATCAAGGAGCAGGATAACCGTGAGCTCTCTTTCCTCGTGAAATATCTTTATAAAGGGATGGCCGAATCTGGCAGAAACATTCCAGTCGATTGTCCTTATATCATCGCCCGGCTGATATTCCCTTACCTCGGCAAATTCCATTCCCTGACCTTTAAATGCACTCTCATACCGGCCTGCGAAAAGGTCGGAGCTTAAGCGCCTTGTCCTGAAATGAAACCTGCGGATTTTATGGAGAAGCTCCTTGTTCAGCATTTTAAGGGACCTCAATCCGTTCAAGGAGGATATTGATCAGGTCATCCGTATTCTTTTCCTCCGCTTCCGCCTCATAGCTGAGTATAATCCGGTGTCTCAGGACATCGGGCGCCATTGACTTGACATCTTGTGGAGTCACGTAACCTCGTCCGTTTAAGAAGGCATGCGCGCGGGCCGCCCGGTCGAGCCAGATGGATGCCCTTGGTGAGGCCCCGAAGGCGATCATATGACCTATTGGAACCCCAAATTCTTCAGGATTTCTTGTGGCCCTTGAAATATTCACGATATAATCTGCAATTTTTTCTTCCATGTGGATCGATCTTATAATTTCCCTGGCCGATTCAATCCGGGAGACATCCACTACTCCGTTGATATCATCCGCGACACCCCTGTTGACCCGTTTAATGATCTTTTTTTCTTCGGCGGCAGAAGGATAATTGACCCTGATCTTTAACATAAAGCGGTCTATCTGGGCCTCCGGAAGAGGATAGGTTCCCTCCTGCTCGATTGGATTTTGAGTAGCAAGGACCAGAAACGGCTTTTCAAGCAGGAATGTCGTATTTCCAATGGTAACCTGCCTCTCCTGCATCGCCTCTAATAAGGCGCTTTGTACCTTGGCAGGCGCACGGTTGATCTCGTCTGCGAGGATGATGTTATGAAAAACAGGGCCTTTTTTGATTTCAAAGGAGGCGGTGTCAGATCTGTAAATCTGGGTGCCGAGGATATCGGCAGGTAAAAGATCCGGGGTAAACTGTATCCTCTGGAAAGATGTCATGATAGTCGATGCAAGGGTCTTTACGACAGTCGTTTTTGCAAGACCGGGAAGGCCCTCAAGCAAAAGGTGGCCATCGCACAAAAGTCCTATAAGCAACCTCTCAATGAGGTTGCTCTGACCTACCACGACTTTTTCCATTTCCGCAATAATTAGTTTCAGAACAAGGCTCTCTTTTTCTACCCTTTCTGTAATGTCCCGGATATCCATCCTCTATCTTCCTCCTGCAGAACTCATAAATTAATTATCACCGTTCACTGAACGTTTAAATTAGATCAAATTGAAAATTCGGCAATTTCCGTCAAAAAGTACTATAGAGATTGCCACGTCGTTCCTTAGCGCCTCGCAATGGCAGGGCCGGTTGGCGAGTTCACCCACCGTTATCGTGAGCAAAGCGAAGCAATGTCAATGGATTGTAAATTCACAGGGAATTGCTGATAGAAATTGGAAATTTGGCCTTCATACTCTTGTACTGTTGATAAACGCATTCAATTTTGGGCCGAATTTTTCAACTATTACCCTAAATTCATACCCCTGCTGAACTATTACCAATTTCTAATTTCCAATTTCAAGTTTCAAGCCGCGAACGGTTAAAAGGCTGTCCCTTACTGCTCAAGCTTTTCTAAATTTTCCCTTGCAAAAACAATTGAGGGATCTAATTGAAGGGCCAGGCGGTAGTACTGAACAGCGCTTTCTCTCTCACCCATCTCCCTGTAATTAGAGGCAATATTTGCATAATCGATTGCCGAACCAGGGTTTAACCTGAGCACCTTCTGAAATGATTCTATGGCCTTTTCATGTTTTTTGAGTTTGAAATAACAAAATCCGAGCAGGTTATAAATATCGGTTCTTTCTCTGTCATATTCTTCCGCTTTTTTCAGCACATCAACTGCATCATTATAGCGTCCAAGCTCTTTCAGGGACACACCCATGTATGAATAAATGCTTGGGATGTCCTGCTCGAGGGGACCTGTTTTTATTGATTCCTCAAAATATTCAAGGGCTTTTAAAGGTTCATCAATGGAAAGGTGCGACATTCCCAAAAAGAACCTTGTATAATATTTGCCCGGAAGCAATTTATCCATCTTTTTTAAATTTTCAATAGCCTGAAAAGGATCTCCGCTTTCCGTTATCAGTCTGGCCGAAAACATACCCACGCTTCCGCCTGCGGCCCTCTCTCTGAAATGGGCGCCCGGTATGATTACGTAACAGGCCGGGATGCCAAGCAAAGGATGGGTTATATCGACCACTAATACCTCCATTCCCCATTTGTTCAGAGCCGAAACGCAGTTTTCTATCTCTACCTTGATGTTTTTGTCTGATATATCCGGCAGATCCGTGATCCCGATCTTTTTTTTATGATCAATGATAAAATCTGCCTCATCAAGGTCTTTGAATTTTGGGAGGCCGCTCGGTTCATAACAGGAGGAAGTATTAAAATCACCTGCAAGCTGCGCTACTTCCGTAAGCGCTCTTAACAGGGCCTTCTGAGGATCGGGTGTAGTGCCTGCAGTCCAGATAATTTCGCTCCTGTCCGGGAAAGTAGATGGGTCATAGCCCAACACCCCAACAGATGGAATACCTGTGTTCAGGGAAAAATCGTGGACATATAGTTTAATCCCCGCGTTTATGTATTTTTGGATAAGTTCCCGCACAAGGGGGTCTGTTACGGAACTGATATCAATGTGGGGCGTCTTTATCCTGTCCCTGCTGATTATGGATGAGACATGCCTTTCCACCACCTCGCAGAGTCCCTGCAGGATCGCCTCTTCCGCACAGTTTCCTGCCGAAGGGCCGTTATGCGCATTTATGGCATAAAACCAGTCAAATGGTATGAGGACATCTTCACCTCTTGTCAGGTTGAAAGCCTTTGTCCACTTAAGTGGAAGCCCTTGAAATATCTCCTTTTCCCTTTTAATGTCCGTTGAATTATCATGCACTGACCGGGCAATTATTTCAAACGGCAGGGTCAGGTCTTTGATATTGCAATATTTTTCAATAAAAAAGTTTTTGGCATCTTCTTTAAAACTAAGGAGACTAAACCTCTCAATAAGTTCCATAACAGCGCTTGCCTCTGCCTGACTCGGAATACCACCTTTTCCCATCTGCCTGTTTGTCCCTGTAACAGCCTGCGCATCACTGCCGCAAACACTGAAATAGACCGGGATATCGAGCCTGCCATTATCTATTCTTTCGGTCTTTTTGAGTATCTTCAGATTGATTGTCTTTAGTCTTTCCCTGAGTCTGCGGACCGTCTCATCCGGTGGGATAACCTTGTCGAGGTCCAGGCTGCAGCCCTTAAATGCATCCTTTAATATGCCCTTATGATTCATTAAATTTACTCCTTTAGGGTTCGCTCAAAAACAACTTTACAGAATTGGCGCTCAGATTTAGGTTAGGTTCGGTAGATTTTAAAGAGTAAAAGGCGCAGTAATAGTAGACTATTTCAAGGTTTTTGCTCTTTAAAATCTGTCGAAAATGACCTGAAGATGAGATGCCAAAATGTTAAGTTATTTTTGTGCGAGCCCTTAGTTTAAAAAGTGTTCCTTTTTATACTGCAATTTCGAATAGTTTGCAAGATTGAACAAACCAGGATTTATATTCCTGTTTTTTTAAAGCGTATTATTCATGCTTGACATATAAGACCTGTTTTGACATATGTTATCAAGTTGGAATAAGGGACTCAGGAAAACTCCTCAATCTTTATTGTTTTTTAACTCATCTTCCGTGCCCTGAACCCGTGAACGCTTACGATTAATGTAATAAAGGAGGGCATCCTTCATTTTTACTTTACACTTGGCAGAAAAGTGGCAGCGGCATCCTGCCGCTGATTTAAG
>JAGGXA010000026.1 GCA_021163285.1 Deltaproteobacteria bacterium | reverse complement strand
TAGTACGTCTGCGCCCTTGCCGCTTTGCACCTGCCTGCAGCAGGCAGGTCTTCGGCAAACTCGACGCTTGCAGGATTTAGGTATTATGTAATGACCGAAAGAACTGAATAACAAGGCTTTTCGCATCTTTATCCAGTCTATGATTTCCGAGATCTGCCCTAAGGGCTCGCGCAAATATAACTTAACATTTTGGCATCTCGTCTCCAGGTCATTTTCGGCAGATTTTAAAGAGCAAAAACCTTGAAATAGCCCACTATTGCTGCGCTTTTCGCTCTTTAAAGTCTACCTAACCTAAGTCTGAACGCCAATTCTGTAAAGTTATTTTTGTGCGACCCCTAAGGCAATAACAGCGCAACAACGAGAATGTTGAGTTATTTAAGGACAGCCTGTTTTATTATTATATTATCCTGGATCCAGTGGCTATCCCACCACTCAATTGGATTAACAGGCACACCGTTTACCATGATTCCAAAGTGTAGATGGTCACCGGCAGCAAGTCCTGTTTTTCCTGTACGCCCTATTATTTCTCCTTTTGATACCTCTTGGTCGGGCTTAACTCTTATCTCGCTCAGATGCGAGTAGACAGATGCAAGACCCTGCCCATGATCGAGCACCACGGTTTGTCCATATATGCCAAGAGATCCCGTGAAGATCACTCTCCCGTTATTTGCTGCCTGAACGTCCGCATTCGTAAAGGAAGCCAGATCAATACCCAAATGAATCTCTTTATCAACCATCTTTCCATGATAAACATATTGACGACGATCACCGAAACCTGCCATGTTAGCAGCGTTTCCGAGCCTCAGCCATTTACCTTTCCAAATCTGAACAGGCGCTGTTTTTGTCCTCAGATTGAAAAGTACCAGGTTATTTTCCGCTCTTACATTCCTGTTAATCTGCAAAAATTTATTAATATCACTTGCCCCGGGGTCAAAGGAATAATTGGAAAAATATGGAAGAACACGTTTCAAAAAAGTATCTGAAACGTTAATTGTATCCGTCGGAAATCTTTTCCTGCGGATATTATAATAAAAGGTTGCCTTTGAATAGTTACCTGCTCTGTCTTTTGCCCATAGATAAATGTCAGGGTTAGGTTTTGTATTATAGGGGACGGCAAAAAAACAGACATGAAGCCCTTGTTTGGAATCCTGGTCATTGAGAATTCCCGGAAAATAATTATCGTTTACAAACAGGCCGCTTTCCACTGTATCTGAAGATGTCTGATAAATCACCAGGCCGGTCCCACCGAGGTTGATATAATGTCTCCTGCTCACAGCTCTAACAGCAGGTGGAATTGTATCAACGACCATCTTGTGCCGGAACAGGGTGCGGTTCCCGTCGCCGCCTCTTCTCTTGGAATAATCCCAGACATAAATATTCAGTTCCACGCCTCCCTGGGCCAGGTTAAGCTTAGAGGGATTTATTGATAATTCCTTTTCAAAACTATGAAACCCGTCACAATTGATCAGGCCTTGAAACGGAAACCTCTTTTCAAAAAGATTTATCTTTCGACCTTCTTGCTCTAATACTATCTTGAGGTGCTTCAGCCCACTTTTGTTATCGTTAGTGATCATTGTAAATGTTGTGCTGTCCGAAATAAATTCAGGTAATAATTCAACCTTTATGCCCGGTTTTTCTCCCTCAAAGATCCCGTTTAAAAACCACCCAAGCGTACCCAATAAAATAATGATCGACATTATTGTTATATACAAACCTGTTTTCTTTCTTTTACCCATGAGCTGCAATACCCTCAAAAAAGTTTATAAATACAAATTTATACTAATACATAGAGTCTGAACAAAAAGTCCGTTCAGACACAATTTTGAATGTTTAAATTTCGCAACCGTTCATAGGTCCAAGGTTTTCTCTTTAACGGTTACTGTGAATTGGAAATATCAATACTCTCATATCAAAAATTATGATCCAATGCAAACCTGGAAAAAGATTTTTAACCGTTCGCGAGAGACGCGAATTTACGAAAAATGGACTGGCTCCCGTATAAACAGCCTCATAAAATCCGGCTTTTTATAGATTTAGTTAATTTGCTTGACATTTTCAGGTCTTCTGAGCGAAATTAAGACCAAATTTTAACAACAGGATGTGAAATATGACTGATATTGCCCCTTTTAAGGGATTGACGTACAATTTTAACTCGGGAGCAGATCTCTCAAAGCTGGTGGCTCCACCATATGATGTGATTTCGACTGATGAACAAGAATCATACTACAAAACAGACCCACATAATATTATACGACTTATACTCGGCAGGAAAATGAAAGGAGATTCCGACTGGGATAACAAGTATACGCGTGCATCGGAGTATTTTCGGAAATGGGAATCGCAGAAAACCCTGATTCATGCAGAAAAGCCATGCATCTATTTAACCTCTATGACCTATGATCCGGGAACCGGAGAGCCCAAAAGGACCAGGTGGGGGTTAATTGCCCTTGTGCGAATAGAGGAAGAGGATTCTGGTGTTATCCTGCCCCATGAAAAGACATTCTCGGCCCATAAAGATGACCGCTTAAAGCTCATGAGGTCATCTAATGCCCAGTTCAGCCAGATATTCGGTCTGTATGAAGATAAAAATAACGTGATATTAAATGCCTGTAAAAACGCTATGGACCTTTCCCCTCAGATTGCATTTAATTTTAAAGATGGTTCAAGGCATGAAATGTGGTCGCTTGATGACCCCGCTCTCTTTAAAATTGTGGCCGATACCATGCGGAAAAAACGGATTTTTATTGCAGACGGCCACCACCGTTATGAGACATCACGTAACTACAGGAATATTATGAGGACCAGGTATGGCATGCGGCCTGCGAACCGGTCTTATGATTTTGTCATGATGTATCTGAGCAACATGGATGATAAAGGACTGACCATCCTTCCCTCTCACAGGCTTATCAAACAAGTATCCGATTTTCGGATTAAGGATTTTCTTAAAAAGATCGAAAAGAATTTTGAAATTACTTCATACCCTGTCCCGGAAGACACCGCCTTTAAATGGAGTTCGACCTTAAAGCAGAAACTCAGAGAAACCGGAACCCTCAGCACGGCCATAGGTCTTTACCACAATAAGTCCGGTAAATACTATCTATTTTCCCTCAAACAGGGCGCCGGAGAGAAGATGGCCGATGATATTCACCCTTCACTAAAAAAACTTGACGTAATTGTTCTGTCCAGACTGATTCTTCAGGAAGGCCTTGGCTTTAGCAGGGAAGATCTGGATAATGACCGGATATTTCACTATCAAAGCGATATAAGAACCGCCGTCTCGCAGGTACAGTCGGGAGATTACGAAATGGCATTTTTACTTAACCATACCAGGTTGGAACATGTAAAGGAAATTGCGGGCAGTTCCTTGATCATGCCGAGAAAATCGACATATTTTTATCCCAAAGTTATAACGGGTCTGGTAATTAACAAGATAGATCCTCATGAAATCATCCAGGTCCCCTGAAATCAAACTTCTCCCTAATGAATCTATCGATCTCTTCATGGATGGTCGTCTCAAGCTGATTCAATCTAAAAAAGGTTACCGGTTTTCAATTGATGCCTTAATGATTGCCGATTTTGTTACGGTTAAGCATGGAGATGTGGTAGTAGATTTAGGAACCGGCTGCGGCGTGATCCTGTTAATATTGCTTCTCACCAAACCTGTGGGGCATGTCTATGGGCTTGAGATTCAGGAAGAACTGGCAACACAGGCAAAAAGGAATGCCGGACTCAATAGATTTGAGGATAAAACAGATATTATTCTCGGGGATATAAGACATCCTCCCATTTCTGATAAAAAGGCAGACCTCATTATCTGTAACCCCCCATACCGCGAGGTAAAAAGCGGGCGTATCAATCCCGATCCATGTAAGGCCATTGCCAGGCATGAGATAATGTCATCTATTGATGATATCCTGGGCTTTGCAAGAGGTATTCTAAAGAAAAAAGGACGGCTTGCCTTGATCTATCCTTCTGTCCGACTGGTGGATATCCTGGTCAAAATGAGACATTTCAATCTGGAACCGAAACGGGTGCAAATTTATTATCCGGATGTTGATTCAGAAGCCAACCTTGCCCTCATAGAAGCCTCATTGAACGGGAAGCCCGGTCTCAAGATAGAACGCCCTGTCATTGGTCAGAAAAGTTTTTTCCCCGTTCCTGAGGAATCTGACCGGGAATAGCTTTGCAGCCGGCCTGCCATGATGATTCATAAATTAAATGATGAGATAAGAAGTTGCCGGAAGTGCAGACTATGTGATACCAGGATACACGCCCTTTGTGGAGAAGGAAACCTGAAGTCCAAACTCATGATAATTGCCCAGGCGCCGGGAGAAAATGAGGATAGAGAAGGGAAAATGTTTATTGGGCCTTCAGGAAAAGTATTGGATGAATTGCTGGAAATAACTGATATTTCCAGAACAGATATCTACATGACGGATCTAATCAAATGCATGCTCCCAAGATACAGAAGGTCTAAACAGGATGAAATTAAGATTTGCAGAAAATACTTGAACAAGGAGATAGATTTAATAGATCCATCAGTAATATCCTCTCTCGGTTTCTTTGCAACGAGATACCTTTTTCATTTGTATGGCGTTACACTGCCACCCAAACCGGGATTTCACGAGGTTTACGGTAAATTATTTTTTTCCTTCGCTCCCAGGTTCTGTCACAGTTCGTCTCGTTCCCTGGCTCTGCCTGAGAATGAAAAAAATTGTCACGCTCCTTTTAATTACTTTTTTGTATTGCACCCTTTCAGAACTGTATGTCAAAAAAGCAGCATATTTGAACTGTGATAACAGGGTAAGTTTCCAATAATTATCAGCGCTAAGCCTCGCATATAAGGGCTGGCATATGAAAGATGACCAAATTGTGGCTTCCCCATCTACTATCTTGTTTCAAATATCAGTAATCTTTTTACTTTCAACAGCCTGACTAAAGCGGTGGGTTTGTCTGACAAAACAGTCAAAGACTATGTGGGCTTTTTTAATAATGCTTTTTTGCTTTATTCTTTGAAACGATATGATTTTTCGCTTAAAAAACAACTGTGTGGACCAAAGAAAATTTACTGCATTGATAATGGTTTGACAGCTTCTGCAGCTTTTTCATTTTCTGCCAATATCGGTGGTGAACTGGAGAATATGGTTTTTTGCTCCTTTCTGCAGGCTGGGCAAAGAGTGTACTACTATAAAACTAAAAATGGTCTGGAGGTTGATTTTTTCCGTCCGGATGCAATTGGTTAAGAAAAACTTTTACAGGTTTGTGCAGATATGCAGTATAAAAAAACCAGGCAAAGAGAATGCAGGGCTTTGTTTAAAGCTTTTGAGGAGTCAGGTCTTGAGGGCGGTATAATCATTACCATGGATGAGAAAGATAAAATAGAAAAAAATGGAAAGATAATCAGAACCATACCAGCCTGGAAATATTTTCTTTACGGAGTAAAGTAATTTTTGATTTTTTGCTCTCGTTCCCACTTTTATTTCCAAATCCTTAAATTGACCACTTTAATATTGCACTTGCCCAGGTCAGTCCTGCTCCGAAGGTGACCAAAAGTGCGTAGCCCCCCGACATTATAAGACCTTTTCTATTGGCTTCATCCATAGCGATCGGTATGGATGCAGATGATGTATTTCCATATTTCTCGATATTCGTATATATCTTTTCCATTGGGATACGCAGGTTTTTTGCAAGCCCCTGGATGATCCTGATATTTGCCTGATGAGGAACGACAAGCGCTATATCCTTACTCGAAAGAGAATTATGTTCCATTGCCTCCTTTGCAATCGATGTCAAACAATTAATAGCTCTTTTAAAAAGTCTGTGCCCATCCATTTTCAGGTGGAAAGGTTTTTTATCTAATATATCCTGCAAAATTTCAGGTGTATAGGGATTTCCGTCCGCCGAATAAAGGAGTTTCCCTGCAGTTCCGTCGGATTTGATATGAGTGGAGAGAATTCCCTCCTCCTCAGTCGTAGAATCAAGAACAACTGCTCCCGCGCCATCGGCGAGAAGGACGCACGTGCCACGATCCTCCCAGTTAACAATGCTTGACAGCCTTTCCACTCCTGCTACGAGAATCCGTTTACTGGTGCCGCATCTGATTGCGTTGTTTGCCACGGTCAGGGCAAATATAAAACCTGAACATCCGGCTGATACATCAAAAGCAGGGATATCTTCGATCTCCAGGGCTTCCTGGACCATACAGGCGGTCGAAGGGAACATCCGATCCGAGGTTACAGTGCCAATGACAATCATATCAATACTTTGGGGAGATACTCCCGCCATTTCCATAGCATTCAAACACGCCTGTCGGGCCAGAACCGTTGTGCTTTCACCCAACTTTTTTGAACATATTCTACGTTCTTTGATTCCGGTACGACGTGTAATCCATTTATCGCTGGTATCTACTATATCTTCAAGTTCCTTATTTGTAAGTATTCTTTGTGGAACTGCTGAACCTGTTCCTATAATTCTTGCTTTTTTCAGCATTAATGTTATTACCTCTAATATAATATTTTTAATGATGGGGTTCCCGTAAGTTTGCACCCTTTCTGAATTCTTACGCATATACTAACTGTAACCGGATTGTTATTTAAATAAAACAGCGAATATCAAATTAATTCAGTTGAGTTAGAATTGTTAAATCTTTTTAGTATAGATATTTAAATCTTTTTAGTAAAGTAAAATTATTAAAATAATTAGTTCCTGAACGAAAACTAAAAATAATGAGGTGTAAACATTGTCTGACCTTCCAATTATCGGCATTAGCATGGGTGATCCTGCGGGCATTGGTCCTGAGATTATAGTAAAGGCGCTTGATGATAAAAATATCTATCGACTTTGCAGGCCTCTTATTCTCGGAGATCCTGAAGTTATATCTTCAACCATATTAAAAACATCTAAAAATATATCCGTAAATGTCATCTCAAATATGTCTAATACAGGCTGCATTCCCGGAACGATCAACCTTATTGCCATATCGAATCTGAAAATCAAATCTATCAAACCGGGAAGACCTACCATTGAGGGGGGTAAGGCGATGGTCGAATATATCCTGAGGGCGGTAGAAATGACATGTAAGAAGGAGATCGGAGCCATGGTAACCTGCCCTATCAACAAAGATCTGATGAACCGGGCCGGCTACAGGTATGAAGGGCATACGCAATTAATATCCGAGATGACGGATACTGATGATTATGTAATGATGCTGGCAGGAAAAAGGCTGCGTGTGGCGCTGGCAACTATCCATTGCGCGCTGAAAGATGTTCCGGCTCTCCTGAGTAAAGAGATAGTCAACAGGACCATTACCATAACCGCGAGGGCGCTTGAACAGGACTTTGGCCTGAAAAAACCCTGCATAGCAGTTGCCGGACTCAACCCACATGCGGGCGAGTCAGGTATGTTTGGAACTGAAGAAGAGGATATCATAAACCCTGCGATTAGAAGAGCAAGAGACGATGGTTGGTGTGTGGAAGGTCCTTTACCCCCTGATACACTTTTTTATAAAGCGGCTTCGGGACAATTTGATGCGGTTGTGGCCATGTATCATGATCAAGGGCTAATCCCTTTAAAGCTCCTTCATTTTTCGGATGCCGTCAACATAACTCTTGGACTTCCTATTGTCAGGACTTCCGTAGATCATGGGACAGCCTATGATATTGCAGGGTCCGGCAAGGCAGACCCGGCCAGCCTGAAATCCGCTATAAGGATGGCAGTGGAAATAATCAGAAACAGGCGGAAGGCGGAAAAATCATTATGAATTATGGGTTTGGTTGTAATAGTGCAGCAGGAATAAGGACTTACGTGGGCTCAGGGAATCTAAACCCTTAAGGCTCGCACAAAAATAACTTAACATTTTGGCATCTCATCTTCAGGTCATTTTTGGCAGGTTTCAAGGAACAAAACCTTGGAATAGTCCACTATTACTGCACCTTTTTTACTTTAAACTTGGCAGAAAAGCGGCAGCGGCATCCTGCCGCTGATTTAAGAGGCTATAAGCCTCTTCTGCAATTTACAATTTTTAGTTC
>JAGGXA010000180.1 GCA_021163285.1 Deltaproteobacteria bacterium | reverse complement strand
TAGTACGTCTGCGCTCTTGCCGCCTTGCACCTGCCTGCAGCAGGCAGGTCTTCGGCAAACTCGACGCTTGCAGGATTTAGGTAACATAATAATGTAAAAAAGGAGGGCCTCCCGACCCTCCTTTTTTTCGTCCTGTGCAGTTAGCTTTCAGCCATTAGCGGTCAGCTTTTTGGCCTATTGATTAAAATCGGGTGCAATACAAAAGATTGACATTTTTCAGATAAAGGATGCTTTTCGTTTAACAAGCTGATTTAATGTTGAACGAGGAATTGCAAATTATGAAGTCTTGTCCTTTTTCTTTTGGCAATAACTCTGTCTTTTTTGGCATCCTTCATTTTGAGGCAAAAGTAGTTGACACTTTTATTGGAACTAAAGATTGTAAATTGCAGAAGAGGCTTACAGCCTCTTAAATCAGCGGCAGGATGCCGCTGTCACTTTTCTGCCAGGTGTAAAGTAAAAATGAAGGATGCCGCTTTTTTGTATCGCACCTTGAAATTCTCTATATGTTACATCCTGCATATCAATGCTAATTGCTAATTGCACAGCTCGCTTTTTTATCGACTAACTATTCCCTATCAGTGATAATATTTTGTGAGGCTGCCGGGAAATATCCTTTTTTCCAAACTCTCTGTTATCCTCAAAAAATTAGCGTACCACCAGCAGAGCTAATGGTTTAATGCAGGACAATTACTTGTTGAATGATGCAATAAAATGCCCAGGGCTTACCAATGGGACGAATGAGATCCATGCCCTTGCAAGAGAACTTCCTAAAAGAATTTCCATATTTTTTTACAAAAAAACCATGCCCTTTGCCTCAGTGGTTTTTATCGGCGGCACAGGGACAGGGAAATCCACCTTATTCAACACATTTTTAGGGGAGAATCTAAGCGAAACAGGGGTTGAGAGACCAAAAACATGCGGCCCCATTGTTTATATCCATAAGGATTGCAGGTTTGACAACAACTTTCCTTTTCCAGCCATTAAAATTGAAAGGCATTTCCCTGAATACTTCCGTAAAAGTCCTGCAAGCGGTGCACCCGGAAGAATGATAGTCATCGAGCATGACAGAAAAGATTTGTCTCATCTTATATTGGCAGATACACCTGACCTTGACAGTGTGGATGGGGAAAACCGACAAACAGCAGAAAATCTTTATCTCTTATCCGATGTGATAATATTTGTAACAAGCCAGGAAAAATATGCTGATGAAGTGCCCTATCAGTTTCTCAGGAATATAATTCAGGAGAAAAAGCCCTATTTCTTTCTAATCAACAAGGTCAGGGAAAATTTCAATAAAGAAGAAGTCCTGAACGTGATGAAGGGCCGGGGTGTTTCCCCTTTAAGAGAGAGAACATGGCTTATACCGTTTGAACCTTCCGCCTCGTTAAAGATGCTATCCGAATACCCGGGTTTTAATGATTTCCTGGATCATTTTTCAGAGGAGCTTTCAAAAAAGAAGATCAAGGGCATTAAAAAAAGGCAGTTTTTAAGAGATTCCGAGGATTTAAAAACAGGGATCGGCAGGCTTTTAAATCTCCTTGAAATGGAAAAGCGGGCTGCTGACAAATGGCATTTAAGACTTAATTCCATAATTGAGGAGACCTCCAGTGTCTTAATCGAAGAGGAACAAAAACGCTTTTCTGCAAAAAGCAGGGAATACCTGAGTATGGAGATCAAAAGGCTCTTTACTAAATATGATCTCCTTGCAAGACCACGCCGCTGCATCAAGGAGATATTTATAAGTCCATTACGGGTTTTCGGATTAATTAAGAAAAGCAAGGTAAAAAGGGGGAAGGAAGCCCTTTTAGATCTTCAGCAAAAGATCGACCTTACACCTGTCAGAACGTCCATCGAAAGGCTTAACCGGCTGGTACTCGAAAAGCTTTCACCCCAGGATGAATATTCACCGCTTTTTATGGAGCTTCGCAAGCCGGGTCTGGTTTTGACGAATGAAGAGATCATGGTTTGCGTAAAGGAGGAACAAGAGCGACTTGCCGCATGGCTGGAAAAGCGGTTTGAAGAACTTTCCGAGCGCCTCCCAAAAGGGAAGAAATGGGGTATTTATTCTACCTCCATACTCTGGGGGATGTTAATCTTATCCGTTGAAGCCGTTGCCGGAGGCGGGTTTTCAGTACTGGATGCTGTATTAGATTCTGCTATCGCTCCCTTTATAACAAAGGGGGCCGTAGAACTCTTTGCGTATCATGAAATTCAAAAAATTGCACGGGAATTAGCAAAGCGTTACCAGGATGGACTTCTTTCCGTTGTGTATCATCAAAGCAAACGTTATGAAAAATGTCTTGAATCATTGATGACTAAAGAAGAAGATGTGGCAGCACTAAAAAAACTGGTGTCAACACTATGATAAAACAGCTATTTCTGTGACCTTTAGATTTCGGCTTGAAACAGGCAGGCGAGCTTGCGGAAGCTCCAAATCCGACCTGAATACGAGCAGACAGCCTCTTGGTGAATGGTTACCGACAAAACAATAGATTGATATAAATAGTATCAGGATGATAATGACTAAGGCCCCTTCTCAACTGCTGCAAGATGAAATGGACAGAATTATTGATCTCCTCAACCGTGGCGACTTTTTTTCTTTTACAAGCAAAGAAACAGAGTCGTTCAGAAAAGAAGCAGGCAGCCTTTACAAAAAGGTTAAATCTGTCGAGAGCGGGTTCCTTGCCATCGGCCTCTTAGGTGGAACCGGCGTGGGAAAATCTACCCTCATGAATGCCCTTGCAGGCTCTGAGATTTCTTCCGCAAGCCACAGGAGACCCCACACAGACCGGATATTGATATACAGGCACCTTCAAGCGCCACCAATAGCCGCACCCTCTCTTGCGGATATTCCATGCAGGGAAATTACTCACAAAAGCGATGCCATCAGGCAAATCCTTCTCTGTGATCTGCCTGATTTTGACAGTCTTTTGAAGAAAAACCGTGAACATGTTCTCCGTTTCCTCGAAAACCTGGATATCCTGGTCTGGGTTACATCTCCTGAAAAGTATGCGGATGGCCGTTTTTATGAGTTTCTCAGGCTGACGCCAAAAGCGAGACAAAACTTTTGCTTTGTATTGAATAAGGCGGATCTCCTCTTTCAACATAAGGCTTCGAGTCAGGGTTATGAACAACTATCAGACATAACAAGGAGCTTTCTGAAACATATAAATGAGAACGACATTTCAGAGCCCATTCTATATCATATTTCAGCCGAAGATGCCTCACGTTCCGGCCAACCGTCCCCATGGAACCAGTTTCCTGCCTTTAGACAATATATTTTTCAGCAACGTGATATAAAACAGATAATGGCTATCAAAGCTGACAACCTGGATGTGGAAATCCAAAATTATTTATCTGTCTTCCAAAAAGAAGCGGGCTGTCTTGAAAGATATGAACATATCCTTGAAAGCGCAATAATAGAGTTGGAAAATGAGCGGCCTGAATGGATTCAAACAGGCAAGGATACCTTTGATCTTTGGCTGGGAAAACATATCACAAATGATATTCTGGAATACCGGGATGATATCTCATCTCTTCTTGGCCCCGGTTACACTCTTGCCCTCATCATTCAGGAAACAGGAAAACGATTCAAAAAAAAAGAGGCAACCTTATCTGATCCGACCCTTTTTGCACCGCCCGAAGAGATTGCAGTCAGTCTCAGGAGGAGGCTGGAATGGTTAAAAGACCGGCTTGACCACAAAATACTCCATATAAATCTACCTGGTTCATTCAGAAGACCTCTTGCGGAGATCCTGGACGTTGAGAAAATATACACAGGGCTTGGAAAAACCCTTTCAAATATGGTGTCATTACATATTTCTCAACCATCTTTGCCTCATTTCTTTGGGTTCAGGGCGCTTCAATTATTCTGTTACACTCTGCTTTTCTTATTTTTTTTTATGGCAGTTGGTGGTGAAACCGCCTGGTTTGAAGTCATTGGAGCCCCCGGATTTACCACCATATCCCGTCTTTTCATTTCATCCATTTACACAATATTCAGCGCCAAGGGACTCGCTGCACTAATAAGCTATATCCTGCTTAATTTCTTATTGGCATTTCGCTTTTATCGCAGCTATAAAAAAACGATTAAGGAGTAACACACAAGATGTGATAGATTCCCTGAACAAAGGGTTTTTAAAGGTCTGGGATAAAACACTTGATTTTGTATTAGAAGACTTGCAGGCCTTAAAAAATGATATACAATCCAGACACTCAGATATCTCAAGCCTGGTAAAGGGTAAAGATGACCTGAAGTTGTGATGCATAGTTGGGGAAGTTAATTTGTCCTCGTTTCCAAGGCTTTTCGCATTTTTATTTAATTTATGATTTTCGAGTTCTGAACATTCAGATTTTCGTGTTTTCGTGATTATCTTTTAGATTTTCTACCTGAAAAACACGAATTTCAGGATTAAGTTGCCTGGTGTCCATCCATAAATGGTCTTTTTGCCCAATCTCTGTGTTAAGCGAAAAAAATAATCCTCGGAATATCAGATAGATGCCTGTGGTTATTTTTTTCGCATGCCTTGATCTTGAACAAGAATCCTCATTTATGGACGGACACTACCTAAGGGAGTCAGGTTGTGCTTAAAAAAAAGATTAGCACTATTAACCAATGCGGTCGCGAAATCACGGATCAGGAAATTGAGGTAATAAAAGAAATCGTTATTCTGTGTGGAGGTTTAAGCAGAATTGAATTAGCCCAAACCATAGCGGAGAACCTGCAATGGTATAGAGCATCAGGAACAAATAAAGTGGATGCCTGTCTCAAATTATTGGAGAAGCTGGAGTCACAGGGCATTTTACTGCTCCCTGCAAAGCGAAAGCGGAAAGTGTCCAGAAGTTCAGTTAAAAAATCTGTTTCCATAACAGAGGAAACAGAACCTCAATCTGAAATAGCTTGCAAACTCAAGGAGTTATATCCAGTAGAACTGGAGATTGTAAAAGATAAAGATATTACGGCGCTATGGAAAAAATATATGTCCCGGTATCATTACCTGGGATACAAGCGGCCCTTTGGATATACGCTGCGATATTTTATTAAAAGCAGGCAGGGGCGATTAGGCTGTGTTTTATTTTCCGGTGCGGCAAAATCCATTGGGAATAGAGATCGTTGGATTGGCTGGACAGAAAAGCAGCGTTTGAATAATCTGGCCTGGGTTATTAATAATTCGCGGTTTTTGATCTTTCCTTGGGTGCAGGTTAAAAATCTTGCCAGCCATGTACTGGGTAAAATCAGCCGGCAAATAAGAGTGCACTGGCAAGAAAATTGGGGCTATTCTCCGGTATTAATAGAGACTTTTGTAGACCCGGCCTATTATCAAGGCATCTGTTACAAAGCGTCAAATTGGCAATACCTCGGCATGACAACCGGCCAGGGACTTGTTCGAAAGGATAAATTTTACACCACCAGCCCCAAGATGATATTCATAAAGCCGCTGGTAAAAGACTACCGCGTTTTGCTTTGTTCGGAAAAACTGGTTGGGAGGACAATTTGAGTAAACTCAGCAGGCATCCAAATTGCAAAGCTATCAAAAAGCGGAGAAAGGAAACGAAGAAGGCCTGCCAACTATGTTTGATATAGGCGGAATGTAACCTTTGAACGGTTACCCTGGAACATGTGAACGGTTTAAAAATTCTCTTGCTTGACTTTGAGGTTGTCTTGATGAATTATATACATAAGAGGCTGTCCGATAAAGCCCTTTTTTCCAAACTCTGCGTTATGCTCAAAAAATTGTCCCCCCGGAGGTAAGCGAGCTTGCGAGATTCGGGTATCAACCATGTGCCTGCGGTAATTTTTTGAGCAAGCCTTGATTTTGAAAAAAAATTGCTGTTCCTGCACAGCCTCCTATTGATAATATTTTTTGGGGCACGGATTATTACAGATATACGTTGATATAGTCAGGTGTTATTAATCTGTTTCAATCTGCGTTAATCTGTGTTCTCGTTCCTTATATCCAATAAAAAATATGAGAAATGCAATTAAAATTGGTCGATTGACCATACATGAAACCGGTCCTTTTTTTCTGATAGCAGGCCCCTGTGTTATTGAAAATGAAGCCACAACCTTAGAGGTGGCACGATATTTGAAGAAACTCAGCGTAGAGCTTGATATCCCCATAATTTTTAAAACCTCCTATGATAAGGCCAACAGGACATCTTTAACTTCGTTCAGAGGGCCGGGTATAGAAAAGGGGCTGAAAATTATTCAGAAAGTAAAAGACACAACAGGCCTTTTAGCGCTTTCTGATGTTCATCAGACAGACGATGTAAAAAAGGCGGCTCTGGTACTTGACGTGATACAGATTCCGGCTTTTTTGTGCCGTCAGAGTGATCTGCTCGTTACGGCGGGATTGAGCGGCATTCCTGTCAACATAAAAAAAGGGCAGTTTCTCTCACCGTGGGAAATAGGTATGGCTATTGAAAAGGTAGCTTCTACGGGTAACAAAAATATATTTGTTACAGAGAGAGGAAGCTCATTCGGTTATAATAATCTTGTAGTTGATATGAGATCTATAGCCATAATGAAGAATTTTGGTTTTCCCGTGATTTTTGATGCAACTCATAGTGTTCAGCTTCCTGGTGGAGGAGGAACCTGCTCGGGAGGTCAAAGAGAATTTGTAAGCACCCTGTCCATGGCGGCCGTTGCAGCCGGAGCTGATGGAGTGTTCATGGAAGTTCACCCTGACCCTGATTCAGCGCTCTGCGATGGCCCGAATTCATTACCCCTTCATGAGATCAGACCTTTAATAAAAAAACTGAAGGAACTTCATGGAATCATAAGATCATGAAAAACAGGGATCGGGGGAATACGGATCCTGTGAAGGGTCGAGCCGCTTTTTTTATGAGGTGAGTTAAGGATGTTAAGGGAAAAAGCCGCAAGGATAAAACTGCTTTTTTTGGATGTAGATGGTGTAATGACTGATGGCCGTATAATCATGAATGATCGGGGAGAAGAAACCAAATGCTTTGATGTTAAGGACGGCCAAGGTCTGAAAATACTTTTATCCAGCGGGATTGAGGTAGTAATAATTACAGGTCGAAATTCAAAAGTTGTTTCTCACAGAGCTCATGAACTTGGGATTAAAGAGGTGTACCAGGGAGTAAAAGAGAAAAATGAACTTTGCAGACAATTTATCAAAAGCAAGGGGCTCAATAAGGCGGATGTTTGTTATATGGGAGATGATCTTCCTGACATTGCTGCTTTTCATGAGTGCGGTCTTAGCATTGCTGTATCAGATGCTGCCGGGGAAGTTTGCGCATCTGCTGATTTAATTACAAAAAAAAAGGGAGGGAGAGGCGCAGTTAGGGAGGTTTGTGAATGGATATTAACATGCCAGGGAAAATGGTAAATTACGTCTCGGAGATTCTGTAAACAGGAGGCTGTCCGAGAATAGCAATTTTTTTCAAAATCAAGACTCGTTCAAAAAATTACCGTAGGCATATAGTGGATATTTCGAGGATAATTTTTTGAGCATAACGCAGAGTTTGGGAAAAAGGGCATTCCCCGACAGCCTGCTACATGAATTAACGATAATTTTTATGCCTTGTTTCGTCCTTTCGTGTTTTCGTGATTGTTTTTGAATAGTTTTTCAATGGCACAGGTCGAAATATTTTCGGTAAAAAGTATGATAAAACATTTCAAAAAACAGTGGCCAATTATAGGCATAATGGTTATACTGCTTGTAGTTGCATCCTACCTCGTAAAATTTGGCAGAAAAGTGATACAGGAGCCTGATTTTAATGTGGTTATAGATGGTGAGGGAATCAAACTCAAAGATATCCATTTCACACAGAACGATCTGACTAAGGGGCTGGAATGGGTGCTCGATGCAAAGGAGGTTAAAAGTTCCCTTGATAAAAACACCATCATATTTCAAGACTTCCATCTAAAGTTGAAACCTCAAAACAGGCCCTTTATTAAATTTAAGGGGAATGAGGGAGTTTATACAAGAAAATCCGGAGAGATCAATCTTTGGGGAGAATTGGAAGGATATTCCGAAGATGGATACAGGTTTATTACCGAGCGTGTTCTTTTTAACGAAAAAACTGGTTTTTTGACTACTAATAAACCTGTAAAAATATCCGGCCCTTTTTTTACGGTAACCGGAAAAGGACTTTATGTTGATCTAAAAAAGGAGAGACTCAAAATATCTTCTGATGTGACGGCTATTTTAAATAAAGAATCTTTGTAGCTGTTTATGGCCTGGAACTTGAAGCTGAGCTATTATTTGTTTTCTATGAGGGTGTCCGCGAATAGCAATTATATCCGAAATCAATTCATGCGAAAAAAATAACCACAGGCATATATGTGATATCGGAGTCTCGCAAGCTGGTAGTACCTGCAAAATAGTGCGAGTCAATAATCTCAATAGGTTACATATCATGGCTTTTGGTGGTACATAGCGAAAAAAACAGTTGTTTACAAAGCAAATAAGGTGGGTATTTTCAAATCTGCATTGTTTTGTCGGGACTGCCGGGATGTTATTTTGTCCTCGTCCCTAACGCAGAGATTGGCAAAAAGACCATTTTCGGATGGATACTTTCTAATTTCAACGTTCCGTGAACGGTTACGTATTTGTTAACAAACAGACTCAATTACAATTATAGTATTTTATTATAAGGCGAGAGGAGATCATTTTCATTTGTTTTGATTGACAGGTGAGTTTTTTTCTTCTGAATATGGTAAGAAGCACTAATGCGAATTTTTACGGGCATATCAACCTTTAAACCTGCTTATATAATGGTTATTATCCTGTTTTGGGTTTTATATCCAAATTCTGTTTGGCCGGATACAATAAAAAAAAACATTAAAAAGGATGAGCAAAGACCGATAATTATAAAATCAAAGACCCTGGAAATTAACAATCAGGTGAAAATTGTGACATTTACAGGAGATGTTAATGTCCAAAAGGATGATTTTGTTGCCGATTGTCAGCAATTAGATGTTTATTACAATGAACATTCCTCTCAGTCGGGTGCAAGTGCGTCAGATAGCGGAATTGAAAAAATAGTTGCCACGGGGCTTGTGAAAATAACTCAAGCCCGGGGCGGCGTAGCTACCGCTGGAGAGGCCATATATTATCAAAGAGATGAAAAAATGGTTCTTACAGAAAACCCTGTTGTCAGACAGGGAGATAATTTAATTGAGGGGGATAGAATTATTATATTTATAAAAGAAAACCGGAGCATCGTAGAAAGCTTCCGCGATAAAAAAGTGAAGGCTGTCATTTTCCCTGCAAGGAAAAACAGGTAAGATTTATATCCGTGGAGAATCAACTGCTAAAGGCTGAAGGATTGGTCAAGATCTTCAATGGAAAAACGGTCGTTGATCATGTAAGCATTAGTCTCGATAAACAGGAGATCGTCGGTCTTTTGGGCCCTAACGGGGCTGGAAAAACAACAACTTTTTATATGATAGTAGGCCTTACAAGGCCAAATTACGGCAAGGTCTATCTCTATGGCCGGGATATAACGGATGATCCTATGTACATCAGGGCCAGAAAGGGAATTAATTATTTGGCTCAAGAGCCATCGGTCTTTAGAAAGTTGACGGTTGAACAGAATCTGATGGCCATTCTGGAAACCCTGAATATTCCCGATTATGAGAGAAGGTCCAGACTTAAAAGTTTTTTAAATGAACTTAATCTCACTCATCTTGCCAAACAGAGCGCTTCATCACTGTCGGGAGGTGAACGCCGAAGGCTTGAAATAACCAGGGCTCTTGTAACAGAACCGAAGTTTATTCTTCTTGATGAGCCTTTTGCAGGGATTGACCCGCTTATTATAAATGATATTCAAGAGATTATTAGGAAGTTGAAAAAGAGAGGACTTGGTGTTATGATATCAGATCATAATGTTCGGGAAACCTTAAATGTTTGCGATAAGGCATATATTATTAATGAAGGAACCATTATTGAACAGGGCAGTCCTGAAAAGATCGTCAAAAGTGAGATAGCACGTCAAGTCTATCTTGGGGAAAATTTTAATTTGTGAAGCACTTCCAAAACGCGCAAGCCCGGGGTTCCCGTAATTTCTTACCCCTGCTGAATTATTTTCAATTTTGTTTGTAATTATTCAGCCGCAGATTTACACAGATAAACGCAGATATAATATGGCTTTAGATTTAAGACAAACAGTCAGTCTGACCCAGCAGCTTATTATGACCCCTCAGTTGCAGCAGGCTATTAAGCTCTTACAGCTTTCCCGGCTTGAACTCCTTGAGAATATTAACCAGGAGATTGAGACAAATCCCGTCCTTGAAGAACTGGCCGATAATGAGTCAGATGGTGAAACAGACAGTTATATTAACAGGAAAGAGGAGGAAAAGCAAAACACTGAACAGGAATCAACAGAACTCCCCGAGGTGACTATCGAGGAACGTGTGCGGGATGATATAGACTGGGAAAATTATCTTTACGAATACAATACCGGGGGGACTGAATCAGTTCATGAGACAAAAGAAGCGCCTCCTTTTGAGAATATTATTGCCACCAAATCCAGTCTTTGTTCACATCTCACATGGCAGTTGAATATGGGTAATCTTGACGAAGCGCAAAAGGAAATTGGCGCGCATATTATCGGGAATTTGAATGAAGACGGCTATCTGGACCTTTCTGTTGAAGATCTGTCTCGGCTTACCGGGTATTCGACACAAAAAGCATCTGAAACGATTGCAATAATTCAAAGATTTGATCCTATTGGGGTGGCTTCGAGGGATATGCGGGAATGCCTGCTTATCCAGGCCAGGTTTCATAATTTCGGGGGAACAATCGTTGAAAAATTAATCATGGACCATCTTGGCGATCTTGAAAATAAAAAATATGATCGGATTGCCAAAAAACTTTCAATAGACATTAAGGATGTGCTTTCAGCGCTTACTATCCTTAAGGGCTTTGATCCAAGGCCCGGCCGTGTTTATTCAGAAGAAGATACAATATATATAATCCCTGATATCTATATCTTTAAAGTAGCTGATGGATATGAAATAGTGCAAAATGAGGATGGCCTCCCCAAGTTGAAGATAAATTCCTATTATAAAAGAGTCCTTCGGAATAAACAGTCTTTAAATGAAAATGCCAGAGCATATATCCAGGAAAAACTTAAATCTGCCGCTTGGTTGATTAAGAGCATCCATCAGAGGCAAAGAACAATATACAGGGTGACAAAAAGTATTGTTAAGTTTCAAAAGGATTTTCTTGATATGGGAATCTCCCATCTTAAGCCGCTCGTCCTTCGTGATGTGGCCGAAGACATTGAAATGCATGAATCCACTATAAGCAGGGTAACCACAAATAAATATGTTTTTACTCCACAAGGAACGTTTGAATTAAAATACTTTTTTAACAGTTCAATTAACATGGTTGGTGGAGATGTTATTGCTTCTGAAAGTGTGAAAGAATATATCAGGAGTATTATTAAAACGGAAAATAAAAAAAAGCCTCGTAGCGATCAGGATATTTCAGATATCTTAATGAAACGGGATATAAGGGTTGCGCGTAGAACAGTTGCCAAGTATCGAGAGTTAATGGGTATCTTGACTTCAAGGAAAAGAAAAAATCCTTATTAGAACCGGATCGATGGTTCTTTGATTTTAAGACAACCCCTGTTTTCATTTTTTTGGGAGAATTTTTATGGATATTACTGTTACATTCAGGCGTATGGAACCTATTGACAGTCTTAAGGCCTATGCAGAAGATAAGTTGTCGAAGATAAAAAAATATGTAGATTCTCCAATTGAAGCCCATGTAGTATTGACAGTTGAAAAATTCAGGCATCAGGCGGATGTAAGCCTCAGTATAAATGGCGCCAGGATAAAAGCGACTGAAGAAACAGAGGATATGTATTCGGCAATTGATCAGGTTATGGATAAAGTGGAAAAGCAGGTAAAAAGGCATTTATCCAAGACAAGAAATCGGAGAACGGAAGGCCTGAAAAAAGAAGGAATATTAACTGAGGATAGCGAAGAATCAGCAGCTATTGCTTTCGATGAAGCAGTTATTATGGTTGAAAAAATAATTGCAAAGCCGATGGATCCAGAGGAAGCTGCTATGCAGTTAAATCTATCGCGACAAGATTTCCTGGTTTTCAGAAGGGCAAAGACGAGTGAAATAAACGTGATCTACAAACGGGGTGATGGAAATCTCGGTCTTATTGAACCTGCAACCTGATATCCGTCACTTAAGAGGACTTACAGAAAATAATCTACACATCCTGCTTGCCCTTTTGCCCGTCTTCTACGTTGCGGTAACAGTTGTATCGTTCACTATGCAGCTGTTAGGGACGAGGCCGAAATAACATCCCCGGGCAGGCGCACGGATATAGGTCAGTTTTGTTCGATCTAAAAGCCAGAAAGTTGCAGGAATAGTGAGCTATTTCAGGATTTTTGTACTTTTGCTTCGGGCAAAGGTGGCCTGAAGCTGTGATGCATAGCCGGGGAAGTTAATTTGTCCTCGTTCCCTGCCACGCCTTGAAAACGAACAAAAACTCTGCGCGATATGCGTAGATTATTACCTTCCGGTTCCCTAAAAGAATGGATAGCCGTTCTATGGGTTCAAAGGTTAGGGTTCAGGGGGGCAAGGTTCCATTCTTATCTTTTTACTGTATCCGGGAGACTGTCATGGAATAACAGTTTTTTTTAAAATCAAGGCTTGCGAAAAAAAATACCGCAGGCATGTAGTTGAGATTGGAGTCTCGCAAGCTCATTTAGGGATGAGGATAATTTTTTGAGTATAACGCAGAGTTTGGGAAAAAGGGCATTTTCGGACAGCATTCTTGTCTCATAGTAATTGAATAGTTGAATTAATTTAACGTTTAAATGAATTGACACGATGAAACTTGTTGATATAATAGATAAAAATAATATCATTCCCGAACTTCAAGCCAGAGATAAAAAAGGGGTGATAGAAGAATTGGCTAAAGTTATGTCTCTTCATGAACCCTTAATTAAAGAGAGTGCTCTTGTAAAGGTTCTGTTTGAGAGAGAACGGCTTGGAAGCACCGGCATAGGTGATGGAGTTGCTATCCCACACGGAAAACTAACTGGTGTTAATAATCCTGTTATTTCATTCGGGAGAAGCAGGGAGGGACTTGATTTTGATTCAATGGACGGGCAGCCGACCTACCTTTTTTTACTGCTTGTGGCGCCTGCGAATTCATCTGGGATCCATTTGCAGGTACTGGCAAAAATAGCAAAAATATTAAAAAACGGCACATTGCGGTCGAAGTTGATAGAAGCCAAATCGAGGGAAGAACTTTATCAAATACTTATTCAAACGGATGATGAATCATCCTCTTTATTAAGATGATTTTATGCACTTATGATTGGATTGCTGATTATTTCTCATTGTAACCTGGGAAGGGAATTACTGAATGCTGTTGAATTTATTGTGGGAGGGCTTGATGGTGTAGATGCTATTTCCATCACACAATCAACAGACAGTGAAAAACTGTTAAAGACAATCGCTGAAAAGATAAAAACCCTTGACAGCGGTGACGGCGTAATAATTCTTACGGATATGTTTGGCGGCACCCCTACAAATCTGAGCCTTTCTTTTTTAAATAAAGAGAAAGTTGAGGTTTTAACGGGTGTTAATCTGCCAATGGTTGTTGCCGTAACACAGGACCGCGATAATTTAACGTTGGCTGAACTTGGTGAATTGGCTCAACGGGCAGGAAAAAGGAGTATTGCCTTAGCGAGCAAGATGCTGGAATCGGAATAATCTTAATCGTGAACGGCTGACCCGGTATCAAAACATTTCATCTTAAGATTGGTTCGGTTATATAATTTTTAATTGAATTCAGGAGGTATAAAATGTCATTGAAAGTTGCCATCAATGGTTTTGGGCGAATTGGCAGAATGGTTTTCAGAGCTGGGTTTAAAAATGATAATATTGAATTTGCAGGGATAAATGACCTGACTGATCCTCCAAGTCTGGCACATCTATTAAAATATGATTCAGTACACGGCAAACTAAATGCAGATGTTTCAAGCACTGATCATTCTATTATCGTTAATGGTAAGGAAATTGAGATATATAGTGAAAGAGAACCTGTCAGGCTTCCATGGAGCAAACTGGGGATTGAAACGGTTTTTGAATGCACAGGTCTCTTCAGGGATAGAGAGAAAGCTTCCGAACATCTAAAAGCGGGGGCCGGGAAGGTGATTATTTCTGCGCCTGCAAAAGACCCTGATATTACGATAGTAATGGGTGTAAATAACCATGACTATGATCCGCAGAAACATAATATTATTTCAAATGCCTCCTGCACTACAAATTGCCTTGCGCCGGTGTGCAAGGTCTTGCTGGACAATTTTGGGATTGAAAAGGGGCTTATGACAACAACGCATTCGTACACAAGTGATCAGCGTTTGCTCGATTTCCCACACAAGGACCTGAGAAGGGCCAGGGCTGCGGCAGTTTCAATGATTCCAACAACGACAGGCGCCGCTAAGGCTGTTTCCCTGGTACTTCCTCAACTTTCGGGCAAACTGAACGGGATGGCTATTCGAGTTCCGACTCCTAATGTATCGATTGTGGACCTGGTTGCGCAGCTCGGTAAAGAGGTTTCTGCGGATGAAGTTAATAATGCCATGAAGGAGGCAGCGAATACGTCCCTTAAAGGAATCCTGGCTTATTGTGATGAACCGCTTGTCTCAACGGACTTTAATGGAACAACTGTTTCATCAACACTTGATGCCCTTTCTACCATGAACGCCGGAGATATGGTTAAGGTTCTGGCCTGGTATGATAATGAATGCGGATATTCAAACCGGATGATAGACCTGGCAGTTTTTATGGCCGGTTGTTAGGAACGAGGACAAATTAACTTTCCCAGCTATGCATCACAGATTCAGGACATCTTTGCCCGATCTAAAAGTACAAAAATCTTGAAATAGCTCACTATTCCTGCAACTTTCAGGCTTTTAGATCGAACAAACCTGTCCTGAATCTGTGCGCCTGCCCGGGGATGTTATTTCGTCCTTGCCCCCCATTAGGGATTCAGAACCTCATGGATCCCCGCGAAAGCAGGAATCCGCTTGTTATTATTTCCTGAATATAGATTTATTGCCAAAAGACAATGCAAACAGGAGAGGAAAATGATTGAAAGGAAGCCTTTAATTGCCGGTAACTGGAAGATGAATATGAATGTTAATGATTCTACTGAACTCATTAATATTATTGCAAATGGCATTGTTGATTATGACAGGGTGGATGTTCTGGTTGCTCCCCCATTTACCCTTATTCCTCATGTAAAACAGTTAATAGGAAATTCAAGGATTTTATTGGGCGCGCAAAACATGCACTCGGAGATTAGTGGAGCCTATACAGGAGAGATATCTGGCCCGATGATTAAAGAATCGGGATGTTCTCATGTTATCCTGGGCCATTCAGAAAGAAGGTCTCTTTTCAAAGAAACAAGCTATGAGATCAACCTTAAGGTTTCGGTGGCTGTAAAACTTGGTATTATCCCCATATTATGTGTTGGAGAGTCTCTTGATCAAAGAGAAGCAGGGCAGACATTTGAGGCGCTCAAAGACCAACTCGATGTTTCATTGAAAAATCTCAGGGATATGAAAAATCCGGATATCTCCACTATAATAGCCTATGAGCCGGTCTGGGCAATTGGGACTGGAAAAACTGCTGCTCCTGAACAGGCGGAAGAGGTTCATCAGTTTATCAGAAAATGGATTGAAAAGAATTTTGATTCCGTAACGGCGAGGCAGGTACGAATTCTGTACGGTGGGAGTGTAAAACCCGGAAATGTCTCAGAACTTATGTCAAAACCTGATATAGATGGCGTTCTTGTAGGTGGAGCCAGTCTTAAGGGTGATACCTTTGTTCAGATAATACGTTATTCTTGAGTATGCCCGGAATTTGGAAAAGAGCAGCAATTCTAATTATGGAAATTGTCTTTATTTTACAGGTAAATAAGATATTTAATGTATTGGCATCCTTCATTTTTACTTTACACTTGGTAGAAAAGCGGCAGCGGCATCCTGCCGCTGATTTAAGAGGCTATAAGTCTCTTCTGCAATTTACAATTTTTAGTTCCAATAAAAAGTGTCAACTACTTTTACCTCAAAATGAAGGATGCCCGTCATTGTTTGTTTATTTGTAACCGTTCACGGGTTGAAGGCAGAAGGTTAATAG
>JAGGXA010000243.1 GCA_021163285.1 Deltaproteobacteria bacterium | reverse complement strand
TGTTGATATTGTAGCTCAAATAAATTGAATCTGATTTTTTTTGCAAGGTATTTTTGAATGGTTCTGCTTTTTCTGTCTAAAACAGCATTGTTCCCTTCACAAAAAGCCAAAAAAGTCGTTGATCATACCACGTTATCATGTGTCGTTAATACACCAGCATGCAAAAACCGTGATAAATATGCTTTAAATCCAATGTATTACAAGCCCACCTTGAAAGGGCTGGGGTAAGAGCCCACAGGTTCAAGGTTCAACGTTCAGGATTAAAAACAAAACAGGCATTCAAAACCTGAAATCCTCGTTATAAATATCAACTTAGCTCCAAATTCCGGGCATCCTTCATTTTGAGGTAAAAGCAGCTGGCGCTTTTATTGGAACTAAAAACTGTAAATTGCAGAAGAGGCTTATAGTCTTTTAAATCAGCGGCAGGATGCCGCTGCCACTTTTCTGCCAGGTGTAAAGTAAGAATGAAGGATGCCAAATTCCGGATTAAATCTGCGAAAGGTGATTTTCTTCTCGTAAATACGCATTCTAAATGCAGTTCAGGGATAAGAATGGAATCCTGAACTCTGAACGGTTACAAAGTTTTATCCTGCATATTCCTTTAATTTGTTCAGCTCCATCAAGGCATCTAAAGGTGTCATATTTGAAATATCAAGGCCCTTGATCCAGTTCCTTAGTTTTTTTTCGGAGTCTCCAAAGAGGCCTAACTGTACTATCTCGGTTTTGTTCTTAAGCAAAGTATGCGCCAAACGAGGCATCCCTGATTCATCATAGCCTGTCCCTTCGAGGTTATCCAGGATTTCTTTCGCCCTTTTAAGGACGTTTTCAGGAAAACCCGCTATCCTGGCGACCTCTATGCCGTAACTCCTGCTCGTCCCCCCCGGAACGAGTTTTCTCAAAAAAATGATCCGGTCATCCCATTCCCGGACCGCAATATTGAAATTTTTTACACCATGTTTGGTGGCGGCAAGTTCCGTCAATTCATGATAATGGGTTGCAAAAAGGGTTTTCACACCTTTTCCATCCATGTCATGCAATGTCTCAGCTACTGCCCAGGCAATACTTAAACCATCGTATGTGCTCGTGCCACGCCCGATTTCATCCAGAATAACCAGGCTTTTGTCTGTTGCATGACGCAGGATGTTTGCAGTTTCGTTCATTTCAACCATAAATGTGCTCTGCCCCCTGGCAAGGTCATCCGATGCGCCTACACGTGTAAAGATCCTGTCGACAACGCCAACAGCCGCGCTTGAGGCCGGAACAAAGCTTCCCATTTGCGCCATCAGGACTGTGAGGGCAGTCTGCCTGAGGATAGTTGATTTGCCCGCCATGTTTGGTCCGGTAATAATCAACATCTTCTGATCTCCGGAATCAAGATGGATGTCGTTCGGCACAAAATCCACATCTCTTACAGTTTGCTCTATAACAGGGTGTCTGCCGTCTACGATCTCTATCCCGTCTCCATCATTAACTTCAGGCGCTGTATAGTTATTGACCTCAGCGATATGTGCAAGCCCGGCTATCACATCAATAGTCGAAACGAATTCTGCAGTCTCCTTAATACGCTTGTTCTCAAGGGCTATCTTGTTCCGTATGAAATCAAAGATCTCATATTCCCGCGCCACTCTTTTTTCTTCCGCGCCCAGGACCTGTTCCTCTCTCGATTTCAGGGCTTCGGTAATAAAACGCTCCCCGTTTACGAGTGTCTGCTTCCTGATATAATCAGGCGGAACATGATGAAGGTTGGCCTTAGTAATTTCAATATAGTATCCGAAAACCCTGTTAAATCCAACCTTTAGCTTGTTTATCCCTGTCCTTTTACGCTCTGATTCCGCAAATTTCGTTATCCAGTCCTTGCCCTCACGACTTATCGATATCAGACTGTCCAGCTCACCATCATAGCCTTCCCTGATAATTCCACCATCCTTCAAAGAGACAGGGGGATCTTCCCTGATAGCATCTTCAATTAATTGGACCAAATCCTGTAATGTGTCCAGACTCAATGAGATCTCGGACAGAAGCGAACTCGCGGAACCTGCCAGTTTTTCCTTGATAAACGGCAGCCTGGTAATTGATGATTTTAGGGAGATAAGATCCCTTGCATGTGCCCTCTTTAAGGCAATACGTCCATTCAGACGTTCGATATCATATATGTTTTTTAATTCCTCCCGGATATCCTCCCTGAGCATGGGATCTTCTTTAAAGGATGCAACCGCTCCGAGACGTTCCCTGATCTTATTAACATCAGTAAGGGGATAAGATATCCATTTTTTAAGGAGACGGCTGCCCATGGAGGTCACGGTACCGTCTATGACCTGAAACAAGGATCCCTTCACGGACTGACGCCGCATTGTCTTTAAAAGTTCCAGATGGGCGGATGTGGACTCATCCAAAAACATGTAATCGCCGATATGGTAACTCACGATTTCTTTGATATGAAAAGGCGGTTCTTTCTGGTTATCTCTGAGATATTGAATAATGGCTCCTGCTGCAATGATCCCCTGCTCCATCTCCCGGCACCCAAACCCGGTAAGCGTTTTTACCTCAAGCTGTTCCTTGAGGATTTGTTCAGACATGCCTGGGTCAAAGGAACCTTTTTTAAGTATCTCCAGCCTGTAATTTGAGAGGCGCCTGTTTTGTGAGAGGTCTTCATCTTCCGGTATCAAGAGTTCGGCAGGATTTATCCTTCCCAGTTCATCAAGAAGATCGCCGAATGAGGAAACCTCGGTAACGCGAAACTCACCTGTTGAAAGGTCCAGGTGGGCCACACCATATTTTCCGTCTCTGCCTGATATTGCAGCCAAAAACAGGTTGCTCCCGGCATCCGGATTCCCTTCATCTACTATTGAACCGGGCGTAACCACCCTTATAACGTCTCTCTTTACGATACCCTTGCCTGCCTTCGGGTCTTCTGTCTGCTCACAAATAGCAACCTTGCAACCATGGTCCACGAGCTTTGCCAAATAAGAGTTGCAGGCATGGTGAGGAACACCGCACATAGGCACCTTTTTATCATTGCAGGTTCCCCTGGATGTCAGAGTAATGCCGAGGATCTTTGATGCAATCAGGGCATCATCAAAAAACATCTCATAAAAATCACCCATACGAAAAAATAAAATAGCATCAGGATAATCACCTTTAATGCCAAAATATTGCCTGAACATCGGTGTCAGTTGAACCATTTGATTTATTTTCCCTGAGACAACGTCTTAAAAGAGTCTTTTTCCTGAGGAACTGCCGTTGGGCGAACCTCCCTTGAGTTAACCTGACGGATTGTATCCCAGCTCTTGCATTGAGGGCACTGCCACTCAAGATCATCAGGCTGAAACCCGCACTTAGTGCATTGAAACCTCAGAAACGCCATCTTAAGGTGTTTAATGATATCGTCATAGTCTCTTAAAATCTCTTTTTTCCTGCCCTCGGCAATAAGTATCTCCCCCCTGAATTTTCTGGCCTCCCAAAAAAGGGGATCAAGGTCCAGGGCATTTGTTATCTCTCTTAAAGCGCCTTCGATGTCATCTTTGTTGTAGATAAAACGGGCCAGGGCAAGATATGTGAAAGCATCACGATTTGCCTGTGCGCATTCTTTTAAAAAATCTTCAACCGGCTTCAGATTCTTCATCCGGGAATAGGCCCCTTCAAGCCGTCGATAAGCAAGAAATATGAACTGGGGAGCGACCTTTACAATCTTTTTCCATATTGAGATCGCCTTTTTATAATCATCTTTTGCAAAATAAAGATCCCCAAGGTGAAGGTATGCATCAACACATCCTTTATGGGTTGAAATAGCTTTTGAAAAAAAAGATTTTGCTTTGTTTAAATCGCCATTATCATAACAGACCTTTCCTGCCTCAACGAGATAGTGCGCAAGGATGTGAGCATGATTCCCCTTTTTCAAATTGCGGATCCTTCGTCTTATCCTGCAGGCGTTCTCCCAGTCTTTCAGCTCTTCATAAATTTTTTCAATTTCTTTCAGATTTTCTATGTTTGAAGGTTCTTGCCCTGCAACTTCGAGGAATGTCTTCAACGCCCTGCTTAAAAAACCGCCTTTACGATAATCAAGCCCCAGATCAAATAGAGACCTGAGCCTGATATGCTCATTGATATTCGGCCTCAGGATAATACTCTGCCGTATACGGATAGCCCTGTCTATATCACCCTTCGAACGGTAAAGATTACCGAGCGCCACATAGGTTTCTATTGTATCGGAGTTGACCTGAACCGATTTGGTAAATTCTTCTATTGCATGGTCCTGGTCGTTAGAAAGGATATGCTGGAAACCCTTAAAAAATGCCTCGTCTCCCATACTTTTAACAGGCCGCCTCTTCTTTGTCTCGCCCGCACGACGTATCCACCACCCGGAAAACAGCCCGGCACAAAAGACGACAATAAAACACAGCAATATTGACTGATCAAAGGTTTCAAAGAGCCCTTGCCATAAGTGACTCATAACAAACCGTCTCTGTCTCGATACTTATTTGACAAGAAGGACATAATATAGACCTTTACAGGACGTCAGATGACCAGCAATTCCCGGTTAGGCCATAACTCCTTGATTCTATTGCTTTTATCTAAAAGAATTTTGCGAGCTCTAATCCGGAAATACCAATAATCTAAATATGTTATCTTACTTTTGGTCGAGGATTATTGTCAGATGACTGTTCCAGGCTCATGTCTTCACTTGTAACAGGCAGGTTCCTCAACGAATTAATTTCATTATCCATTTCCTTAACTTCCTTCGTGAGGGTCTTTATCTGTTTCTTGAGACGAAAACGCTCAAACATCCCATAACCGCCCGCAACAACAAAACCGATTAAAAAGGCGACAACCACCACAAAAGAAATAGGCATTTTCACGCTTTGAAACCTGGAAAAGAAAAGGTCCAACCTGAACGAAACAGGTGTCACAAAAGCCGCGTAGTTTTGAACTGCCACAATTATGATAAGCAATAAAAAAAGGGTAATAATAATCAATTTAATATGTTTCATTCGTTACCTCCGAAAATATATAGTGTTTAATATTAAAAACAGGGAAGGAGTTTTGCGTAGGTTTCTTTGATATGCTGAGGGATGACGCGCACATCTCCCAGGACTGTCATGCAATTGGTATCTCCATTCCAACGGGGCACAATATGGAAGTGCATATGCTCTTCCACACCTGCGCCCGCTACAGCGCCAAGGTTAAGCCCCACGTTAAAACCTTCAGGAGCCATTATCTTTCTTAAGGCCGCTATTGACACGCGAACCATCTTCATAAGATCAATGGTTTCCTCCTCAGACAGAAATTCCAGGCCGGGCACATGTCTTACGGGCGCAACCAGCAAGTGACCATTATTGTATGGATAACGGTTCATCATGACCATGGTCAGATTTCCCACATATAAAATCAACCTCGCTTCATCTCCATCACGATTATCACCCGGACAAAAGATACAATCCCCCCCCTTCTGATCGGAAAGGATATATTCCATTCTCCACGGCGCCCATAATACCTTCATTACTTAACACCTCATAAGCTAATGCCTGAACGAAAAATCATGGTTCGCATCAGAACCCTAATCTAATAATTTCACTATGAATCGCATCATCAATTTCCAGAATACCTATCGAATGTATTCCTTCATTACTATAACCGGTAGCTGTTCCGGGGTTAAAAAAGAGGATACCGTCTCTGAAGTGACTTACCGCTTGATGAGAATGGCCGTAAACAATGATATCCACATCCTGAAACCTGGTCAGGATACGTTCTTCAAGGCCTTCTGAAGACCCCCATCCATGGATAAGCCCCAACCTAAACGGCCCTGATTCAATGAGTTTTTTCTCGGGGAGAAGCTTCCTTGCATCAAGGGGGTCCATATTACCATAAACACCGTGGAAATTCCCCTTTCTTCCAAGGAAGTGGATAACTTCGGGCGAGACAATATCCCCGGCATGCAGGATCATATCTTTATCGGAAAGGTATTTATCATAAATATCTACCAATTCATCGGTCACCTGGCCCAGGTGCGTATCCGAAAGGACTCCTATCTTTATTTTCATACCTGAATCGTCTCCTTCCTGATATTTTGGCTTACAGTGCAGGGGGAAGATTTCAGACTTTGCTACACCCAGTAAAATAAACCGGAAACAACTTTTGTTGTAAGGCTAAACATAATAGTTCAGCAGGGGTACAAATTTACGGGAACCCCGGCCCTGAACAGTGAAACCGATGCCAGTAAGCGCTTGGTTTTGCCTTTCAATAATCGATTTTGGGTAAGAAGTATACCAATCCTGACAAAAAAGACAAGACTTAATCTTCGCGACCGGCAATCCTTTGACCGACAAGGACTTGTTTTATATTTTAATTTGAGATAAATGTGTTAAAATAATAACTGACATTTTCCGACAGGAGATCCGGGGCAGCCTTCACAGCGCCCTTTAATACCAGGACACAAGAGGTAAAATTATGCCGATCTATGAGTTTTATTGCCCATTATGCAATATGATTTTCAATTTTTTTTCAAGAACTGTAAATACAGAGAAACAGCCAACCTGCCCACTGTGCAATAAGACCAGGCTACACAGGCATATGTCCACATTTGCTACACCTCGAAACATAACAGAAGGAGAAGATTCCCCCCTGCCTGATATGGATGAAACCAGGATGGAAAAGGCAATGGCGCTCCTTGCAAAAGAGGCTGAAAATTGTGACGAAAATAATCCCAGACAGGTTGCTGACCTGATGCGCAAGTTAACGGATATGACCGGAATGAACCTTGGGCCGGGCATGGAGGAAGCCCTTAAAAGGATGGAGGCAGGTGAAGACCCCGAAAAAATAGAATCGGAGATGGGAGATATTCTCGAAAATGAAGACCCGTTTGAATTGAAACAAATATCGATGAAATCAAAAAAATATCAGCCGCCCGGGGTGGATGACAAGCTCTATGATCTGTAACCGTTCGGGGTTTAAATTTTAGAGCGCCTTGATCTCGAACAAACTATCCTGTTTATGGATGGACACGAGCCAGGGACCCGACAAAAAATAACCTGGCATTTTTGCAACCCGACTTCACCATATCTTTAATCGATCCGATTGCGCTAAATTCGTTGCGACAGTTTGCTGTTATTGCGGTTTTACGCAATCAGATCGATTAAACCTGCTACAAATTCGGGCGCAAATTCGTAAACCGTTATTTAATACATTTATGAGTCAGATATGAGTAATATCGCTATCACCGGGATTGGGATTGTCAGTCCGCTTGGGATTGGGAAAAAAACCTTCTGGGAGAATTGCAGAAAGGCGGAGACAGGGATAAAAAAGATTGCCTCCTTTGATACCGGTTCCCTCCGTTCAAACATTGCCGGTGTTGTTGAAGATTTTCAGCCAAAACTATTTATGCCCCCCGCGGCATACAGGAAGATGAGCAGGGTTTCCAGGATGTCCGTGGCAGCAAGTATTGAAGCTATTAAAGACAGCGGCCTGGACATGGGTCGGGTTAACAGGGAGAGAGTTGCTGTTATTATGGGAACTGCATACGGCAGCAGTTCCCGTGTTGAAGACTTTTATGTCAGTCTCTTAAAAGATGGGCCGAGAGGGGCTCAGCCTTTTTTATTCCCGGAGACCGTCCCTAATGCACCGGCAAGTCATATTTCCATGTTTCACGACATTACCGGGCCAAACACCACCTTTTGCCAGAATGCGCTTTCAGCGGAAAATGCCATACTGTATGCCCGGAATCTCCTTTTGCAAGGACAGGTGGATATCGTTCTCGTGGGGGGAGCAGATGAGTTATCCTCTATTGTGTATTCCTGTTATGATGCCCTTGGAGCCTTAAACAAGGTGAAAGTTATAAATAGGGAGCAGGTATGTCCCAGACCAGGACGCGGCCTGGTCCTCGGTGAAGGCTCGGGGATCCTTGTTATGGAAAGACTTGATTTTGCACTTGAACGGAAAGCAGACATTTATGGAATTTTCAAGACAGGCCTGATAACCGGGGGCATTACATCTATCGGACATTATGAGACCGAAGGAGAACAGATGGGAAGGGCAAT
The DNA here is from genome assembly GCA_021163285.1 of Deltaproteobacteria bacterium. Lineage (GTDB taxonomy): Bacteria > Desulfobacterota > DSM-4660 > Desulfatiglandales > Desulfatiglandaceae > JAGGXA01. The sequence continues at coordinate 1,960 of JAGGXA010000243.1, read as the reverse complement.
ATCTCTTTCCTTAAAAAATGCAGGACTTGAACCTGACGATATTGACCAGATTGATGTTTCCGCCAATTTTTCCGGTGAAGCGGAAGAGATGGAGTATGTCCGGATCAAGCAAATTTTCGGAAACCGTTCAGGCAGCCTTGAGGTAATACCTTTGAAATATCTGTTCGGTGATTTCGGAGGCGCAGGCATTATACGAGCCGCTGCAATCCTTCTCAGTATCCATCACCAGGAGCCTCTTCCAGCGATTAATATTGAGGCGCTGAAGGGGAAATCACCGGGACCTGTTGCATGGAACAGGGGGTTTAAAAGAAAAATCGGCTCTGTCTTGATGATTTCTTCCACCTTCGGCGGCGGCAGCGCCGGCCTGATTTTCAGTGGATTCAGTTAAATTGTGAGGCATGTATTAAAGAGGCCTGCGTGAAAACAGATACGTTATGAAAGTTCTTCTTATCTCTCCAAATATAGAGTCTCTTCCTGACCCGGTCTTTCCGATCGGTTTGGCCTATATTACAACCGCCTTAAAAAAAAACCGTACGGAGTATCAGGCGCTGGACCTCTGTTTTGTAACTGATTATGAAACTGCTATTTCTTCTGCTTTAAGCTCTTTTCAACCTGATATCATTGGCCTTTCTCTGAGAAACATCGACAATGTCAGTTATCCGAATTACATTTCTTATCTCCCTTTTTTCCGCCAGGTGGTAAAAACGATCAAGAGGCATAGCAAAGCGCTGATCGTGCTTGGCGGCAGCGCCTTTTCCCTTATGCCCAACCGGATATTGGAATACCTTTCTGCCGACACGGGAATTATCGGTGAAGGGGAGCAGGCCTTTGTACAACTGATAAATGACCTTGAAAAAGACAAGAAAATTCATCCGCAACTCAACCCCCGAATTATCAATAATCATTATGGAATCATTGAGGATCTTGATCTCCTGCCATGTCCGGATCGTTCAGCGTTCGACAACGAGGCGTATCTTAAATGGGGTGGAATGGGGAATATCCAGACAAAACGGGGCTGTTCATTTAAATGTATCTATTGCACCTATCCTGTAATTGAAGGAAAAAAGGTGCGGTTAAGAAATCCGACACTTGTCTGCGACGAGATCGAAGTCATGCTCGAACAAGGGATAGACAACATTTTTTTTGTCGATAATACCTTTAATTATCCTGTCGACCATGCAATGAAAATCTGTCTTGAAATTATTGACCGAAAAATAAAAGTAAAATGGAGCTGCTATGCTAATCCGGGCTTTGTTACAAATAAGCTAATTGAGTTAATGCTCGAAGCGGGCTGTACAGGACTGGAATTCGGAAGCGACGCAGCCAATGATGCCATGCTTTATAATATGGGGAAGAACTTTTCCGTAAATGACATAAAGGCGGCCTCTGCTATCTGCATCCGGTCAGGCATTCCATTTTGTCATTCGCTTCTCATAGGCGGGCCCGGTGAGACAATGAAAACTGTTCAACAGACATTTGATTTAATATCTGAAATGACCCCGACAGCCGTTATCTGCATGATCGGAATCAGGATATTTCCCAAGACCAGGCTGTCCCAAATAGCCCTCAAAGAGGGGATAACAAAACCGAATGAGAATTTTTTAAAGCCGGTTTTTTATCTCTCATCCGCGGTTAAAGATGAGATACTGCCCTTTATAGATAAATTTTCAAAGGAAAACCGGACCTGGATCTTTCCCGGCCTTAATATTAATATAACGAGGGAGCTCCAAAAAAAATTGCGCAGGTTCGGGATAAAAGGACCTCTATGGGAGTATATGAAGGCCGGGAAGAGACCGCGCATAAAAAAAACCACTTGTAACTCTGTTGCTGTTCAGGTTTAACGGGGATTCATCCATGCATCATAATATTCATAATATTACCTAAATCCTGCAAGCGTCGAGTTTGCCGAAGACCTGCCTGCTGCAGGCAGGTGCAAGGCGGCAAGGGTGCAGACGTACTA
>JAGGXA010000186.1 GCA_021163285.1 Deltaproteobacteria bacterium | reverse complement strand
TAGTACGTCTGCGCTCTTGCCGCCTTGCACCTGCCTGCAGCAGGCAGGTCTTCGGCAAACTCGACGCTTGCAGGATTTAGGTGTAAACTAAATCTGAAGGATGCCGATATTTCGAGGATAATTTTTTGAGCATAACGCAGAGTTTGGGGAAAAGGGCATTTTCGGACAGCTTCCTGTTGAACACTTAAGAAATATATCCTTACAGACGATGATAAATAATGGGGACAGACGTTCCGGTATGGAACGAAGACAATTTTCATATACGGATTACATTCCGGAAAGACGGATTAATGAAAACCGGAGATGCGGACTTGACCGTAGGGAGGGTTTTGATCGCAGAAACGATATTGAGCGGGGAATGTTGAATCAAGGCTCAACAGTAAAAGATTCATCGGGCAGTATGGACCGGAGGAGAAATCACCTCGGGCGTAGAGATACTTTAACACGAAGATCAGGGTTCGCGCAAAAATAATTTTACAGAACTTGACGCAAAAATTGAGGAAATACCAGATTCATTTAAGCAATAATAAAGGCAGTTCAAAATCCGTCAGGATTTTGAACTGCCTTTATTATTGCGATGACTTCATGATCCTGGCCATTATTTATATTGACATTAACGCTATGCTGTGTAAAAGTTTTCCACATTATGGAGCATACCCTTATTGGGAAAGACTTATCTATCCAGAAGATACGCGAATTGATTCAAATGGCCTCAGATACGGCCCTCAATGTATTGATAACGGGAGAAACGGGTACAGGGAAGGATGTGGTAGCTCATATGCTTCATCAGGCCTCCGGCAGGAATAATAATAATTTCATTAAAGTCAACTGTGCAGCTATCCCTTCCACACTTCTTGAAAGTGAACTTTTCGGCTACGAAAAAGGGGCATTCACAGGGGCTGTACAATTTAAGCCGGGCAAATTTGAGCTTGCATCTGAAGGTGTTATTTTTTTAGATGAAATCGGTGATATGCCTTTTATCCTCCAGACAAAGCTCCTCGAAGTCCTCCAGAGTGGTGAATTTGCAAGATTAGGAGGCACAAGGGACATCAAGGTCGATTCTTGGGTAATTGCCGCTACAAATCATGACCTTTTAAATGATATGAAACTCGGTCTGTTCAGAGAGGACCTTTTCTATCGCCTGAACATCATCAAGATTGAGATCCCCCCTTTGCGTGAGAGAGCAAATGATATCCCGATCCTGTCAAAATATTTTATTCGCAAATACCGGCAGGATTTTAATTTAGACAAACATCCTGATCTGAACGGAGATTTAGAAGATCTGTTTAAATTATATCACTGGCCGGGAAACGTAAGAGAACTTGCCAGTGTAATTTTGAGATTAATGGTAGGAGATGAACCTGAATTGATCAAATCGGAACTCCTGAATAATATGGAGACGGACGGTTATACCTTGCCAATGGAATTTATGCAAATATCGCCTGATAAACAGGAGTCCGTTGATGAAAGAAGTTCCAGCCCTGAGACCCTGATACCTCTCAAAGATTTAAAGGCGGAGGCAACCAGGTTTATTGAAAAAAAAACCATTATGCACGCCCTTAACATGACAGGCTGGAACAAAACAGAAGCAGCGAGATTGCTCAAGATCAGTTATAAAACCCTGTTTTATAAGATGGCAAATGCAGGAATAGAAAAAAACTGAACAGGAATACTTTCAGGGCAATAAAAGATTAGCGGTAACCGTTCACGGGTTTATAAGGTTAAAGGTTGAAGGTTGAAGGTTAATAGCTCACAATATTCAGGGTAATAACTTATGAATTTCCGGGCATCTTTCAATAAGTTCAATAGTTTATAGTTTGAACGTTTCTTGTTCCAACGCTCCAGCGCGGTAATGCATACCATAGGGGTTTCTACGCCGGAGAATGAGAACCAGGAGGCTGTCCGAGAATAGCAATTTTTTTCAAAATCAAGGCTTGCCCAAAAAATTACCGCAGACATATAGTTGATATTTCGAGGATAATTTTTTGAGCATAACGCAGAGTTTGGGAAAAAGGGTATTCCCGGACAGCCTCCTAGACGAAAAACAACGTCTACAAAGCGTAAATCAGGTTTAAAGAATGCCCGTTTTTCTAATTTCAACGTTCTATGAACGGTTACAATTAAAGAAATACCCTGTTTTCGGATGGGTACAACCTTAGAGGAGATAGTCAGATGATCATTAGAAATAAATATAAATGGATGACTCTCTTTTTATTCTCTGTTTTATTGGTAAACACAGCCATCTTTTCATGGATAAAACCCGCAATTGCTCAAACAAAAGTCCCTTCCTATCTTATCGGACCAAATGATCTACTCAATATTTTCGTGTGGAGAGAACCGGAATTAACCCGGGATATTACCGTAATGCATGACGGCAGGATTACTTTTCCATTGATCGGAGAGGTTATGGCAAAAGGTAAGACGGCAACCGAGTTAAAAAATGTCATAACAGAAAAACTCAGGGACTATATAACTGCCCCTCAGGTTACTGTTATTGTCAGGGAGAGCCGCAGCCGCCGCATCTATACCGTCGGGAAGGTAAATGCACCAGGCCCCTACCCCCTTGAGCCTGGTATGACTGTGATTCAGGCTATATCTGCCGCCGGAGGCTTTGCCGAATGGGCAGATACAAAAAATATCCTGATTATCCGCAATGAGGACGGGAAAAAAGAACAGTTACATTATAATCATAAGGAGTTCATGTCAGGAAAGAATCTAAACCAAAATATTATGTTAAAACCGGATGACACGATTGTCGTACCATGATGGGCGCAATATTATGATACCTAAATCCTGCAAGCGTCGAGTTTGCCGAAGACCTGCCTGCTGCAGGCAGGTGCAAGGCGGCAAGGGCGCAGACGTACTACGATACTTCAAGT
>JAGGXA010000121.1 GCA_021163285.1 Deltaproteobacteria bacterium | reverse complement strand
TCAAATTAATGCGTGTTATACAAGCACAACATTTCTGTAATTCGTTGATATTAAAAGCATAATTTTCTTCTTGAAAATAGTTTATGCAGGTTTTAGGTATTATAGAAATCCGAGGATCCCAAAACAGGCCGAAACAGGAAGTCACCCTCGAATTGTGGTATATAACTGCTTGAAATATAAGGCGATAAAAAAGCCGCTGTCAAAACAATTGACCTGATTTAGAAGGGATTGCGAATGAATTAATTTCACGAATAGGGAAAATCAAGATGATCCAGTTTAAGATAGATATCACTTTTATAAACAGAGTAAGAGAGATGGCCGAGTTACGAAACTACCTGGAAGGGATGCCTAATTCCATCCTTTTCCTGTACGGCCCCAAATCGTCCGGCAAAACTACCCTGATGTATCGACTGTTCGAGCAGATGGAGGCCGAAAAGGAGTATGAAATCAACTTTCTCAATCTGCGTGAGATTTTTTTGACCACGTATGATGATTTTATCGATGCCTTTTTTAAATCAAGCAACTCGGGAGAGGGCTTAAAAACCGGTACCCGCAGGCAGTACAGCCTCTTCGGCCTGTTCAAACTTGACGCCTTTACCGAGAAGATGCTCAAGAAACGCCGGGAAGACCCTTTTCTGGTTATGAAACAGGAATTTCAACGTCTAATAAAGAAGGGTATCCAGCCGGTAGTCATTATCGATGAATTCCATAAACTTGATGGTCTCTATATGCCGGACAAGCAGAAAAGGCTTATGTTGGAATTAATGAATTTTTTCGTGGCTTTGACCAAAGAAAGCCACCTCTGCCATGTAATCATCGCCTCATCGGATGCCTTTTTCGTCGAACAGGTTTATGTGGACAGCAAGCTCCGCAAGACCAGTAAATTTATGAAACTCGATTATCTTGAAAAAGATGATGTCTTTGCCTGGCTTCGGGATATAAAAAAATACAATAAGGTTCAGAAATACACTCTTGATGAAAAACAGATAGAAATAATATGGGATACAGTTGGCGGCAGTGCCTGGGAAATTCATTCTATTCTTGAGGATTTATTTCAATATTCTTTGGATGCTATTGTATCAAAAATCAAGCGGGAAAAGGTAGCAATGATTGCCGATTGGACATTTAATGATGAAGCTCGCAACTGCCTTCTGCGTTACTTTAGTAAACAACCTGCCCGTAACCTCACAGAGCTTGCAGGAACCAGCAAGGATCTTCTTGGGCAGACAGTCAGGGATAATATTCTGTATTACGACCCTGTAGATGGAATTTATGGCATTCAGGGAAAGAGCCTGGAATGGGGAATCAAAGAATATTTCGATAAAATGGATATATCAAAAGGTCTGACTCCTGCATCTGCTGCTTGATTTGGCCTGCACGGGAGATTTTGAAGAGCAAAAGGCGCAGTAATAGCGGGCTATTTCAAGGTTTTCGCTCTTTGAAATCCGCCGATAATGACCTGAAGATGAAATGCCGAAATATTAAGTTATTTTTGCGCGAGCCCTCGGTTTCTGAAAGGTTTCTCTATGATTCGGATAACACCGGATATTTCAATTGACGAAAAAGAAATCCATCTGGAATTTATCCTCGCATCGGGCCCGGGTGGACAAAATGTCAACAAAGTAGCTACAGCCGTGCATCTCCGTTTCGACGTCTTAAACTCACCTTCCCTTCCGGATGATGTGCGAAAACGTCTGATTCGTCTGCCCGGAAGGCGAATTACGGAAAAAGGCATATTAATTATGAATGCCCGCAGGTTCCGCACGCAGGATCAGAACCGCCGTGATGCCATTAAACGTTTTGTTGATTTGATCCGTAAGGCAGCGAGGAAACCAAAGCCCCACATCAAGACAAGACCCACTCTTGCGTCAAAGAGATGCAGGCTGGATACGAAACGACACCGTGGTGAAACAAAACGGCTTCGCAAATCTATATCCTGGACGTGAAAGATTAAGGGCAATAGTTCACCGGATGTAAAACATTTCGACCTGTGCGATTAACCGTTAGTGATTAGCAATTAGCATTAATATGCAGGATGTAACATGATAGAGAATTTCAGTGCGCAATACAAAAAAGTTACTCAAATTAATATGGCTATCCTCAGGCCGCCCTGAAAGGGCTGAACGCGCAACCTGTGAATTGTTATCTTAAAGCGCTAAACCCATTCCTTTCCAACAAATTACGGATTTCCGATACATCTCCTCCAAAAAAATAAAAATGTGCGGGGCACCTGCAATCAGAAGATCCAAGCCCCTTTCTGACTACCATGGCTCCAGTAAAATTATCTATTATGCAGGCTGTCTCGCATTCCAGATCTGCTTCTTTTGTCCAGACCTCGATGATCGATACCTTCCGGGAATTAAGTATGTAATCAATATGCCAGAATAATTTCTTATCCTTTACAAGGTGTCTGCTAACCCTCTTTTGAAGAGCTTTTTTTGCAGAACCGATATAAAGAAAAAGCCCTCTTTTCAAAAAAACATTACCCAAGCGTCCAACATGGATATTGGTTTCTTCCATGGTTTTTAATACAAGAACATAAGTAGCCATAATATATTATACAATGCCATGAACGCAGGTTATAGTTCAAGAGGAGTATAAGCTTACTCTGACAGCCTGTTTTCTGTTTAAAATGACCTGAAGATGAAACGCCAAAAAGTGAAGTTATTTTTATACGAACCCCTATGTCTCCTCTTTAGGAAAAAAGCTTGACATCCTGTAATTGATTTATTTATAATTATTTTTTTATTATTTTATAGTCTAAGTGAATTATGCCACGCATATTTTATAACATAATTATCATTATCATCGCAATAGGGGAAATCGTCCCTCTATTGCTTTTTGTATGGGAGGTAAAATCCAAATACCCCTGTCTGATAATGAGTTAATGATCAAAATAAGTTCCAAAAAAAACCGTTATCAGATATCTTGATAACGGTTTTTTTTTGAATAAAATGGAGAACAATTATGTCAAGGCAAATCATCCTCTATGATACCACTCTTCGAGATGGGACCCAGGGTGAACAGGTAAATCTTTCAGCAGAGGATAAGCTGCGGATTGTCCGGAGACTTGATGATTTTGGTATTCACTACATCGAAGGCGGTTGGCCGGGCTCCAACCCAAAAGATGTAAGATTTTTTAAGATGGCCGACAGGATTTCTTTACATAACGCTCATCTTGCGGCCTTTGGAAGCACCCGGTGGCCCAACATCAGACCGGAAGACGACAAAAATGTCCTGGCCCTGCTTGAGACTGAAATGGAATCTATTACCATTTTCGGCAAAAGCTGGGATTTGCATGTCACTGAAATATTACAGGTCCCCCTTGATGAAAATTTGGCTATGATCGGTGAAACAGTATCATGCCTGAAAAGACATGGCAGAAAAGTAATATATGATGCAGAGCATTTTTTTGATGGATACAGGTTTAATCCGGCTTACGCTTTAAAGACCGTTAAATCTGCTGTTGATGGAGGCGCTGATTTCATTGTATTGTGCGATACAAACGGTGGTACGATGCCTGAGAAAATCCGGGAGGTACTGGATGAAGTGCTGCCGGGGTTCTCAGTGCCTGCCGGCATTCACGTGCATAATGATTGCGGTCTTGCGCTCGCCAACTCTTTGATTGCCGTCAAGTCGGGAGTTGAAATGGTTCAGGGTACGATTAACGGTTATGGGGAGAGGTGCGGCAACGTAGACCTCCTTCCTGTTATCGGTAATCTCCAGCTTAAAATGGGCTATCAATGTGTTGACCCTGATAATATAAAAAAATTGACCGGGCTTTCCCGGTTTGTCAGCGAGGTAGCAAACGTGCCTCCTTTAAATCAGCGACCGTTTGTAGGTAAAAGCGCATTTGCACATAAGGGTGGAGTACATGTAAGCGCAGTTCAGAAAAATGCAACGGCCTATGAGCATATAGACCCGGCATTAGTCGGTAACCGGAGGCGAGTGCTTGTTTCAGACCTGTCCGGAAAGAGTAACATAGACTATAAGTCCGGGGAGCTGGGCATAAAATTGGGCGGAAACGGGGTTGAGAGCAGGAAGATTGTCCGGAAGATCAAGGAATTAGAAGATCAGGGTTACCAATTTGAAGCTGCTGACGGGTCTTTGGATGTCTTGATCAGGAAATTGACCGGCCAATTTGAAGAGCCCTTTACACTTGAGTCTTTTCGGGTAACAATTGAAAAAAACGTTCAGGGTATATCTACATCACAGGCAATAATAAAGATATCCGTAGGTGATAAACAGGATATTACCGCCGCCGAAGGAGATGGTCCTGTAAATGCCCTTGACAATGCCTTAAGAAAGGCATTAATTAAGTTTTTCCCCATTATTCAGGAAATGGGACTTGTGGACTTTAAGGTACGTGTCATTGACGGCAAAGATGCAACAGCAGCAAAGGTAAGGGTACAGATAGAGTCAAGGGACGACCAGGAGATATGGACTACCATCGGCGTTTCAACAGACATCATTGAGGCAAGCTGGCAGGCCCTTGTGGATAGTGTTGAGTACAAACTTGCAAAATCACAGCTTCCGGAGGAAATTTAAAACCGCTTTTCCTGTAAATATTCATGGTAACCGTCCGCAGGTTCATGGAGGTACGGCTGCCAACGTAAGGAGTGAGAGTTGCTTTGGTGGATTCGTCACTTACGCTCCTTAATCCACCCTGCGTTGGTTGCCAACGTAATTTTGTAGGGTGGATTAAGCGAAGCGAATCCACCAAAAAGCGGAAAGTGTCCCGCTTTAAGTTGGTAGCCTGGAGGCGCTAAGGGACAAGGACGAAATAACATCCCTGGGAGGCTGTCCGGGAATAGCAATTTTTTTCAAAATCAAGGCTTGCTCAAAAAATTACCGCAGACATATAGTTGATATTTCGAGGATAATTTTTTGAGCATAACGCAGAGTTTGGGAAAAAGGGCATTTTCGGACAGCCTCCCAGGTTGAATGGTTCAGGGTTCAAGGTTTAAATGGTAACAGCTCAATGAACAGTGATAACTCTCAAAGGGATATATCCTTTAACCTTCAACCTTATAACCTCAAACGTTCAACCTTTATAGCCTCGAACCGTTACAGCTTTACTTTATTGATTGGCGCTAATCAGGTGTAATATTTATGGTTTCTTAAAAGGGATAACTATCCCGGGTTTATGAGCGCTTTTCTTTTCTTTTGTCGGAGCATCTTCCCCGTACTTTTTTACGGGTACTTTTTTGACTCCTTCAATCCTTATGGGCACGTCGTTCATGGTAAAGGGAGAACCGTCGATATATGGTTCCCGAAGGATCCATGTTACTGTTTGCGTGGGTATGGTAAGCAGTAATATGGTGACCCTGTACCAGTCTTTTTTTACATCAGGTTCAATAAATTCAATCCGGCCGTAAACAGCCGGTTTATCATTGTAATGGATAAGAATGACTTCACCTTCATTGCGCATAATTTTATATGAAACTCAATTGAATCAGGATTTATGGTTTAGGGCGTGCGCCCACAGTTCCCGTTAACGATTTAAACGCTGTCCTTTATAATACTGGCGGGATCCGTTCTCAATTTTTCCAGCTTTTCATCAAACCTGCCGCCTGTGTCTATTCCCATTGACTTAGCCATTTTTTTTGCGCTTAGACCTATGTTGCGGCTATCTTTGTAAAAGCCGTCCGTTTGACGGGCATTCGGATTAAATAAATCGATTCTGCTATCCTCAGAGACATGATAAGCGGCCTTTGAAATTAACTTCCTGAGATTGTGGCTGCCACATCCCGGACAATGAAGACCTTTTTCTTCCTCTTTTTTCATCACGAGGCTTTGGAACTGCATATCACATTCGAGGCACAGGTACTCATAGATGGGCATATCTTCAATCCTCCTTTGTGAAAATTTACAATATAACAAATTCCCGGCAGATTGTCAATCAGAAGACAAGACGGTTTTATTACATCTTGCCACGTTTCAGGATTGTAATAAGTAGCCAAAACCCCATTATTCCTGCAAAAAGGAACCCTAAAAGCCCTATGATCGGTATATCAAACCATTTGGGCGGAACATCCGACAGCACGATTAATGAAGAACCGATTATCTGGGCCGCAAGAACTATTGCGAATGCAATGCGATTGCTGATACGATCGTGATTTGAAAGCAGGGGCTCAAGCCCTTTATGTTCAAATTCCATTTTGATCTTGCCGCGTCTTGCCAAACTCAGTATTTCTCTTACTTCTCCCGGTATTTCCTTTAACAGGTGGAAAAATTCGGTTCCGGCATCCGTCATATCCTTTGCAATACGTTTTGGATGAATGCGGTCCAACCGAATGTGTTTGACAAACGGGGCAGCCTGTTCAGCGGCATCAAAATCAGGATCCAGGATTCTGCCCAGACCTTCTACCGTTCCAAGCGCCTTAACCATTAAAAACAGATCGGGAGAGACATGCAGCCTGTGCTTTGACATCAAATCCATGAGCTGGTGCAATAACGCTCCAAGGTCCAGTTCCTTCAAAGACCTGTAAAAATGCTGATCGATTAATTCGATCAGGTCTCTTTCGAGGTAATGACGATTTACCTCTTCATCCGAGGTAGCAAGCCTTAACAGGGCATTAACGGCCTTTGCCTCATCCTTTTTAATAACGGCGATGATCAGGTCGGCAAAATTTTCCCTGTTCTCCCTGTTGAGACGGCCCATCATTCCGAAATCAATATAAGAGATCACATTATTCGGCAGGATGAAAATGTTCCCTGGATGGGGATCCGCGTGAAAAAAACCATGCACAAATATCTGTTTCATGATCAGGTCAAAACCCCTGACAGCAATTTCTTTGGGATCAAGGCCCTCTTTTTTCAAGATGTCGATGTTTGCAGGTTTGATTCCTTTTATATACTCCATGGCGAGTACCCGGCTGCTTAGGAGCTCCCTGTATACTTTGGGGACATAAACAGTAGATTCCCCTGTGAACTGCATTGCAAAGCGCTCCATGTGGGCAGCTTCTATATTATAGTCCAGTTCTTTTTCCAGGGTACGGGCAAATTCTTCCACAATTTGAGTCGGTCTTCGGATATCCCACCCGATAAGATGTTTTTCCATAAGGGTGGCCATATGCAGCATGATCTCCATATCCACCTCCACGGTTTTTCGGATATTCGGCCGCTGGACCTTTATTACCACCTCCTCCCCGTCGGAAAGCTGCGCCCTGTGTACCTGGCCAAGAGAGGCGGATGCAAGGGGAGTTTCCTTGAAATAGTTGACCAGTTTGTTAAGGGGAGAGCCGAACTCTGTTTCTATGGTCTCTTTTACCTGCTTAAAGGGGTAGGGTGGGACATCATCCTGAAGCTTTCCAAGCTCCCGTATGAATTCAACCGGTAGCAGGTCGGGACGTGTGGAGAGTATTTGCCCTAACTTGATGAAGGTTGGCCCAAGTTCCTCAAGTGTCATTCTCACTCGTTCAGCCCGTGACAGCGTCTCAATCTTTTCACGGCGCCTGCGTGAGATCATCTGCAGGCCTATCTCTAAGTATTGTTCTATCCTGAGAGTATCAATAACATCCCCAAAGCCGTATTTAAAAAGGACCATCAGGATCTGGCGATACCGTTGAACATGGCGATATGTACGTCCGATAATGCCTATCTTTTTGATCATTAAGTCAAACTCCTTTTTGAAGCAGAGATTCAAGCAGGTATTTGGTTTCCCGGTATCCCTCGGAAATGGCTTCCTGAGCACGATTGAATTCGAGAAATTTAATATGACCCAACCTGGGCCGGATAAGAAGATCCGGAGGGTCTGTTTTAAGTTGTGTGGCTGTAATCTGCGATTCCATGATATTAATAGAAGTAACCAGGATTTCAAAAATATTTGGTAACATATCTTTTGACATCCATTGCTTTACCTGAGTTAAGGCTGGAAAGTCAACCGACCGGAATTTATTATTCAACCCATCCAGTATCTTGTTCCATTGAATAAAAGCCTTGTTGTTTTTCCTGTCCGGCTTTGTTGTGCCGGAATCAGTTATGCCACTATTGCCGGATGTCTTTTTGGCCACAATATCATGGCTTAAGTCAACTGCAATGATGGAGTCAGCCCCCATCTCTCTTACTGCGCTAACCGGTACAGGGTTGACCAGTCCGCCGTCAAGCAGGATCAAGTTGTTTTTTTTGACAGGCGTGAAAATGCCGGGGATAGAAATACTTGCTCTTACAGCTTCTATTATGTTGCCTTCACGTATGATAATCTCTTTTCCGGTGGACAGATCGGTTGATATCGCACAAAATGGTATGGGAAGGTCTTCAATGTTTGTCTCTTTTATCTCGCTGCGGAAAAAGGAAGTGATCTTTTTGCCATCAATAAGCCCCGATTTCGGCAAGACCATATCAATAAAAGAGACGATTTGCATCCAGTCGATTCGGAGGACGGTCTCCTCCAAGCTATTGATTTCGTCCGAAGCAAAAATTGCCCCCACCAGGGCGCCGATACTGGTCCCTGCTATGAAGTCTACATGGATGCCTGCCTCGGCGAGGGCGCGAATAACCCCTATATGGGCCCATCCCCTCGCTGAACCGCTGCCAAGGGCCAGCCCTGTCTTTCCTGGAAATATGCTGGAAATATTGGATTTCATTAGTTTGTAACCGTTCACATGTTTAAATTACAAGTCCTGACCCGGCATAGCCGGAACCGGGAAAAATTATACGGGAGCAGGTGAACGAGGCGCGAAGTTGATTCGTTACCTGTTTAAAAGAAAAGTGTCCAAAAAATTACGCTTAAAATGCCATTCTTTCCGAGGTCTGTAAATTGATTTTTATGTCTTGTTTCGTGTTTTCGTCCTTTCGTGTTTTCGTGATTGTTTTTGAATAGTTTTTCAATGGCACAGGTCGAATTATTTTCGGATAAAGTCATTCGCTTTTTTCCACAGGTCCAAGCCATATACCCAGGTCTTCCATTTTTCAATTTCAGGTACGATATGATTGCCGAATGACGGGATTTCTCTGCCGTAGATACGAAGAAGAGAGGATGGCCAGGCTACAGGATGATAAATAGCTGCTTCCATCTGTTCACGATCCTCTTTGGCCGCCATGGCCATAAACTGGAGTCTGTTAATGATGTTGATTTCACTTGCTCCCGCATCCATGTCAAGGGCGAGCAGGTTAAAAGAGGGATACATCTCTTTGAGTTTTCTCTCCAAACCTTTTCCGGTAATATGATTAGAGATGCAGCCAAAAGGTTGCAGACAAACAATATTATTTATCCCATTTTCAAGCATGCCTATCATGTCGGCGGTCAGGAGCCAGCCTTCACCATACTGATTGGCCAGGCTTACCACTTCTTCTGTGATTTCCGCAAGCTTTTTGAGGTTAAAAGGTCTTCTGTAAAAGCAGAAATTCTGCATAATCCTGTCAATTTGCGAAAGGTGAAAATTAAGGTAGATCTCGGTAAGCCTGGTCTTCAAACTTTGTATAAAGGAATGTTTAAAAAATGCTTTCCGATCAAAATTTTCGTTTATAAAGCTCTGAGTAAAAAAACCCTGGAGGGTAGGAAGCACTACCTCCACTCCCTCCCCGGCGAGCCATTCAATAATATTTCCATTAGCAAAGAAGTTGTATTTTACAAATATTTCACCTACTACCCCGATAACAGGAACAGGTCTGTCTGTTACGCTTATACTGTTAAAGTCATCTACTGCTTCCCCAAGGACTTCGAGGAGATATCCATAATCGGAAGTTTCAATTCCCCACTCCATTTTTTTGAGGTATTTTTCATGCAGGGTTTTTGATCCGCCCTTTTCTTTTTCCCTTGCGAGAGAGGACAGGTACATCCGGGAAAGGGGATCGGTAAAAATGACGCCTAAGCCCATACGTTTTACAAGTTCCTTTTTATCAATAATGAATCCCGGCTGCGGGTTAATATCCTCAAAGGATATGGCAACTACCGGGACATCAGCCAAAGAAGCCGCTGATAAAGCCTTTTGAATCAGAGATACATAGCAGGAGGCCCTGCACTGTCCCCCTGTCTGCGTCAGAATAACGGATGTATTTTCCGGGTCATATTTTCCTGATTTAAATGCCTTGATAATATCTCCGGCTATCAATACAGCCGGGTAGCATATGTCATTATTAATGTTTTTCAGTCCGAGCTCAATAGACTCACTGTCCTGTGGAGGAAGCACATCTACTTTGTAACCAAGGGGCCTGAAAGCCCCCGGAATAAGCATAGAGTAAAAAGGGGAGAAATATGGAGCAATTAACGTCCTTTTTCTGTCTTTATCCGTAAATGCCCGATATGGCTTTCTGCACATATTCTGAAGACGGCCTGCTGTCTCTCTCCTCTCTTTCACAGCTTCAAGCATGGAGCGCAGCCTTATCCTGACGGCGCCCAGGTTGGATATCTCGTCCATCTTGATGAGGGTATATATCTTTCCTTTCTCTCTTAAAATGTCTCTTACTTCATCGCACGATACGGCGTCCGGGCCGCACCCGAAGGAGGTAAGCTGAATAAGCTGAGTGTTATCTTCTTTTTGCACCCACTTTGCCGCTGCATACAGACGGTTGGTGTAGGTCCATTGGGTAAGGACATTGATACCGGAAAGAGAATTGCCATGTTCATATGGGATCGCATCTTCAGTTATGACATCTACACCCATATCAACAAGAAAATCTGAGATTCCATGATTAATAAGAGGGTCAATATGGTAGGGCCGTCCCGCGAGAACAACCACCATCCTTGCTTCTCTTTTTGCCTCTTTGATAAGTTTGTCAGCCCTGTTGACCAGGGTTTTTTTAAAATTCCTGTGCGCGGCAAGCCCTTTTTCAACAGCATAAGAGATGGCTTTGAGGTTAAGACCGAACTTTTTAAAGAAAAGATGCAGTTGCCTTTTTAAGAGAGAAATATCCTGGAAACTGACGGCCGGACTGTCAATTGATATGCCATATTTTTTATATGGATCCATAGAACTTTTTAAAACGTCAGGATATCCTGTTACTACCGGACAGTTGAAGCTGTTCACGGCATCAGGAAATTCGTCCTGTTCATGGACTACAATCGGATAGAATATCCTGTTCACTTTTTGTTCTGCAAGGTCATAAATATGGCCGTGAGACAGCTTGGCTGGGAAACAGATATTGTCCGACATGACCGTGGAGGCCGCTTTCTCAAAAAGTTTCATGCTTGAGGGGGAGGAAAGAATAACTTTAAATCCGCATTCTTCTAAAAATGTGGCCCAGAAAGGGTAGTTTTCATACATATTCAGACAGCGGGGGATCCCATACGTCAGGATAGGTGAATGACTGGTTTTTTGAGGACGATCAAACAGGAGCTGTAATTTTTCAGCAACAAGATTCCTGCCCCGCTTTTTAGTACCGGATGCATTGGTAAAATGACGTTCACACCTGTTACCGGTATAAAACCGGTTGCCGTTAGAAAAGGTTAACATGACCACCCTGCAGTTGTTTTCACAACCATGGCACTTGATATTCTTTGATTTGAAATCTACGCCGGTCGCAGGTTCTCTGAATGGATTGAAAAGGGAATGTTGCCCAGGCTCATGAAGATGGTTGTTGAGAGCTGTAATGGCAGCTCCATACGCGCCCATAAGTTCGGGAATGTCCGGCCTGATAACATCTTTTTGCAGGAGCAGCTCAAAAGCGCGCAACACGGCAGGATTACGAAAGGTGCCTCCCTGAACAACGATCTTATCTCCAAGGATCTCTTTCTTTCTCAGCTTCAAGACCTTGAAAAGGGCATTTTTGATGACGGAATATGCCAGTCCTGCGGAGATATCAGAGATACCGGCGCCTTCTCTGAGGGCCTGTTTTACCTTTGAATTCATAAATACCGTGCATCTCGTGCCAAGGTCGAAAGGTTCTTTTGCATTGCAGGCCAGCTCTGCAAATTCGGATACATCATATCCGAGGGAACGGGCAAATGTCTCGATAAAGGAACCGCAGCCGGATGAACATGCCTCATTGACCTGGATGTCGGATACTACCCCATTACTGATGTAGATCGCCTTCATGTCCTGGCCGCCGATATCGAGTATAAAGGACACATCGGGCGCAAATGTTATGGCCGCTCTGTAGTGAGCCATGGTTTCAACTACACCGTCATCAAGACCGTAGGCAGCCTTTATGAGGTCTTCCCCGTAACCTGTTGTTGCCGACCGGACGATCTCAGGCATTATTCCAGCCTTTTCAAAGGAGACCTTTAAGGCTTGAAGACCATTTTCCACGGCCTTTATGGGATTGCCGTTATTTGGTTCGTAATGACCTGATACAAGCCTTTTCCCGTTATCAATAACAACAAGCTTTGTGGTTGTGGACCCGGAGTCTATGCCGAGAAAAAGACCTTTCATGTCTGTTTTTGACAGGCAGGCGTGTTCTACTGACCTGCTTGAATGTGCATCTTCCCATGCCTCAAATGCGGTCCTGTTTTGAAAAAGAGGGGAAAGTTGTTCGGTTTTATTTTTCCTTTTTGGGGAATTTGTGTCCGGTAAGGAAATCAAGTCCTTAATATTTACAATATATGGCTTGTCATCCTTTGAGAAGGCAGCGCCTATTGCAGGAATGAGCTCTGAATATTGAGGGATAATTACGTCCTTCAAATCATTCATCCCCAGGTTTTTGATAAAGGATGTCCTTAATTCCGGGTAAAATGTCAATGGGCCTCCTCCAAAGAGGACCTTGCTCTTGATTTCGCGGCCCCTTGCAAGGGAGCTTATTACCTGGATGGAAACGGAATGGAATACGGAGGCCGCTATATTTTCTCTGGATACACCCCTGCTCATAAGGGCCTGAACGTCTGTTTTGGCAAAGACACCACAACGGGATGCAATTGAATAAATGCGGGAGGCATTACTTGCAAGGTTATTGAATTCGTTGACCGGTACGTTCAAAAGGACAGCCATCTGGTCAATAAAAGCGCCGGTCCCGCCGGCACAACTACCGTTCATTCTTATGTCAGGCCGGAAATGATCGTCAAAAAATATTATCTTTGAATCCTCCCCTCCTACCTCAATGAATGTCCGGACATCAGGATATGCCTTTTTAATGAAACTGGCGGATGCTACTACTTCCTGAACAAAAGGGACTGAAAATATCTCCGCAGCGCCCATTCCGGCCGAACCTGTAACAGTCAACTCAATCGGGACATCTCCCAGTTCATGCAGCGCTTCTTTTAAAATATCCGAAACTGTTCTCACTGTCTCTGTCTGGTGACGCCTGTAACGCGTAAATATTATCTTCCCGTTATTGTCACAGACAGCTATCTTGGCAGTGGTCGATCCGATGTCAATCCCCGCGTGATATCTGTTTTGCTCTTTTTTCTCTTTTGTCAAATTCTGATAACCTCATGTAAATGGTAACCGTTCACGGGTCAATGGTTCAGGGTACAGATGCAATATGAAAAAGTTATTACCTAAAACCTGCATAAACTATTTTCAAGAAGAAAATTATGCTTTTAATATCAACGAATTGTAGAAATGTTGTGCTTGTATAACACGCATTAATTTGATGCGGCCATAAAGGTTGTGATTTTTGAAAATAGTTTACCCTTAAGG
>JAGGXA010000015.1 GCA_021163285.1 Deltaproteobacteria bacterium | reverse complement strand
GAAGAACCTTATCCCTGGATTTTTTTAATATCCGCAGGTTATGGTTTTCTCTGCTGAGATTATCCTTTATCCTGGCAAATTCTTTCTGGATATTTTCTTCAAGATATCTTCTATGGGCCAACACAGGTTCAAGCGAAAATTTGTACATTTAATGCAACCGTTCACGGGTTCATAGGTTTAAAGGTTCAGAGGTTCATTCTCCTGTCCCCGGACTGCATTTAGAATGCGTATGCAGGAAAAATAAGGTCATTTCTCGCAGTTCTAATCAGGAATTTGGAGCTAAACCGGCAATTAGGGTTTGCGCAACAATAACTTTGATTATTTTTGCGCGGGCACTTACCTGTGAAAATGAGTATTTCTAACGAAAATCATGGTATCCTTCAGATTTAGTTTACATTTACTTTGTATAAAAAACTGGATTTCACCGCAGAGAACGCAGGGTTCGCTGAGATATTACATTAAAAATTAAGCAGTTTCTCTGCGCTTTCTGCGTACTCTGCGGTGAAAATACCGGTTCTAATATGAGGAAAAGTGTTAACTACTTTTAAGCTTCATTGAAAGACGCCAAAATCATGAGTCTTCAATGCTTTCTTTGCTCTTAACCCTGAACCTTGAACCCCTGAACGGTTACTGAATATCTTCTTAATTGTGCTGATTAAACAAATTGTCAAGCTGGATGATACTATCATTGAAAGATATGTTTTCTCCGATATCCTGCGTTAAGTAATTATTAACCTTATCAATCATCTCAATTGCATAATCGATCTTTTTGTTGCTTCCCTTATTATAGGCTCCAATATTTATTAAATCCTCGGCCTTCATGTAAGTATCAAGTATACTTTTAACTTTATGAGCATTTTCTTTATTCTTTTTGTCTACTATAGAATCCATTAATCTGCTGGCGCTGTTTAATATATCAATTGCCGGGTAATGATTTTGTATGGCAAGATCCCTTGATAGCACAATATGGCCATCAAGGATTGATCTTACTGCATCGGCAATCGGTTCGTTCATATCGTCTGCCTCAACCAGCACCGTGTATAGCCCTGTAATGGTTCCACGGTTGGAAGATGTCCCCGCCCTTTCAAGGAGTTTAGGCAATAAAGTAAAGACGGATGGCGTATATCCTTTTGTTGTGGGAGGTTCTCCCGTAGCAAGCCCTACTTCTCTTTGAGCCATCGCAAACCTGGTTACCGAATCCATCATCAGAATTACATGATTGCCAAGATCCCTGAAATATTCGGCAACAGCAGTGGCAATAAATGCGCCTCGCATTCTGATCAGAGGTAAATTGTCAGAAGTGGCAACAACAACTACCGACCTTTTTAGTCCTTCCTCCCCCAAGTCGTTTTCGATGAAATCATTTAATTCTCTGCCACGTTCTCCAATTAAGGCTATCACATTTACATCAGCCGTAGTATTTCGTGCAATCATACCGAGCAGTACGCTTTTGCCGACGCCGGACCCTGCGAATATACCGACCCTCTGACCGCACCCTATGGTTAAAAGTCCGCTGACCGCCCTTATCCCAATATCTATGGGGCTGCTGATTCTTTTTCTGAGAAGAGGATTCACAGGGTTTGTATAAAGAGGATATTCATTATCCGTCCGGATAGGACCCTTTCCATCTATAGGATTTCCAAGTCCGTCTATTATCCTTCCGAGGAGACCTTTTCCTACAGGTATTTTTGCGTTTTGTTGTTTCGCCACCACCCTGCTCCCAGGCCCAATTCCTCTGAGATCACCGAACGGCATTAAAAGGACATTATTGTCTCTGAAACCCATAACCTCCGCCTCAATGCCCGGCATGTCATTTTTCGTGTAAATATCGCATATACTTCCCAACCGAACCTCCGGCCCCCTGGCCTCAATAACTAATCCAACGACTTTACTAACTCTCCCGTTTGCACTTATCAGGTTTGAAACATTCAGGGCAGTATAATATTTTTTCAGATCGATTAGGGGCATTTTATGATTCAATTACAGGTTCGAGGTTTCGCGATATTTGTAGTTCCGAATCAAATATCTCTTCTATGACCTGAAGCCGGCTTTCAATCCTTGCGTCTATATTGCCCAGGTTTGTCTCAACCATGCAACCTCCTTTTGAAATCGCTTTATCCTCTTCAATTGTGACGGCTTCAATATTATCCACGAGATGTAAAAACTGGGGCATTGCATCCTTAATCATATCAATCTCGGATGGATTCACTCTGATTTTAATCTTGTCATGACTTACTACCCTATTAAGGGCCTCCTCAACTACCTTTAAGACGGTCTTATTATTCCTGTCTGAAATTTCATTTACCAGGATTTTCCTTGCAATTGCGAGTGAAAGGGTTATTAGTTCATGTTCTGCGGTCAGGTGTATTTCTTTTTTAATTTTATCTAACTCCGACAGTACTGAATGCAGACTGTTCAGGGCCTGGCTGACTTTATCTTTTTGATAGCGCTCTCCCTCTTTTTTCCCCTCTGAATAACCGATTTTAAAAGCCTTTTCTATTGCCTCTTTATCTTTTTCTTCCTGCTTTGATTGTTCATCATTCTTTAACAAATCATGGTTCTTTTTACGATTATCATTGAAATCCAGCCGCTCAAAACCATTATATCCCACAGTATTTTCAGTTTTGTTTAATATGCTGTCAAAAGAGATATCAGGAAAACTGTATGCTTTAAAATCCATTTGTTTATTTGTCACTGCTTTTGTCCCTCGTTCCCTCGTTATCACGCTCCGGCGAGGTAAGGCATACCCAAACGTCCAGTGTTTTTAGCGCAGGCAGGAGCAGAACATCTCAAAACATGTTCCAATACTGTTAACTTTATGTAATGAGTTTTTCTCCCCCTCTTCCGGAAATTACCAGTTCCCCTTTTTCTTCCATATCTTGAATTATTTTGGTAATTAATTGCTGTGCTTCTTCTATTTCCGTCATCCTGACAGGCCCCATTGTTTCCATTTCTTCCTTTAATATCTCGGATGCCCTTTCAGACATATTCCTGAAAATCTTTTCTTTTACGTCATCAGATGCTGCCTTTAAGGCCAGGCTTAAATGCTGGGTTTCGACATTTCTCAATACTTTTTGCAAGTCTCTATCATTAACGAGAACCAGATCATCAAAAACAAACATCATTTGCTTTATGTTGGCTCCCAACTCAGGATTATTTTCTGTAATTTCTTCAAGAATCTGTTGCACGGTTGTCGCATCCGTGAAATTTAATATCTCTGCAAGGCCGCCCACGCCCCCTGTCTTATGTGTGCCGGAAGATGCTTTATCCTTTAATACACTTTCAAAAATATTATCCAGTTCATCTACCATCTCGCTTATTACCTTATCCAGGCCGGCAATCCTGAATACAACATCCATCTTTTTTTCGTCGGAAAGGTTGGAAAGCACCTTGCTTGCTATATCAGGCGCCAGGTGAACAAGAATAATTGCAATAGTTTGCGGGTGCTCATCTTTAATTAATTCCAGGAGTTCATCAGGCTCTATGGTTTTAAGGGCCTTCAGGCTTGCCGGTTC
The DNA here is from genome assembly GCA_021163285.1 of Deltaproteobacteria bacterium. Taxonomy (GTDB): domain Bacteria; phylum Desulfobacterota; class DSM-4660; order Desulfatiglandales; family Desulfatiglandaceae; genus JAGGXA01. The sequence goes on along the minus strand of JAGGXA010000015.1, from coordinate 224 downwards.
AGAGGGTGATTCATCAGCATTATCTTGTAGTTCCACCTTATCTTCGACGCCGGAAGGGCTATTTAACCGGCGAGCTGTTTTATTTGCCGCGAGCAAGGTAAACTCTTCCGATACCTTTTCCACAAGATCCGGCGATATCGTTCCCATTTGGGACAGATGTCCTTTTATCACTTCCCTTTCAGAGTCGCTTAATCTATCAAGTACCTCTTGTCTTTTTTCCGCAG
>JAGGXA010000122.1 GCA_021163285.1 Deltaproteobacteria bacterium | reverse complement strand
TTTCTATTGATAAATTGCGATTATGTCAAGAAATAACTCCCCCGTTTATGTTTTCCCTGCCAATTCTGTAAAATTATTTTTGCGCAAACCCCGGGACAACTTCCTGAACATCAAAGCTGCAATAGTTTCGACATAATTTGACATAAAATAAATTTTTTATTATATAATTTAACATTATTTTGGTATTTGGGTAGAAGGCTGAAGGGAAGGGCAGCCACTTCTTCAGAAAATCATATAGTTTTCATTTATGTAACCGTTCACGGGTTCAAAGGAGTTTTTTATGGGTAAAGAAGAAGAGATAACAATGGAAAGAAGACGCTACCCGAGGATAGAGTCTCTTTGCCTTGTATCTTATACCAGCAAAGCAGAAAAGGTTCAAAAGACTGCTGTGTCTATGGCCAGGACCATTAATATCAGTGCAGGTGGAGCGGGAATTGAAGTTTATCAGCCGATATCGTGTAATTCAATAATGGAAATGGAGATTTCCGTTATGGAAGATATTTTCTCTGTTCAGGGAAAGGTTGTTCATTCAAGGAAATTGGCAAATGGAAATTTTATGATTGGTGTCAGCTTTGATCAACTGCAGGAAAAATTGAGCAGCAGCGTGCGGGATTATCCGTAGGAGGGTTGTCCGAGGATGGCATATAGTGTCTGAACGAAAGGTCGGATCAGACACAATTTTAAATGTTTAGGGACGAGTACGAAATAACTTCCCTAGGCAGGCGCACTGATTTTGGTCAGGTTTGTTCGATCTAAAGATACCAAAGTTGCAGGAACAGCAAACTATTTCAAGATTTTTGCTCTTTAAAACCTACCGAAAATGACCTGAATGGGAATCGTGAACGATGATGGAAAATATAAAAGGACCGATATGCTCATTGAGCTCAAGGGACAGATAGAAAGGATTACCTACACCAATGAGGAAAATGGGTTTACCATTGCCAGGGTAAAGGTTAATGGACAGAGGGATATGGTAACGGTGGCAGGAAACCTGATCGCGCCTGCCCCCGGTGAAATTCTGAAGATGAAGGGGGAATGGGCTAATCATCCAAAATATGGGGAGCAGTTCAAAATAATCCATTGCGATACGGTTGTTCCTGCTACTGTTTATGGAATCCAAAAATATCTTGGTTCAGGTCTTATAAAAGGTATAGGCCCTGTCATGGCCAGGCGGGTCGTAAAAAAGTTCGGAAAAGATTCACTTGACGTGATAGAAAACGAGATTGAGAAGCTGAGGGTTGTTTCAGGCATTGGAAAAAAACGGATTGACATGATTAAAAATGCCTGGGATGAACAGAAAGAGATCCGAGAGGTTATGCTCTTTCTCCAGTCGCATGGTGTCAGTTCGGGCTATGCCGCCAAAATATTTAAACGTTACGGAAACAATTCAATACGGGTTGTAAAAAAGAATCCGTACCGTCTGGCAACGGATATCTTCGGCATTGGTTTTATAACTGCCGACAGTATTGCAGAAAAACTGGGATTTTTAAAGGATTCCGAATTAAGGGCGGAGGCGGGTATACTTTATGTCCTTAATCAGCTTGCTGACGAAGGGCATGTATATTATCCCTATGAACCACTTGTCGAGAAATGTCAGGAGGTTCTAAATGTTGGCCGTGATATTATAACCAGGGCATTCGGTACGATTGCAATAGATAAAAGAATCGTTATCGAGGATTTAAACGACAGTATTGAGGAATTCAACGAAAATAAGAAGGCGGTTTATCTTGCCAAATTTTACATGTGCGAGACAAGTATTGCAGCCCGGATGAATAAACTTGTCAATTCCCCCAAATCAATACGGGAGATTAATCAGGCAAAGGCAATAGAATGGGTGCGGAAGCGCCTGTCGATCAACCTGGCGGCAAACCAGGTAGAGGCAATAAGGAGCGCCCTGGACAATAAAGTAACAGTCATTACAGGTGGCCCGGGCACAGGCAAGACTACGATTATAAATGCTGTCCTCAAAATCTTCTCAAAATTGAAAATCAGGATTATGCTTGCTGCCCCTACCGGCAGGGCTGCAAAGCGGATGAGCGAGACAACAGGTTTTCCTGCAAAGACAATTCACCGGATGCTCGAATACAGTATCCGTAAAGGAGGATTTCGGAAAAACGAGGAAGAGCCTCTTGATTGTGACCTCCTGATTGTGGATGAGGCATCAATGATCGATACGGTCCTGATGCATTATCTAATGAAAGCCATTCCTCAAAAAGCGACCTTGATTCTCGTAGGGGATGTGAATCAGCTCCCATCCGTAGGCGCTGGAAATATACTGAGAGATATTATTGCATCCGGTTCAGTTAGGGTGGTAGAGTTAAATGAAATTTTCCGGCAGGCCGCGGAAAGCATGATAATCGTTAATGCCCACAAGATCAATGAAGGTATAATGCCGTTACTGCGTTCTTCAGGGCAAAAATTGGGCGATTTTTATTTTATCGAACAGGAAAAGCCTGAAGAGGCGCTGAAAATTATTCTGGTAATGATAAAGGAACGTATCCCCCGCAGTTTTGGATTTGATCCTGTTGACGAGATACAGGTTATAAGCCCCATGCACAAGGGGATAATCGGTACAGGAAACCTGAATCTTGAATTACAGAAGGCGCTCAATCCGGGGGAGGGGGGGGTGATTCTGGGTAACAGGACCTTCCGTGTTCGAGATAAGGTTATGCAGATCAAAAATAATTATGATAAAGAGGTCTTTAATGGCGATATTGGAAAGATCAAAAGTATCGACCCTGAAAACCGGGAGGTGACCATTTTTTTTGACGGACGGGATATTGCCTATGATTATAATGACCTCGATGAAATCGTCCTGGCCTATGCCATTTCGATTCACAAATCCCAGGGATCTGAATATCCGGCTGTGATAATACCCTTGCTTACCCAGCATTATATCCTTTTGCAAAGAAATTTAATTTATACAGGGGTAACAAGGGGAAAGAAACTGGTCGTGATAGTAGGCTCTAAAAAGGCGCTTGCGATCGGGATCAATAATGATAAGACCCAAAGGCGGTATAGTTATTTAAGATACAGGATGATGAAAGGGCCTGAATAGAAACGGGGCAACTATTTACGGGTTAAATGGTAATAGCTCAATATTCAGGATTTAAAGGTGCGAAAGATTATAAAGAATTTTCATTATAACGGATTCAGGGGAGGCATCCCTTTTGATAATTTCGACTACTAACTTAAACTGCAGAACTTTTTCGCTTTTTGTGGATTCGGTGCGCTTAGTCCACACTACAAAGTTACGTTGGCAGCGCCGCAGGGTGGATTAAAGAGTATAAGCGGCAAAACCACCAAAGCAGCTAAATCAGTTATAAAGGGAATAATTCTGGTTCATCTTTAAGGCGCATTAAAGGTTAAATATTCAAAGTATCCTGTCTTTAATGCAACACGGCAGAAGGGCCAAAAGACAAATAATATTGTTCAAGTTATTTCATTTGCGGTCCTTACCTCAGGGGGGCGACTAAAACCCGGCCCAAAATTGAATGTATCCATCAACAGCACAAAAATATGAAGGCGAATTTTCTATTTTCTAATTTCAAGGTTCCGTGAACGGTTACTCCGTATGATTAAACTAACAATTGATGAACTTGCAAAAGGTCTTGAACTTTCTGTAAGTACGGTAGAACGATGGGTACGACAGGGCAGGATTCCGATTCGCAAAAGTGGGAGCGCTTACTTAATCGACAAAGCCGGTCTCAAAAAATGGGCGGTCAGTCACAACCTTTCATTTTCCTTGGAAAAAAAGAAAAATGAGGAAGAATACATACTAAAGGTAAGTCTATTGTCTTCCGTTGAACGGGGCGGTGTATTTTATAACCTGCAAGGGGATAATATGGAGGCAGTGTTGAGGTCAGCCGTTAATTGCGTGCCGGCAATAATTGATAAGAAAGAATTATATAAACAGCTTATTGAAAGAGAACGGCTTAATTCTACCGGCATAGGTAATGGGGTTGCAATTCCGCACCCGCGCATCCCGCTTTCAAACGGAGTAAAAGAACCCCTTATAACGACCTGCTTCCTTGAAAAACCGGTCAATTTTAACGCTATAGACGATCAGCCTGTATTTGTTATGTTTATCCTTTTAAATCCTACTGTCAAAATGCACCTGAGTATGCTCTCCAGGCTCGCTTTCTGTTTACGAAATAACTCTTTTATCCAATTTCTGAAAAAAAAACCTCCTTCAGAGGCCCTCTTTGAAAAGATGGCGGACTTTGACATACAACTCGAAAGCTCAGATTAATCTTAGGTTATTCGGAAACATGAATGAAATATTTTAAAACCCTGCTTTATTCCAGGATCTGGAACTTTTTTCGTATTGATGACCGACTCTTGCTCATATTTATAGCCGCTATTGTAGGAATTCTTAGCGGACTTGCAGCGGTAATTCTTAATCGTTCCCTGTCTGCCTCGTTTCATTGGGTCTCTTTGTATCGTGATTGCTGGTGGATTTTCTTTCTTCCTGCTGCCGGGGCCGCGCTATCTTCTGTTTTTCTTGAAAAAGTAGTAAAAGAAGGCGCCGGTCATGGGGTGCCGGAAGTAATCTACAGCATTTCACGTTACGGAGGCCTCCTACGTTTACGTTCAAGTTTCTCAAGGCTGATATCGAGTTGTCTTACCATCGGAAGCGGTGGATCGGCCGGACCTGAGGCACCGGTTGTTATCAGCGGAGCGGCAATCGGTTCCAACATCGCGAGATATTTTTCCCTGAACGATCGCCAGCGTGCAGCCATAGTCGGCTGTGGAGCGGCAGCAGCTATATCTTCCATCTTTAATGCCCCGATAGCAGGAATTGTTTTCACAATGGAGGTTATTCTTGCGGAATGGACAATAGTAAATCTTACCCCGATTGCCATTGCATCCGTTGCAGGCACCGAGGTGAGCAGATTCTTCCAGGGTAACCAAATCGTCTTTTCACATCATCAATTTAATATTCATCTGATTGATATTATAGCGGTTCTTGGGCTTGCATTATTTGCAGCCATAGCGTCGATCCTGCTTACACGCCTGCTGGAGTTTATGCGAAAAACATCGCATAGTACTCGATTCCCTGTATGGCTCCGCGCCGCAATTGGGGGTCTTGCCGTAGGCATAATAGGCATTTATCTTCCGGTAATTCTCGGCGAAGGGTATCATCCTGTCCAGGTTATGATAGAAGGGGCATTTGAGCAGGGTCTTATGTTTCTATCCATAACCCTGCTTGCCAAGATTGTCGCGACTTCATTAACCCTGGGATGGGGGGGGT
>JAGGXA010000223.1 GCA_021163285.1 Deltaproteobacteria bacterium | reverse complement strand
TCGTAGTACGTCTGCGTCCTTGCCGCCTTGCACCTGCCTGCAGCAGGCAGGTCTTCGGCAAACTCGACGCTTGCAGGATTCAGGTAAAATGTAAATGTAACAAAACAGATATCATCGCAGGCGCAGGAATAATTTGACCGGAAATAAAGATCCGGTTGCGCCTATCCAAAAATACGCGCGTATGCCTTTTTGTAACTATTCAGCACCCTCTCTCCGAAACATACGAACATAACCTTTGCAATGGTTTTATTGGTTAAAAGAAACTGTCTGGTTTCAGTCAAGGCGATCCCGGTCGCCCGATCAAGCGGAAATCGGTATGCGCCCGTGCTTATGGAAGGAAAAGCTATTGATTTAATGCCGAGTTTCACGGCTTCCCGGAAGCAGCTCCTGTAACAACCTGCAAGCAGGGCGTCCTCATCATTGCGCCCCCCGCTCCATACAGGCCCCACAGTATGTACCACCCACTTTGCGGGCAGACAATAACCTTTGCTCACCCTCGCCTCTCCTGTCGGACATCCCCCGATCTTTCGCGTTTCTTCAAGAAGTTCAGCGCCTGCCGCCCTGTGAATAGCGCCATCCACACCACCGCCTCCCAAAAGAGAGGTATTAGCGGCATTGACTATGGCATCCACTTTCTGCCTCGTTATATCACCTTCAATAATTTCGATCCTGTCTTCCATGAACTACCCCTCCTATTTGTGCATGATGGGCCCGGTATATTTAATTTTTTTGTAACTGTTAAAAGTAAAAAACAAAGAAGGCATTGAAGACACAGCCTCCCAGGATATCCCGTTCCACACGGACGGCGCATTATATTACATATAGCATGCTATCTCACATGGATCAATGGATCAATAATAGATTTGGCTGCTTATTTATATTTGACTTAAAAAAAATGATTTGATAGTTTAAAAAACCATTTTTTGTTTGGAGGCATAATTTATGGATTATAAACAGACACTGAACCTTCCCGAAACCGGCTTTCCCATGAAGGCCAAATTGATCAATAAGGAGCCTGAACTCCTTGAAAAATGGGAAAAAGAAGACCTGTACCGAAAAATCCGCGAGGTCTCGGCAGGCAGAAAACGTTATATGCTTCATGACGGTCCCCCTTATGCCAACGGGAATATCCATATGGGAACGGCCTTTAACAAGATACTCAAAGATATCATTATCAAGTCAAAACAGCTTGCAGGTTTTGATGCGCCTTATGTGCCGGGTTGGGATTGCCACGGTCTTCCTATTGAGCATAAGGTTGACATGAAGTTAGGTTCCAAAAAAGCCGAAATGTCCAAGGTGGAAATCAGGGCATACTGCCGGGATTATGCTGACAAATATATAGAAATCCAGCGAAATGAATTTAAGCGCCTCGGTGTCCTTGGAGAGTGGGACAAACCCTATTTGACAATAAATTACCCTTATGAGGCAACCATTGTCAGAGAATTTGGGAAATTTGCCTTAAACGGCAGTCTTATAAGGAGCAAAAAACCTGTCTACTGGTGTATCTCATGCAAAACTGCCCTTGCTGAAGCAGAGGTTGAATATGCAGAGCACGCCTCTCCTTCAATCTTTGTAAAGTTCCCCGTGATTTCCGACCTGAGCGGGTCATACCCCGCGCTCAAGGGAAAAGATGTCTTTATCGTGATATGGACAACAACGCCCTGGACAATACCTGCCAACCTCGCTATTGCTCTGCACCCGGCTCTTGTTTATGCCGCAGTTGAAACCGGCGGCAACCAGGTCATGATCCTCGCAGAAGAACTTATCGATAAATGCATGAAGACCTTCGGGATCAGTTCCTATGAAAAACTTGCGGAATTTAAGGCAGCCGACCTCGAACACCTTGAGGCAAAACATCCCCTGTATGACAGGAAATCGAGGATTGTTTCCGCACGCTATGTAACACTTGAATCAGGCACGGGATGCGTGCACACTGCACCCGGCCACGGTCGGGAAGATTACGAGACTGGTCTGTCATATAAGCTGGACCCATATTCTCCTGTGGACGATTCCGGCCGGTTTACGTCTGACGTGGAATACTTTGCAGGCCTTAACGTATTCAAGGCAAATCAGGTTATAAATGACAAGCTTAAAGAAGTGGGTGCTCTTATCAAACAAGAAGCGATAACGCACGAATATCCACATTGCTGGCGCTGCAAGAGGCCGGTTATCTTCCGCTCAACAAAACAATGGTTTATCTCCCTTGAAAAAAACGACCTCAGGCAAAAAGCCCTTGATGCCATCGACATGGTCAACTGGATTCCGTCATGGGGCAAAGAGCGAATCCATAACATGGTGGCTAATCGTCCTGACTGGTGTATATCACGCCAGAGGGTATGGGGTGTTCCAATAACAATGTTCTTTTGCAAAGAATGCGGCCGGCAGATAATCTCACAGGAGATTATCGACCACCTCTGCGGTATGGTAGAAAAATCGGGAGTAGACATCTGGTTTACAAAAACAGAAAAGGAACTCATGCCCTCAGGCACGGTTTGCCCCGACTGCGGTTCGGATCAATTCAGGAAAGAGACGGATATCCTTGATGTCTGGTTTGACTCAGGGGTTAGTTATGCCGCTGTAATGGAAAACAGGGAATATCTTGACAGCCCGGCAGATCTTTACCTTGAAGGCAACGACCAGCACAGGGGATGGTTTCACAGCTCCCTTCTCTGTTCCATAGGAACGCGGAATGAAGCGCCGTATAAAAACGTCCTGACCCATGGTTTTGTAGTGGATGGCTCAGGCAAAGCAATGCACAAATCAGCAGGCAACGTTATTGCGCCGGACAAACTCATCAAAAAGTATGGCGCTGAAATCTTAAGACTCTGGGTTGCAGGAGAAGACTACAGGGATAATATCCGGATCTCACAGGAAATATTACAGCGCTTGACGGATGCCTACCGCCGTATCAGGAACACCTGCCGCTACCTTCTTGGAAATCTGAACGATTTTGATCCTGAAACAGACCAGGTTCCTCTCCGCAAGATGGATGAACTCGACAGGTGGGCGCTCCACAGGCTCCAGGAATTAAACGAACGGGTACAGAGAGCGTATGAGAACTTTGATTTTCATATTGTTTATCACAACCTGTATAACTTCTGTGTGCTGGACCTGTCATCTTTTTATCTTGATATCATAAAAGACAGGCTTTACACTTCACCCAAAAAATCTATCGCAAGACGTTCGGCACAGACCGCGATGAATTATATCCTGGACGTTATGGTCAGGCTTATGGCCCCTGTCCTTTCCTTCACGTCTGACGAAATCTGGCAATATATGCCTTCAAAAGACCGGTCTGCAAGTGTGCATACAGACCTTTTTATCCCGGTAAACGCATCTTTCAAAGACCCTGAGCTTGCCGACCGCTGGGAAGGAATTATCTCTGTCAGGAAAGAGATCACAAAGGCGCTGGAGCTTGCAAGAAAAGAAAAAAAGATCGGACACCCATTAGATGCATCTGTAAAGCTTGGTCTCTCATCCGAACTGATGGATACATTGACACCCTATCGAGATCAGTTAAGAACCATCCTTATTGTTTCATCAGTGGACCTTGTTGAAATTGATCAAATGGACGGGGGCTGTGTAAACGAGACCATACCCGGGCTGAAAGTATTGGTTTCCTCTTCGACCGACACAAAATGTGAGCGATGCTGGATACATGATCCTACTGTCGGACAGAACAGCGAACACCCGACTATTTGCAGAAAATGCGTAAACGCCCTGTCTGAAATGGAAGGGAACAAAGATTGAAAAAATATCAGCACATTATGGTCTGGCCTGCCCTTTTGGTTATCGTTCTGGATCAGATATCAAAGATGGCAGTGATCCAGCTCTTAAAAGAGCATGAATCTCTAACCATAATAAACGGTTTTTTCAATCTGGTGCATGTACGAAACAGGGGCATTGCCTTTGGATTGATGAGCAGATCGGATCCCGGTCTTACCATCTATTTTCTCCTCGCAGCGAGTCTTACTGCGGTTATCCTATTATTATTCTGGCTCTTCAGGCTCAAAGAGAATGAAACCGGAATTGCCGTCGGCCTTTCCATGATCCTGGGCGGGGCCATAGGGAATATAATAGATCGGCTGAGATTCCGGGAGGTAATAGACTTTCTTGATTTTTACACAGGTTCATATCACTGGCCGGCTTTTAACCTGGCCGATTCAGCCATCACCACAGGTGCTTTATGGCTTGCAGTAAATCTTGTATTTCAACATGAAAAATAACCTTTCACAGGTTCAGGGTTCAGGATTCCATCACAACGTATAGCCATAGGGCAGACCTCTGTGCCTGCCCTTTGAGCGGGGTTCCTCCATACATAATATTGCTGAAAAAGAACGGGCAAAAACTAACGCTGAACGTTGAACCCTGAACCACTGAAAGGTTATGCATTACCATATAGAGGTATCCTATGTACCCTGATCTATTCTCAATCGGTCCTTTCACCATTCATACATACGGTTTTGTTGTGGCCCTCGGTTTTCTCACAGGCCTGATGGTAACTGTCAGAATCGGGAAATCCGAAGGAACAGATCAGCAGCAGGTCATGGATATGGGTTTTGTTATGATCCTGTCTGCAATCATCGGCTCAAGATTGTTTTACGTGGTAATGAATATTTCTTTTTTCCGTTGCCACCTTATAGATATCTTCAAGGTCTGGCAGGGCGGACTTGTTTTTTCAGGGGGAATTGTCACAGTTATTTTGGTCATGTTCCGGTATGTGAAAAGGCATGGCCTTTCTCTCATGAAAATCTGTGACATGTGGGCGCCCGGAACAGCAATTGGCCAGGCCATCGGCAGAATCGGGTGTTTTATGGCCGGATGCTGTTATGGAAGACCTACTGATGCAAAATGGGGGGTGGTATTTTCAGACCCTCATTCGCTTGCCCCTTTAAACATTCCCCTGCATCCCACTCAGCTCTATTCATCCATAAGCGGTTTTATCATTTTCCTGATCCTTATGATAATACACGCAAAGAAGAAATTCGATGGTCAAGTGTTTTTATGGTTATTGATCCTTCACAGTACGGCCCGCCTGTTTATCGAACGTTTTCGCGGAGATGACCGGGGGATTTTTTTTAATACCGGCATGAGTGACACCCAGTTTGTAACCATCATCATCCTGATTTCGTCTGTAGTTGCTCTTATCGTCATCAAATCAAGGATGAAAAATCAAGGCAGAAGAGGCAAAAATATCTGAATGTCCTTTGATACTGCAGAATGGATAATAAAAATCCCTGTTTTATTATTCTCCATTACCATACATGAATACGCCCATGGCAGGGCGGCATTATGGCTTGGCGACCCGACTGCAAAGAGCATGGGAAGACTTTCCTTTAATCCCATTACCCATATTGATCCCCTGGGTGCAATCTGTCTCTTCCTGTTTAATTTCGGATGGGCAAAACCTGTTCCGATAAACACGGCATATTTTAAAAACACCCGAAAAGATACAATAATTATGGCCTTTTGCGGGCCGTTGGCAAATCTTGCCGCCGCATTTATAGCGGGGATATTAATAAGGCACCTTCTTTTGCCCTCGGAAATCTATCTGAAGGCGCTTACCTATCTGATCCTTATGAACCTGGGTCTCGGTCTCTTTAACCTCCTGCCTCTCCCCCCTCTTGATGGATCACATATCCTTGAAAATGTCCTTCCTGCAAGGGCCTCGCAAAGATACAGGGAGATAGGTCGTTATGGACCATTCATTTTGATCGGAATCATCCTGTTAGACAAATTTGCCCACACAGGCATTATCAGCAGATTATTGATCTATCCCATGTTTTACCTGGCCCATCTTTTTGCAGGGGATAATTTTATCCGCCTGCTCCATCTCCTTCGATAAAATGCCTCCTTTATTGACCGGTTTACAATTCTCATCCGTACCCATAACCTCACCCCACCGAGGGTGTAGCATGAAATAAAGGGCTCTGTACGCTGCCTGGAAAACTTAGAAAGGCTCTGGTTCCCGCGCAAAACGCGGGAACGCGCACAGAACATGCATCAACGCCACTGCCCCTGCAGTTGGCACATGGCTGTGCTAATCCGCCCTGCATACGGCTGCCAAATAAAGTGTAACCTAAAACCTGCAAGCGTCGAGTTTGCCGAAGACCTGCCTGCTGCAGGCAGGTGCAAGGCAGCAAGGGCGCAGACGTACTACGATACTTCAAGTCCTTGCCAACGCCGCAGATTCGGTAAAATCGGCGCTCCCGGAGGGTAAACTATTTTCAAAAATCCCAGACTTTATGGCCTCATCCAAATTGATGCGTATCATGCAAGCACAACATTCCCATAACTTGCTGATATTAAAAGCCTAACTTCCTTTTTGAAAATAGTTTATGCAGGATTTAGGTATCATTA
>JAGGXA010000001.1 GCA_021163285.1 Deltaproteobacteria bacterium | reverse complement strand
CGCCGTCTCCTTCGTGTTCATGATTTCATCCATAATGCCAATCTATATGAGACAGCGGAAATCTAATGTCAAGAATATTATCCTAAATAATCCTAAAATATGACCAACTAAATAACTTAAATAGTAACCAATTTAATACATTACAACCTTGAACTTTGAACCCAGAACCGCTTCAGCTAAGGAAAGGGCAAAGAAGGCGAGATTGCTGAACATCGTGGCGACGATGCAGGACATACAAGGGCAGATGTACAGGGGAACAAATCTCTAGTGCGTATTCCGGTGACAGTATACATATTAATTGACAGCAGATAATATATTAGACATTATACCGATTTAGGTTAAGTGCTTGATTTTATTAGATTCTTAAAAATCAACATTTCAATAAAATCAATAGGTTATGAAAAATAGGTATAATGTCTATTCATTAACATTCGTTCTTATGGCAGGAATAGCGAGAGTTATAGCAGAAGGTATGCCCTATCATATTACAACACAACGTGGGAACAGGCGACAGAAAACATTAGGTTTCTCGCTGTTTTGAGTGGGTATCCCTTGATTTGCTGACAGCAAAAATGATATTCAGGTTTTCATTATGAGAGACATAGACCTTTTTCAAATGGCCCTTGGTTTGACACCGCCTTGGCAGGGAGGGAAGGAAAAGGGGTCACATCTTAAATATTCAATATTCGCTTTTTTATTTTATTCAGCTTGAGGCATAAGGGACGCCCTTCACTATAATATTCCTCAAAAACCGGACAGTTATTTAAGGTGTAGAATGAGCATATCCTGATCAAAAAAAGGAGGTTCATGAATAGGTAAAATTCAAAAAATTACAGTGCATCGTTCAAAGCAAAAGTGGCTCTTAAAGCCGTTAAAGAGAAAAAAACGATTTCCCAACTATCCAGTGAATATGGTGTGTTCATTCAAACCAAATCAATCAGTGGCGCAAGCGCCTTTTAGAAGAACTGCCCGATATATTTTCAAAAAAGCGTCAAAAGAAAGAAAAAGACACTGAAGGACTCCTGGTGGAGTTTTATCAGCAAATCGGCCAATTAAAGGTCGGGTTGGACCGGCTAAAAAAAAGTCTGAACTGCTCCATTGATATAAAGCGTCAATGCATCGATCCGAATCGTTTTCTGATACCCATAGCGCGTCAGTGTGATTTTTTGGAGCTATGCAGATCAGTATATTACTATCAGTCCTGCAAAAAGGACTACCGAACCTTGAACTTTGAATTTTAACCCTTAGGGACGAGGACGAAATAACATTCCAAGCGGACACACGGATTCAGGTCAGGTTTGTTCGATCTGAAAGCACAAAAGTTGCAGGAATAGTGAGCTGTTTCAAGGTTTTTGTACTTTTAGATCGGGCAAAGATGGACTGAAACCGTGATGCATAGTTGGAGAAGTTAATGCTTCCTCGTTCCTTACCCTCTTATTTTAGCGAATAATACACCTTTTGACCCATGGCTCCGCTATTGATTTTAATCCTATGAGTTCTTTTTCTTTATAACCTGAACAGTTTTGAGGAAAACATTCCGGGTGCAGTACACCTGTATCTTGAAAACGCTGCAGAGCATAAAGCATTGTGCCTTTAATAATTTTTACAATATTTCCAATAATCCGGCTGGTTACAAAAGGTCTTACGCAGGTAGTTCTGAACTCGTAGTCCATATCCGATTCCATAATAATACGAATGCTCGAAAGGATGTCATCAGGTTTGCAATCTTTTTTTATTAGCTGAGGGTAATAAAAAGGATCAGTTTTTACGTCCATGGCAATGTAATCGATAAGTCCTTCGTCAACTAACCTCTTTATTACCCTGGGCCTGCTTCCATTTGTATCAAGCTTTACAGGATAACCGATCCTTTTGATTTTATCACAAAATGATGCGAGTCCTTTTTTGAGAGTTGGTTCACCTCCTGAAATAACCACCCCATCCAGAAAACCTTTACGCTTTTTAAGGAAGTCAAAAACCATTTCCTCATCAATTAAAGATGAACCGGTAAACTCTCCTTTTACAAGTCCGGGATTATGGCAATAAGGACAGTCAAAATTGCATCCTGTAACAAAAATGACACAACTTATCTTGCATGGATAATCAATAAATGAATTCTTCTGCAGACCGCCTAAGACCATGGTTTATCGCCAAATGGTTCGTTCAGGCACTAAGGAACGAGGTCAAATTAACTTCCCCAACTATACATCACAGCTTCAGGCCATCTTTGTCCGATCTAAAAGTACAAAAACCTTGAAATAATCCATTATTTTTGCAACTTCTGTGCTTTTAGATCAAACAAACCTGACCTGAATCCGTGCGCCTGCTTGGAATGTTATTTCGTCCTCGTCCCTAATTACGCTACCTGGAATGTTTTTCTTATAGTAAATTCCGCCTGCTTTCCGTCATTCCACTGCTTTATCGGTCTTAAATAGCCCACCACCCTTGAATAAATCTCTGTCTCTTCATTACAGATTGAACATCTTTCCTGCCGGCCGTGCAGATAGCCATGGGAAGGACACACACTAAAGGTTGGAGTAAGCGTGAAATAAGGCAGCCGAAATCTTGTGACTATCTTTCTTATAAGGCCCTTTACAGTCTCCATATCTCTAATATCCTCCCCGAGATAGATGTGAAGGACTGTGCCGCCTGTATATTTTATCTGAAGGTCGTCCTGGAGCATAAGCGTTTCAAAAATATCATCTGTGTAATTTACAGGGAGCTGGCTTGAATTTGTATAAAATGGAGCAGCTCCCTTTTGATAATTATCTTCATTGGCGCAAATGATTTCAGGGAACTTCTCTTTATCAATCATAGCAAATCGGTATGATGTGCCTTCAGCAGGCGTAGCTTCCAGATTGAAGATATCCCCTGTCTCTTCCTGAATATCTGATATTATATCCCGCATAAAGTCCATGACCTTACATGAAAAATCTTTTCCTTTTTTACTTCCTATGTCCGTGCCGATAAAATTTACACATGCCTCATTCATACCTACGATACCGATTGTGGAAAAATGGTTCTTCCAGTAAAACCCTGTCCCCTGCCTGACCTCCCTTAGATAAAAACTTGAATAAGGGTAAAGATTTTTTTCCGCAAATCCCTCAAGCACCTTTCTTTTTATAGACAGGCTCTCCTTTGCAAAAAGAATCAACTTCTTCAGGCGGTCAAAAAAATCTTTTTCATCTTTTGAAAGAAAACCTATCCTGGGAAGATTTATCGTGACCACCCCTATTGATCCGGTCAGAGGGTTTGCCCCAAAAAGCCCACCGCCCCGCTTTAAAAGCTCCCTGTTATCAAGACGCAGACGACAGCACATTGATCTTGCATCATCCGGAGACATATCCGAATTAACAAAGTTTGAAAAATAGGGTATTCCATATTTGCCGGTCATCTTCCAGATCATTTCGAGATTCGGATTGTCCCAGTCAAAATCCGCCGTGATATTATAAGTAGGTATTGGAAAGGTAAAGACCCTCCCCCTTGCATCTCCCTCCATCATGACTTCGGCAAATGCCCTGTTAATCATATCCATTTCAGGCTGAAACTCGGAATAGGTCTCCTCAAGTTCAGTCCCCCCAAAAATTACGGGCTGGTCTTTTAACGCAGATGCAACGCATAGATCCATAGTAATATTTGTAAATGGCGTCTGGAAACCGACACGGGTAGGAATATTTATGTTAAAGACAAATTCCTGGAGGGCCTGCTTGACCCCCTTGTAATCCAGTTTATCATATCGGATAAATGGGGCAAGAAGGGTATCAAAGTTGGAAACGGCCTGCGCACCCGCTGCCTCACCCTGTAATGTATAGAAAAAATTTACGACCTGTCCGAGAGCAGACCTTAAATGTTTGGGAGGCGCGCTTTCAACCTTCCCTTCCACACCCCTGAAACCCTGTTTAAGCAAGTCCTGCAGGTCCCACCCCACACAATAAACAGACAAAAGACTCAAATCATGTATGTGGATATCAGCATTTTTGTGTGCACGCCTGACCTCCCGAGGGTAAACGCTGTTTAACCAGTATTCCGCGGTAATACCTGATGAGATATAATTGTTAAGCCCCTGCAGTGAATATGACATATTGCTGTTTTCCTTGATCTTCCAGTCCAGCTTGCCAATATAATGCTCAACAATATCAACGTTTGCATTTGTTATAATATTTCTTAGCTGAGCGTGTTGTTCCCTGTAAATGATATATGCCTTGGCAGTCTTGTAAAACGGAGAATCAAGAAGCACCCTTTCAACAATATCCTGTATTTCCTCAACCTCGGGAACAGGGCCTAATCGCAGTTCATGCGCAAGTGTCAGGACCTTGAGTGTCAGCTTTCTTGCGTCCCTTTCTCCAAACTCTCCTGATATCTCACCAGCCCTGGCAATTGCAGCCGTAATCTTTAATGAGTCAAATTTTACGACCCTTTCATCACGTTTTTTGATTTTTTCGAACATCTATGGTCCCTCATAATTACTCAAGATAAAACCTCTTTACCTTGAAACTGTAAGTTCTGGATATGAATCAACTCATTGAAATAAGTTGATTCATAACACAACATATTGGGTATAGTCAAGAAATAAAGCCAACATATTGATTTTATTAGCCGAATAGAGAAAGGTAGGATTTTGAAAAATCTCGTCCTGTGCGGACAGGTATTTGCGATTAGCCATTAGGAGATTAGGGACGGGGACGAAATAACATCCCCAGGCAGGCGCACAGATTAAGGTCAGGTGTGTTCAATCTAAAAGTACAAAAGTTGCAGGAAAAGATTTTTGTACTTTCAGATCGGGCAAAGATGGCCTGAAGCTGCGATGCATAGTTGGGAAAGTTAATTTGTACTAGGAGGCTGTCCGGGAATAGCAATTTTTTCCAAAATCAAGGCTTGCTCAAAAAATTACCGCAGGTATCTAGTTGATATTTCGAGGATAATTTTTTGAGCATAACGCAGAGTTTGGGGAAAAGGGCATTTTCGGACAGCCTCCTAGTTCCTATGGCAATAGTTGAAAACCTGTCCCAAGATTGAATACGTTCATCAACAGTTTAAAAATATGAAGGCCGAATTTCCAATTTCTATTTTTTAATTTCAACGTTCCATGAACGGTTACACCCCATTTAATGCGAAGTCAATTTTGCACGGGGTCTATTCATGCATAATAATACTCAACGCAGGATAATCTCCTCAAAGGGCAGGCCGAGATCCCTGGAAATGACCTTTAAATTCCGTTCGAGCGTAACCCTGGTCCCATCTTTCTTTTTCACCATTGTGTTTTTATCTCCCACAACAAAGACCTGAAGTTTTTCAGGGTCAAGATATCTCTTTGCAAGCGTTTCAAGCTCTTCCTTTTTTACGCCGATAAATGCATCCTGGATACGATCTAATGTATCCAGGGGCTCACCCCGCATGTAATAATGGGCATAAACCGCTACAAGATCCGACGGCGTATCCACGTTAAAGACAAAACTGTTGAGCACATCCAGCCTTTTTTGTTCGAGTTCTTCCTTTGGAACATCTTTTCTCAGGCTATTCATTATCTTTACGGTCTCGTTAATCGCCTGGCCGGTTTTATCACCCTGACATCCGATATATCCGGCAAGGATTCCGGCTTTCCATTTGCAGGTCTGATAAAACCGGGAAGAATAAATAATTCCGAGATCATCCCGCAGTCGGGTATAGACTAAAGAATCGCTGCCGCCGAAGATCTCCATAAGTAGATTCATTTTGAAATAATCAGGATCTGTGCGTAACAGGCCCGGCAGGAAAAATACGACCTGGGATTGGACCTGGCCCGGCTTGTTGATAAGGGCAAGAACAGGGGGAGTAACAACCGGTTCGTCTAATTTTCGCTCAGGAGCCTCAACCTTTGGAAGAGCGTTCATGAGTTTTGCAATTCCTTCCATGGCCCTCGCCTTGTTAATATCACCTGCAATACCCATAACCATATTTGAAGGAACAAAATATTTTTTTATAAACGCTTTCAGGTCATCCCGGGTAATGTCAGGAATTGTCTTTAAACCGAGGAGGGGATCGCGTCCATATCGGTGGCCTTTAAAATGCCGGATCGTCCCCTCACGCATTGCAACGGTCAGGGCATCACCTGCCTGACGTTTAAGGGAAACCATTTCCTGCTGTTTTACTGCCTTGAGTACACCGGCATCAAATTCAGGATGTGTGATAAGCTCGATAAGCAGGTCAAGCGCCCTTTCCCAGTCATCATTCATCACTGACAGTTTTATGACTGTCTCTTCCCCGCGTGCGGCAAAAGATAGCTGAATCGCATTATCATCAAGGAGCATTGCGAATTCCTGTGAAGAGTATTTCTCTGTCCCACCCCGGATAAGGCATTTATTCAAAAGACTCGTCAGGCCTGTCTTGTCAAGACCGACATCAACAGCACCCGCCTTGACAAGGATTGTTAAATCGATAATGGGAAGCTCCCTGTCCGGCAAAAAGAAGATAGCTGCCCCTCCGGAATCCGACCTTTCAGCTTGAGGGTATTTAATTTTAAA
Source organism: Deltaproteobacteria bacterium (assembly GCA_021163285.1). Lineage (GTDB taxonomy): Bacteria > Desulfobacterota > DSM-4660 > Desulfatiglandales > Desulfatiglandaceae > JAGGXA01. Next base: position 3,020 of record JAGGXA010000001.1, on the reverse strand, counting down.
GGGTTTACGCTCAAAAGATAACGGATGTTTCCAATCTTTCGGTCTCGGATAATCTGAATAATTAACAAAGTCAAAAGACCTTGAAAGCCTTGTCAGGGATGATGTGTTTACCGACCTTATCTCGGAATAATGCTCAGGCGGGTGGTCAGGCATGCCGCCCGGTATGACATAAACGCTTGTCTTATTATCTGTTTTAAAATATTTTTTTGCCACACGCATGATATCATCCGGCGTTACTTCGTTTATCTTTGAGATGTATGTTGAAAGATATTCCCATCCAGTCTGTACCTCCATGGTTGCAAGAGACCCCGCGAGTTCTTCATTGCTTCTCATCCTATCAAGAAATCCACGCTGGTTTAGTTTTCTGATCCTGTTAAGTTCGCGGACAGATACAGGAGCTGCCTTCAGTTTTTCAACCTCGGCGAGGAGATTTTTTTCTAATTCCCTGCATGCATTAATATATGCTTCTTTTTTTTCCTGTCCTGCAATATTTTTCTTTTTTAAGATATCCGGCTCATTCGGAGAACCGCCGAATATCACCATGCCTGCATATCTGTTATCCGGATTATACGCCCATGCCTGAACAGCAAGCCCCTTATTTATAATGTTCCGGTTTATACGTGCCCCCCGTCCACAGCTTAAAACCATGGTCATTGCATCCAGGGCATAGAAATCCTTTGTCCTCATTTTTGCGGTATGAAATCCGATCCTGACGACAGGTGTAAGAGCGCCCTTTAAAAAACGTATACTCTCACGCGGTCCCTGCTGTAACGGTTCTGCCGTTACCGTCTCGGATGCACGCTCGCCCCGCGGATACCTTTGAAAATAGGTCTTTGCCAGTTTTTTTGCCTGTTTTAGTGTTACATCTCCCACAAGCACGCAGACCGCATTAGTCGGGTTATAGTATTTTTTGTGGAATTTGATTGCTTCCGCGGTATTGTATTTCTCCATGTCTGATTTCCATCCGATCGTAGGATTATGATACGGATGGGCAGTATATGCTGTTGCATTCAGATCAAGCCGGGCAGCTCCCTGGGGATTGTTTACATACCTGTAGGCCCATTCACGCCGGACTACTTCCTTTTCCACATAAAACTCCCGCCAGGATGGTTCAAAAAGCTGCTCGCTTATCATTGAGAACCATTGTTCTATCATGTCGGAGGGCACGGATGCGGTGAACTGGGTCTGATCCTTTGTAGTAAATGCGTTTACATTAACAGCGCCATTCCTCCCAAGCTGCGCTGAGAAGGCCTTTGGAATATATATTTTCTGGACCTCAAGCCTGAGCCTGCTCATCTCATCGAGCCTGGACCTGATCAGTTCTTTATCGGGCTTGCGCTTTTTCTCCTCTTTAAGCACTGCCTGATATGCCCGTTCAATCCCGGCCTGAAGTTCCTGATCCTTTTTGACGTCAAGTGTCCCAAAATTTTTTGTCCCTTTGAACATCATATGTTCAAGCATGTGGGCGATACCGGTACTCCCGGTATTTTCAAGGGCGGAACCTGCCCTGATCGCAATACGGCAGGCAACCTGCGGCGTGGCGTGACGCTCGACTACGAGGAACTGCATGCCGTTTTCAATCCTGAATTCCTTTATATCAAGTTTGATCTTTGATGACAGGACTCCTGCCTGGCAGGTATTTGAAAAAACAACTGCCATCAGGAAAACTGCGATTGCAAGGCCCTTGAAAAAACGCATGAAATATACCTCCATTAAGCTATCTTAAAGAATAAGGCAAAGGTACACAGGTTCAATGGTTTAGAGTTCTGATTAAATGATATGCGTCAGGGTGGTAACGAGGGATGTGTGAGGAACTCCCGTTCCCACACTCTGCGTGTAAATGCATACCAAACGGGCAGTTACGTATTCCGTTAAAACGAAAAGAGTCAACCATAGACTTGACCCCTTTATTCGGTTCCCTTTATTCATTCTTCATATTCAAGACTTCAGATACAAAAAAGGCCGCTCCTGCTACCATAATAATAGCAGCTCCTGACGTAAAATTGAAATTATATGACAACCATAGACCTACAACAGTAAAAAATATGCCAAGGAGGGAAGATAATGCCATCATGCCGGCCATGGAATTGATGTAGTTTTCCGCAATGAAGGGGGGAATAGTCAAAAGCGCAATAACAAGTATCAGCCCTACGAGCTTGATAATCATCACGATAGATAAGGCCATCATACCGAGCATTACAAAATATAGTGTTTTTACGGGAAGACCAAGGACAAAAGCAAATTCCTCATCGTATGACATTGCGACGAACTCTTTATAAAAAATCACAATAACAGCAATAAGTATGAAATCAAATGGAAACATTAGCCAGACATCACTCTTCGGTACAGTGAGGATGCTGCCGAAAAGATAACTCATCAGGTCAACATTATAACCGGGAGTGAGATCAATGAGTATAATTCCAAGAGCCATACCTATTGCCCAGAGTGCCCCGATAACAGCATCGGCTCTTTGCCTGTTCTTCAGAGTAATAACACCCATAATCATTGCGACTGCAACCGAAAAAAAAGCCGCGCCGACTGTTGGTGAAATCCCTGTGTAAAATGCAAGCCCAATACCGCCATAGGCTGCATGTGCAATCCCGCCTGAGATGAATGAAATCCTGTTTACAACAACAAGCGTGCCGATAATACCGCAGCAAATACTGACAAGAACACCGGCTACAAGGGCGTTTCTCATGAACTCAAATTGCAGGGCTTCCCACATCTTACTTCTCCATATGTTTGTGTAGTACCCTGTGAGGCATCCCGTGTGCAATCAGATCAACAGGACATTGATAGGCCATATCTATCATCTCTGTTGTAATCTCTCCTCCTTCATGAAATATAAGGGTCCGGTTGATACAGGCCACGGATTTAATATAACTCGATATTATCCCGATATCATGAGTGATAACTACTATGGTAACTCTTTTATTCAATTCTTTCAGTAAATCGTATAAAGCCACCCCGAACTCGGAATCAACACCTGCCGTCGGCTCATCAAGGAGGAGAATTTCAGG
>JAGGXA010000152.1 GCA_021163285.1 Deltaproteobacteria bacterium | reverse complement strand
CATCAAAATAATGCGTGTTATACAAGCACATCATTTCTGTAATTTGTTGATATTAAAAGCATAATTTTCTTCTTGAAAATAGTTTATGCAGGTTTTAGCTTGTAATAAGTTTGACCAGGAACAACTGGCCGCACAAATTGCAAAATCAGTAAGCATCCACCGGCACCCCATCTGCACGCATTCAGGGTAAGCGACACAGGGATGGCTATAAAGTCACTTGCCCTGATTATGCACATACATGGAACTGATAAACGCTTCCATGCCTGTGGTTTCCGTAATTTCGTACCCCTGTTGAAAATAGATGAACGTCCAGCATTAAACGTTGAATGTTCGATATTCATTTCCAGCGTTGGGTGGCCGAAGATAAAACCAACCCCAAACTTTATAAGTTATATACACCTTAATGCTCTATCTGGTTTTTTGGGAGTGTTATAGAGCATCTTTAAAAAGTGCCGCTTGTATAGGTTGGGGTAATTGTTCCTGTATGGGGTGCAGTGACCATGTTGTTCTCCCCGGGCTGCCACTGTAATGGTTTTTTAATAATATATTCCCATTCAATTTAAGTATCCGGAGTTAAATCAATCACACCATTCCAAATCCCTTGCCATGGATCAGTGACAGGCGTGAGTTTCACTGCCTTTTTCGTTCCCAGTCTCTGCCTGGTAATGCATACCGCAAGGTTCCGCCTTGATAGCTGATACAACTAAACAAAAATCCGGACATCGATTTTAATTTTTTGTATCCGCCGGCAGAGAAAAAGCCTGCCAACGAAAAAGCTTCAACAACTTTAAAGGCAGAGCCTGGGAACGAGACGAACGTGACAGAACCTGGGAGCGAAGGAATTGCTATTGAGCCGTCCATGAATCAGGGAAAAGCGTGGAAATAAAACAGCCGCCGTTTCCTCCAATCCCGGATTTGCCGCTTTTCTGTGGGGGGGGCTCCTGGCCGCCGTTTCCATTGCCGCCTCCCGGGTATGGAGCGCCGTTTGATACACCTATTGCATCAAGGTCAAAACCTGCGCTATTAAATGTCGGGTATGGGTCATAGACAGGATCACCGTCAGTGTCAAAACAGGTGCCGTCTCCAACGATATCTTTTATCTTGATATATGATATGCTGGAAAGATCTACATTTCCTGATATAACCTCATCTTTTTCTGCGAGGTCATGCAGGTCAAACGGGGTCCCAAAGGCCTGCCTGTATTTTCCTGCAAACCCGTCTATATCCGTCGGATCAATACTGCCGAATCCGCTTACAGGTTCAGCAGTAAGGGAGTCATTATCAAAACGGACAAAGTCCAGCCCGTTTGATGATACCATCACATAGGCCAGCTCAAGGAATGTATTGCTAAAGGAATTTTCAAATATCGCAAAATCCCACCCTTCACCGTCTTCAATCGGCGGGTCAAAGATAAGCGTGATCCTGCCCTGCCTGCCGAGACAGACAATATCATCCGAGGAACCTATTGCATGACCTAATGCCTTTTCCGGCGTCTGCCAGATATCATCCACATTGCTTCCTGCAACATAATCTTTGTAATCTGCCGCCCACGATTCAAATGCCGCATTATCCATATGTATGGCATGGGAGCCTTCTTCCCCGGCTGCGGGTGGGTAAGGGCCGGCAATGGTGTCCGCGGGCGGAAAGGTGGTCAGCAGGGTAAATAATAATATGAAGTGAAAGCCTGTCTTCATCCCGATATCTCCATTTGTAAATGTTCACGGGTTCAATGGTTCAGAATCTTATTTCCATGCCGCCATAAAAATTCCGGGCGGGCATGGGATAATATGTATTACTATACGCTATTGTTGAGTACAGTTCGTCAAATATATTATTAACCCCGGCGAATACTTTAAGTTGCCTGTATTTGTATGAAATCTTTCCATTGAATACAAAATAGTCATCCAGCTTTTTATATTTATCATTATTCAAATCATTTCCATCAAAGCTCGATCCTGTCCAGGAACATATAACCGAGACCAGGAGGGGATCTTTGGCCCGCCACTCAACTCCTATGTTTGCCGTATGCTTAGGCACAAGAGGCACATATGTGCCTTTTTTATCGAATTTGGCGTTGGTATATGAATAGTTGCCCCATATGTATAACGAATCGGAAGGATAAACCTTCAGATCGGTTTCCACTCCCCGGCGGATAGTGTTGTTATCATAGTTGCGGTTGAAGCCCTGTCTGTTTAAAGGATCATCAGGGTCCTCTCCAAAGTATATCTCATCTTCGATCTTTATCCTGAAGATGGTAATTGAGATTTCAAAGAGGTTCTTGAACCTCATGCGCGATCCTGCGTCAAGATGAAAACCGTTCTGCGGTTTCAGGTCTCCACGCTTCAGGGCGAGTTCATCCACGTTGGGTATACGAAAACTCTTTGCATAGCTCATAAATAGAGTGGTTCCAGGGTCAACAGTATATGTAAGCCCCATGTCATAGGCCCTGTTTATCCAGCTTTCATCGGTAATATGTCCATTTTTCCACCAATTGATACCGCTGGAGTTTACATGATCATCCGTTCTGAATCGTCCCTTGTATTTATTATAGCGATACCCCCATTCAAGGGCAAGATCATCGAGCAGAGACCAGTTGCTGGTCAAAAAAAGGCCCAGGTTTTTTACCTCGCTGTTTTTTCTTTGATCTCGCGAAAGCTCTTCCCTGACATATTCGGTTTTGTAATTGTCCAGCCCGCACCGGAAGTTGTGAGGCAGACCAAATGCACGGAATTCGTTTTTATAGTCGAGAGAGAGGTTTTTTGTGTCTTCATCGATATTATCTGTCTGGTCTTTTTCGGAGACGATCTCACTATAGCCCATGATATATGAGTTGTCCCTGAAACGGTATCCTCTCCGTGCATTAAAAATTCCCCATTTGTCAAGATCAATCTCTATGCCTCCGGTAACACGCCTGTCGGTAATTTCCCCAAAATCGTCAGGCCGGTTCGTTTCAGTGCGCTTATTCCTGGAATCCATATCCTTTCTGTCAACAGGACCGGGCAGTCCACACCTGTCTTCATGGTTGGAGCCGGATAATGAAAGGGTTATCCGATCCGTTGCTTTATAATAAAAATTTGCGGCAACATCATTTTTTCTGAGATAGCCGTTTTCCCTGTATCCTTTGGAACTGAAGTAACCGGTATCCAGATTGAATCCTAAGTCTTTAATCTTTCCCCTGAAGGAACCCCTGTTGTCAGTGGTATCGTAGCTCCCGTAAGAAGAATATATACGGGCCTCAGGTTTTGTTTGCCCTTTTTTTGTGATGATATTTATGGCCCCGCCGACAGCGCCGTTACCATATAAAACAGAACCTGCCCCGCGTACGATCTCGATCCTCTCGACCTGATTCAGGGAAACAGACGAAAAATCAGGCCCTGCCATATCAGTCGAATTGAGTCTTGCACCGTCCACCATTACGACTACATTGCTTGCAGCCGTAGCGCCCATTCCCCTTATATCCACTGTAGCACGTTTATCACTGCCAAAAAAACTATTGAGATTAAGCCCCGACTCTCTTGAGAGAAGATCAACGATATTGTTGCTCGTCGCCTGTTCAATATCCTCGCTCGTTATTACCGTTACGTTTCTCGGTATTTTAAGGACAGGCTCTTTTATGCCGGTTGCAGTGACAACAATCTCGTCTAATTCAAACCGGGGCGCGGCAGTTTCCTGCTCATTATCCTGTACATTGTCCCCGGCATAGGACCGGCTGCTGAATAAGGCTGTTATAATGAGGAGGATGATAAATAATTTCATGTCTGCAATCCTGGTCGGAAAGTTATTTTTCACGATAAAATTATTCATATTTGAGTTTGATATAAAAACCGGGGCGCCGGTAAAAAACTCCGGCGCCCCGGCGGTTAAAGGTCATAATAAAAATAGTACAGTCGGTTTAACCTATTTCTTCAGGTGAAATAGTGAAACTCTCATCACTCGTATCCTTGCACAGAGTCCTTCCCTTTGCATCCTTGAGCACCACCTTTATCCTGCAATTTTGTTTCTCTTTTGAGACTTCAGGCACTGTCCAGGTATACGTATGTGGATTGCCATCAACTTTCTCTATTATTTTCCAGGTTTTTCCTCCGTTTTTGCTAAGGAATATCTTTACCGTCGCAACCTCTTTTTTCGTTCCATTATTTTCCCACGTAATATCATGATTCTCTCCTGAAAACAGTTTTTCTCCACCATTTGGAGATGTTACATTTAATGTCTCAATGGTGAATGTTCCATCAGACTTGTCCGCACCAATCTTTTTGCCTGATTTGTTAAATCCAGTTACCTTAAGAAGACACTTATCCTTATTCTTCTTTGGAGTGGGCACTGTCCATGAATAATTGGGAAGAATAATCCTGCCGGGGATATTTGTCCATGACGCGCCGTTATTCATCGAATATTTCAGTTTGAAATATGCTGCATTATCAGGCGTTTCCCATTCTACAGTATAGCTTCCGCCGGATAGGAGTGTTTCTCCTCCATTGGGATCAAGCATGGTGATTTCTTCGGGGCAGGGTTGTGTTACCTGCCAGATGGAATTGAAACTTATATTTCCCGAGTCATCCATGGTGCTTAGATAAAAAGATACCCCGTCAAAGACTATGCCCTGCGCCTCATCCGTGGCGCCTGCCACAGGTTGCATGTTCTTTCCCAGAACCTTGTACACGATTCTGCCGTCGCCGGATGTTATATAGATGGTTTTGCCATAGCCGTAAGCCGCTGATGCAAGGCCTCCCGGAATGGTGATGTAATCCTCATCGATTATATTTCCTGTCTTCGTGTTGAGTAAATGAAAGTAACCGTTACCTCCCCAGACCGATTCACCATACAGGAGTCTCTTTTCTCCTGTAAAAATAATCGGGCCGTTTCCTCCCCCATGAGGGCTGTCAAAGGATGCCTTGAGTTTTGCCCCGGTAAATTTTGCATTTACCTTATAAAGATACATCTTGCTTTCACCCAGATCGGCAGAGGCAAACCAGACAGCTTTAGTCAGAGGGTTCTGAGTAAAACAGTAGATGCTGCCGCTGCACCCCGTATCAAAAGTCTCGTATGTCGCAGGCCATTCATCGGTCAGGTCAAGGCGGTAGATATTAACCGTCGGAAATGAATTGTCATGGAAATAGAGGTAATTATCATCCGTTACAAGAAACCCGGCCACGGATGAATATGCACCGGCAAGGGCGCTGGTGTCACAGACCTCGATTGATAATGCCGTATCAAGGTCATAAGCATATATTATTCCGTCATCGCCGGTGTAGATCAACTGATTGCCGTAACAGGCAATGGAGCTGCTCCAGCTAAATGCGGCCGGGTCCGGGCCGGCAATGGCCATTGCCCTGTATGGATCCACAGGCATGACAGAGGTTACCGGATAATCTTCCGTTAGTTCATGCAGAGATATGTCGCCGGTGTCAGACGACATTTCACTTACATAAAGGGCGTCATTGCCAAAGGTTATGCCTTGTGCGTCGTCAGAGGCATCCTGAACCCGGTATATATATGCCCCCGAGATTTCTTCGATGGTTCTTCCACTGCCTGTTGTAGCAAAAATCAGGTTATTATAACCATAGGCCGCAGATGCAAGACCGCCTGAAAAGGTGATGTAATCCTGCTGAATTATCTCGCCTGAATCCGTATTTAAAAGATGAAAGTAACCGTTACCTCCCCAGACCGACTCTCCGTAGAGCAGGGTGTGTGGACCTTTAAAGATGATCGGGCCGTTCCCGCCTCCATGCGGGCGGTCAAAAGACGCCTTCAAATCAGCGGCGCTGAAATCATCATTTACCTCATACAGGTACATCTTGTTTTCACTTGAATCCGCGGAAGCGAACCAGACAGAATCCGTCCACAGGTTCCGGGTAAAGCAATAAATACTCCCCTGACACCCTGTATCAAGAGTCTCGTATGCCGCAGGCCAGGTATCTGTCAGGTGAACGCGGAAAATATCTCCGGTCGCAGGAAATGAATTATCATGGAAGTAGAGGTAATTATCATCCGTTACAAGAAACCCGGCTACGGATGAAAACATGGTGGTAAGGGCGCTTGTGTCACAGACCTCGGTTGATAATGCCGTATCAAGGTCATAGGCATATATTATTCCGTCATCGCCGGTGTAGATCAGTTGCTCGCCGTAATAGCCAATGGAGCCGTTCCAGTCAAATACCGCCGGGTCGGGATCTGTCAGGGGATTATAGGTAAAACTTCCGGCCGCTACAGGCAAGGTGTTTATAAGAAAAACAGCCATAAGAAGAAATAAAAAAACACCAATAACTTTGTTGAACAACAAATTCTTTTTCATAATGTCCTCCTTTTTATTGTTAATACTTGTTTATTGTTAATACTTTTGTAACCGCTCACTGGTTTAATTAAACCCTTGAACCCTTGAACCTCCGAACCCTAATTATACATGTCTGTTTTTTTTCAAAAGGATTTTTAAAAAAACAGGACCTCCAACAATAGCAGTAATGATCCCTACGGGCATCTCCGTGGGTGAAACAACCGTGCGCGCGACAAGATCACTCAGCGTCAGGAAAGAACCCCCGAGGCAAAAAGACGCAGGCAGGACCACACGGTGATCGACACCTGTAAGCCGGCGTACGGCGTGCGGTATTATCAGACCCACAAAACCGATAGGACCTGCCATGGAGATGGCAGCCGCGGTAGAGAGTCCCGTGCCCAAAAAGACCTGTTTTTGTACCCGGGTTATATTTACCCCATGGCCCGCTGCCATTTCCTTCCCGAATGCAAGCTGGTTCAGGGAATTTCCCTGCATAAAAAGCAGGACAAGACCGGGCAGGAGCAGGGGAAAGATAGAGAGGATTTCCCTGTAACCGATTATATCGACCCCCCCCATCATCCAGCGGTCCATAGAGACCAGAAGGTGAGGGCTTACGAGATATCGAACCAGCAGGATAGAGGCGCCGCAGAGGATGTTTATCGTCACACCGGCTAACAGGATAGTGTTCATTGAAATTCCTATCGTGTTTGCCGCCAGCCGGTAGATAATAACAATACATATTATGCATCCCGTCATGCTGAAGAGCTGTACTGAAGAGAAAGGACCTGCATGGATATAAAGGCCTGGAACGGATATGGCGATGACGGCTCCAAGCGCCCCGCTGCCTGCTATCCCAAGTATAAAAGGCTCGGCCAAAGGATTTTTTAACACCACCTGAAGCGAACCGCCTGCCAGGGCGAGTGAGCCGCCCACAAGAAAGGCAAGCAGCACGCGCGGCAAACGGTGCAAAATAAAGATATCAGCATCAACAGACGCATGGTGTAAAATAACTGCATCCAGCACATTCCGCCATGACAGGCTTTCACTCCCGAAAAAAGGCGCAATTATAAGGGTTGCCACGGAAAACAGGACATAACCCGTTATGAGGAAAAAAAACTTTTTTCTTGTCAGCATGGAGATAAATAAACCCTGTCTCTATTCCTGTTAGAGACGCTTGCCGGAAAAATCATCGGACGTCCGTTTTTTGGGTGCTGCATGATTTCTATGCCTTCGCCGTATGATTCATGCAGGATATCTTTATTCAGGATCTCTTCCGGTCTTCCCCTGCAGATGATCTTTCCCTGTTTCATCAAGAGGAGACGGTCACTGAAAAGAGATGCCATGTTCAGATCGTGTGTCACAACTGCTGCTCCTATCCCGGTCTGAACAAGTTCGGAAATGAGTGTGAAGATTTTGACCTGATGGTGTATATCAAGAGCGCTTGTCGGTTCATCCAGCAGGAGCAGGTCCGGTTCCTGGGCCAGAACTGAAGCGAGCATAACGCGCTGACGTTCACCGCCTGAAAGCTGGTTAATGGAGCGTCCGCGATATGCCTCGGTATCTGTCTCTATAAGGCAGCGTTCAACCACGGAAATATCGTGAGGGCAAAGGAAACCTGCCCCTTTCAGGTGGGGAAAACGTCCCATGGCAACCGCTTCTTCAACTAAATAATCAAGGTACCCGCCGGTGTCCTGTGGAAGAAAACCGACGGAAGCTGCTATCTCGCGCCTGCTCATATCCGCCATATCCTTACCCGCGACAATGACCTTGCCTGTTGAAGGTCTGATGATCCCGGCTGCGATCCTTAAAAGGGTGCTTTTCCCTGAACCGTTGGGGCCGATTATCCCTGCTATTTCACCAGGCTTCAGGGAAAATGAGGCCGGATAAAGTTGCCAGCCGTTTCCTGCGTAGCTGTAGGTAACTTTCTGTATGGAGATCTGCTTATGGTTCATGCGTAATCTCCGGATGAAGTTTTTTTGCAAGCAACCGCGCGGCAGCAACCACCCTGGGGCCCGGCAGCAGGATATAATCCTCTGAGAGGACATAAATCTTATGCCTGGAAACAGCAGGAATTCCCCTGAATATATTCCACTCAGCTACGATCTCCCGTCGCCTGGAATCTGAAATATCCTGGCCTGGCCGCATTTCAATGATGATTTCAGGCGCACGTTTAATGATGCTCTCCTTTGATGCCTCGGGATAGGGCAGGGTTACATCTTCAAACACATTATCGCCTCCCGCTATATTTAAAATCTCACTGATAAAACCTGATCCTCCGGCAGTGTAAATGTTTGAGAAAGAATCCGGAGCACGGCCGAGGCAGATGAAGACCTTTTGCCTTTTGTATGGGGCCGTATCTTGTGAAACGGCCTTGAGTTGATTACGAATTTCGGCGCAGAGTTTTTGAGCGGAATCGGAACTGTCAAGAGCCGTGCCGATTTCGACAATACCTTTATAGATAGTGGCGAGGCTGTCCATGTTTACATGCAGAACGGGGATTGTTCTGAATCTGCAATATTTATCTGCTTTTTCATGTTTTCCAAGTACGATAACCAGGTCCGGGTGTAAAACTGCCAGCCTTTCCAGGTTAGGGTTTATATACCCGCCAACCTTTGGAAGAGAAAGTGCTTCAGACGGGTACATACAAAAGTCAGTGACTCCTGCAACGCGTTTGCCGCAACCAATGGCAAAGATTGTCTCAGTTATATTCGGCGCCATTGATATGACACGCTCTGCCTTGTTTCCGTTTTTAGAGGCGCTTTTTTCAGCAGCAGCGCTTGAGGAAGGCTTATCTTTTGCTATGCCATAAATCGAGGCTGTAAGAAATAAGAAGAAAATGGAGCATAACAGCAAAAGGTACTTAATTTTTTTTTGATGTTTCATTGATTTCAGACCTTGGAAATCATAGGTTGAATAAAAATGTGAAAAGCCTTTTTATTTAGTGTCCATCCATAAAAAGGCTGGTTTGTTCGAGATCAAGGCGCTCTAAAATTTCTCCCGTTTCCTCGCTCCAGCGTGGGAACTAGGTGAAAGACAGATTAAAAACAGATTGTTTTCACCGTGCATTGGGATTTTTTCGGAAGGGCAGGCACAGGGGTTGCCCATCAGAAAAATATTACCGATTGAAATTGGTTCATCACCTGTTTGAAAGAAAAGTGTCCAAGAGATTATGCTTAAAATGATATTTTTACCGATGTCTGAACTATATAAATCAGAGCAAAAAAAAACCGAACCGATTTAAAATCGATCCGGGATGCCCTTTTTATCCACAAGATCCAATGATTGGCCTTAGTCCGAGAAGGCTGAGACCTTATAAAAAAAGGTCTCTTCTTTTTAATGTTCAGGCAGGTCTTCTGACTTCCGGATCATCCTACTTACCGCGCCTTCCCATCATTGAAACTTTGTCCATGCTCATGATAGCTCCTCAGACAGTGGCAATTGCGGTTTTCGTCCCCGGTTACAGCGCCGGGCCCGTCCCCGATTTTCACGGAGTTCCCTCTTAGACTCAATTTGAGCGCCTGAATTTTTTAGCCTTTATGAAAGACGAGAAAGGGATAAAAGTCAACTGAAAAAACACCTATGCGTTCATCGGTAATAGTTGAAAAAACGGTATCCTTCATTTTTACTTTACATTTGGCAGAAAAATGGCAGAGGTATCCTGCCGCTGATTTAGGAGGCTATAAGCCTCTTCTGCAATTTACAATTTTTAGTTCCAATAAAAGTGTCAGCTACTTTTACCTCAAAATGAAGGATGCTTTTCGTTTAACATGCTGATTTAATGTCGAACGAGGAATTTCGAATTATGAAGTCTTGTCCCTTTTCTTTTTGGCAATAAGTCTGCCATTCGAATAACACGTGCGACAAACCCGATTAGCCGTTCCTCAGGATCAAATTTGTCCTGTTCCTTCGATATTCATAATTTCCTGTTCGATATTCGGTATTCAAAAAATGCCATTTTACCCTGTTATCAATTACTTTTTTGTATTGCACCCTGAAATTCTCCACATGTTACATCCTGTATATTAATGCTAATCGTTAACGGTTAATTGCACAGGTCGATAATTCTTGTCCGGCAAGAGGGGAAATCAAAGGCCATCTCGTCCAACCTCCCGGCAGCGCCTGCTTCATTTACAATCAGAGATATATCCTGGAGAGAACTATGTTCATAGTAATGATCAGCACGGAATGCGCTCCTGTAGCCAAAGTCGGCGGTCTGGCAGATGTGGTTTATGGACTTGGAGGCGAACTGGAGATAAGAGGAAACTCTGTAGAAATTATCCTCCCCAAATATAGTTGTATGCGTTATGACCATATCTGGGATCTTCAGGTATCATATCATGATCTCTGGGTGCCATGGTTCAATGGCAAGGTGCATTGTACCGTCTGGTTTGGGTATGTTCATGGCAGAAAATGTTTTTTCATCGATCCCCACTCTTCCGAGAATTTCTTCAACAGGGATTCCTACTACGGGTTTACCGATGAGGCAATGCGTATGGCCTTTTTCAGCAAGGCCGCCATGGAATTTCTGCTCAAGGCCGGCAAACGTCCGGATATCATTCATACACATGACTGGCAGACCGCGCTTTTGCTCTCGGCACTTCCTTCTTTATGCTTTATATGGGCAATAATCCAAATATATTCCAGAACATGAATAATGTCTGAAATAAGAAGTTTATTTTCTATATCTTTAAAAACATCTTTAAAAAAAGTCCATAAAGACAATGCTCCATCCATTACACAAACCAATGGCTTGCCGTTGAAGTTTTCATCTTTTACTTCTTCATGAATTTCCTCTATTATTTTTTTCTTGGTTTTCTCAACACCGGCTATATATCTGATGTTTTGGGCTTTTACTGGTTTACCGGCTCCTTTTTTATCTTCTTTTTTATCCGGATATACCAGGTTGGCAGCAACTTCTTCGGCAATCCGGACATTAGCATTAACATCATATTTAACTCCCACCAACGCTTCTTTCTTTTTCTGCTTTTTTTCTCCTTTACCCTGTCTTGCTACGATTTTAGCTGCTTCTGCCTTAATCATCGGTACGCCTTTGCCATCAAAGCTAACTACAACATAATCTTCTTCGTTTTCCGGCTTTTGCTTTTAGATCGAACAAACCTGACCTAAATCCGTGTGCCTACACAGGGAAGTTATTTCGTCATCGTCCCTTAGCTTTATCAAAGTGAAAGTTAATGAATTTATCATTTGTTTTGTGCTCGACAAATTGTTATCATTATTTAAAATATACTCATTTGCTAACCATAAAATAAGAATATCATAACTTCAAGGAACAGAAGTGGCAGCGGTATCCTGCCGCTGATTTAAGAGGCTGTAAGCCTCTTCTGCAATTTACAATTTTTAGTTCCAGTAAAAGTGTCAACTACTTTTACCTCAAAATGAAGGATGCCAAAAAATTAATCTTAAAATGTCACTCTTTTCGAGGTCTGATACCACTATCTATTGTAAATTTTAAGATCTTTTGTGATTGACAGACCTTGGAAATGATAACCTGCATTTCGCTGAGATAAAAATGAGGATAAATATTATGACGAAAACCCCAAAACTCAGCGTTCCCTGTCTTTGCATATCTTTGTTTCTCATGTTCTTCTGTCCACCTGCATCAATGGCAAAGAGCAAGGAGAAACTCCCATTTGCCGCGGGCAGCGCCTTAATGAAAGCTCAAATATTAATGCAGAAAAAAGATGTGGCAGGGGCGGCAAAGGTACTTGAAACATTTCGCTCCAGGGCGCCAAAAGAACTTAAGCCGGGAGACCCTGACCCAAAAGGTTATCAGCATTACCAGGTTAATTTTGCCCTTGGTAACTGTTATCTTGAATTAAAAAAGATTAACAAGGCTGTGCTCTGTTATGAAGCAGCGCTTAAAACAAAGCCTGATTTTTCATACGTCTGGTTAAACCTTGCAAAATGTTATTATGATACAAAAAGATATAAAAAAGCGGGAACAGGTTTCTTAAAAGGATATGAATTCTCTGAAAAAAAGAATCCTTCATTCCTTTACTTTAGCGCTGTATCGTTTATGGCCGGCGGAGATAATAAAAAAAGCATTAAAATTCTTGAGCGGCTTGTTTCTTTGCACAACGAGCAAATCAAATTAGAGTGGAAAGAGCTGATAGCTCGCGTTTATCTGGCCTGTAATCAACCGGTAAAGGCGCTTCCCTGGATCGAGAAGATCTGCAAAGAGGCTAAAGAAAATAAGAAAAAGCAATGGCAGGAGATGCTGCTGCGTCAGTACCTGGTTCTGAACATGAAGAAAAAGGCCCTGATGTTTGCCGATAAACTTACACGGGAAGACCCTCTTGAACCCAAATGGTGGAAAGGGCTTGTCAACATTTATTTATCTGAAAACAGGTATAAAGAGGCCTTAACACCTTTAACTATCTACACCTGCATAACTTCACCGTCCAGGGATGAACAAAAACTGCTCGCAGATATAAATATGGCGGTGGGCATACCTTCCAGAGCGGCCCCTATATATGAAAATATACTAAACAGCAACGCAAAGAAAGATGCAGATCTTATTGACAGGCTCATTCAGGCTTATATCAATTGTCACAATTCGCAGATGGCCATTAAGACAATTAACAGGGCCATAATAAACTACCCTGGTACCAGAACATACAAGCGCCTGATTCTGAAAGGGCAGTTGCTGATGGAAGAGGAAAAATACAAGGATGCATTCAAGGCGTTTGAAACGGCCGCAAAGGCAGGTGGGAACAGGGGGAAGTCATATATGATGGCAGCCTATGCAGCCTTGAATCTTGAAGACTACCAAAAAGCAAAAAAGGCGCTTCAAAAGGCAAAGAAATACCCCGGACAAAGACGGAAGGCAAAAGAACTTCTCACAAATCTTCAGGCAGTGTCCATCAATAAATAGAACGTCTCGAAGATAGGAGCAGTTCAGGTTTTTTTGTAGTTAAAGGGCAGGCCTGAGTGCCTGCCCTTTAACTTTAATTACAAAGGAGCGTTTTTCGTGTCCTTATTTTTTTCCTTTTCAATATTCTTTAAAATCCTCTCTTTTATCTTGAATTTGACCTGTTTGCCGGTAGCAGTATAAATCAACTCATCCCAGGTTTCCACCCTGTCCGGAATGTTATCCCGCATCGTCTTTTCTTTCATGAAATCGTAAATCTCTTTTCTGGAAAATATCCGGCCTTTTTCCTTTGGTACAATCACTGCGCAAGCGGTTTCCACCAGTTTGTCATCCGGTATTGCAACAACCGAAACATCTCCAACTCCAGGATAATTACGCAGGAACTCTTCAATAAAAAGCGGTTGTACCACATTGCCACCCCGAACAATAACATCTTTAGACCTTCCTGTGATATACAAAATGCCGTTTTCATCCATTTCACCTAAATCGCCGCTGAACATCCACCCCTTTGCATCCCAGTCTTCGTGTGTCCTTTCAGGGTTCCTGTAGTATCCAATACCGACAACACTACCTCTTGCGGCAATTTCCCCCTGCTGACCGATAGGCACAACTTTGTCCCTGTTCCCCAACTCCGTTATCTTTGTTTGGCAACCGATATGGCACAACCCGACACTTTTTGCAGCCATGCTGACGGATGCGAAATCACCCATGGGTGTTCCGCATTCACCGTTGCATTCACTCATACCATAACCGTTGATAATACAAAATCGGGGGTTTTGCATCTTTTCTTTTATGAGCCGCGCAGAAGTCAGCGGGATGGATGCACCGGCGGAGATAAAGGCCTTTACGGATGATGTATCTATCTTTTCCAGGTCAGGGTGATTCGCAAGCATCGTAAGAATTGGCGGATTCAGACCAACGAAGGTCGGTTTATACTTATCAATCGCCCTTAGTGTATTTTCCAGATCAAAAGCCCCAATAAAATAGACAGGCAATGAACTTAACCAGAAAGGCACCCAAAGCACGCCGTAGCCATGTTGATGAGACATAATTGCCAGATTCAAAAGGCTGTCATCCCTGCCGAGATCATAATGATAAACCCAGCCCAGCGAATGGTTTAAATTGCTGTCATGATTATGCATGGCGCCCTTTGGAGGACCCGTGGTTCCGGATGTATAAATTATCTCCTGAAGATCATCAGATGAAAAAATATATTTCTTTAAATAAACGTCCTTTATATATTCACCAGGATACTTTACACTGTAATCCTTTTCCATTATATCATTTAAATTCAACTGACCCTGTTCGGGATTGCCTAAAATAACCACCTTTTTCAGAAGTTTCATCTGCGGCTGCAGACTTGCGGCGAGTTTCGCCAATGAATAACCCCTGTGAATCTCACTGCAAATCAAGACCTTTATCTCAGCATGCCCGATGATATATGACCATTCGGCTTCCCTCAGAAACATATGTAAAGGCACCCAGACGGCGCCGATATAGTTGATTGCCAGTATGGATATAGAATATCCTACTGAATTTTCCAGGACTGTCCCTACCTTATCACCGGGCCTGATTCCGAGATCAATCAAGGCAAGAGCCAGCTTCTTCACCTGGACATCGGCTTCCCCATAGGTTACCGTCATTTCCTCGCCTTCAACAACGTCTGCGAAAGCAATGCCGTCGTTATTCATCTTTACGGCCATGTCCCAATAACATCCGATGGTTTTTCCCCTGGGCAGCCATCCTGTTCGGTCAAAATAGGACATTGTGTTTGTTGGATAATTTCCCGGGCCCCATTTGGGCTTTCCCCAGTTTCCTTCACCTAAGACTCGATCCAGGCTTCTTTTTCCCATTCGGGGTGTCTCCTCCTGTATTGGGTTATTAATAGTTGGTTTTAACCCGTTACCACGCTTCGGCGTGGTAAACCATGCCCGGACGCTCTGCATTCCCGGCAAATCACCCGATATAATTACAGGTAACCGTTCATGAGGGTACGAACCTGCGAGAACCCCAGACATATACCCGTTTACCAGCGCCCCGGATGTGCGTGATCAGGGCAAGTGACTTTACAGTATAGTCAACCCTGTGTTGCTTAACCGGAACGTGTACAGATGGGGTGATGTTGAACACTTACGATAATAGTTCCAAAAATTATCAGCAGTGTCAATACCTATTCAAAGATTGTATGTAATTCAGAAAAAGCGGGAACGTGAGAATGAATGCCCGAGTTGCCATTGCTTTCATGCATCAACTACCAACTTAAAGCGGAAAGTGTCCCGCTTTAAGTTGGTAGCCGTTGGAAATTGATTTGTCCACGTTCCTGAGGGTTCGCGCAAAAATAACTTCAGTAAGAAAAGGGGGCCATTCCAAACCAGGGGAGTGGCCCTTTTTTATCCGCTACAGTTTTTTTTAACCGTGAAGCCCCTTTAATCGTTGGTGCAGGTTGTCGATAAGGGTGTAAAACAGCGGCACGTATATCAGGGTCAGGAAAGTGGCTATTAGCAACCCGCCGATGGCAATTACGGCGAGAGGTGAAAGGCGCTCCAGTCCGAGGGCCCGCTGGGCGGCGATGGGCAGCATGCCGACAATGGTGCTGGTGGCAGTCATCAGGATGGGCCGGGTGCGTACTCGCACCGCCTGTTCGATGGCCTCCAGTAATTCTTTTCCTTCCGCCCGGGCCTTCTCAATAAAATCTATCAGCAGAATCGAGTTATTGACCACGATCCCTGCCAACAGAATCATACCCATATTAGCGGGCATGCAGGCGTGTTGACCGGATATCAGCAGGCCCCAGGCGCCGCCGATCATCGCGAGAGGAATGACACTCATGATAGTAATCGGGTTTATCCATGACCTGAAGGTTGGCACGAGGGAGAAAAAGAGCAGAATAACGGCCAAAGCCAGAGCTTTAGTCAGCCGTTTGCCTGCCGCCTTCATATTTTTAACCTCGCCTTCATGGCTTAAGTGATAACCTGGAGGCAGTGCCAACCCTTTTAATGCCTTTTGCACATTTGCCTGTAAAAAGGTGATTGCCATGGCAGCCCTGTAGCCGTAGATGTCAACGGTCGGTTCCAGTCCCTGTCGTGTAAACCTGGTCCTGGTTCTGGTTTTAATCAGGGATACCAGCTCTCCTAAGGGAACAGGGCCTGACAGGCCGGCTACATAGATGCTCATCAGATCCTTGATGCTGTGACGTTCATTTTCCGGATAGCGAACCCTGATCAGATAGCCGTCTTCTCCGGGAACCCGGAGGGTTGAGGCCTGACCGCCTTTAATGGCATTGGCAAGTTCCGCGCTGATAGTTACCGGATCAAGAGCGTAGCGGACGGCTTTTTCCAGATCGATTTTCATCAGGTATTCGGTTTTATCTCCGGTCCAGGAACGGCTTACCATGGTCAACCCCCTTACCGTCTTAAGCCTTTCAACCACCTGATCGGCCAGTGCATCCAGGATTTTGGGATCGGGGCCGCTGATCATGACATCCACTGGCGCGGCAATGGATGACAGGGGGGTGGCGCCGTAGTCAAAAACATCAAATGATTTTAACCCGGGAATGTCAGCTGCCTGCTTACGGATTTTATCTTCAATTTCCCAGATGTTTTCCCGACGGTGAAAACGGTCGATAAAATGGGCAGTAATAATTCCTTGTTGGGGAACCCGGCCTGTGCCGAAACTGACTACCCCGGGTTCAGAACCCACGGTGGTCGAAAGCAGTTGCAAGCCCTCAAACCCTGCAAGATATTTTTCAACCTGCCGGGTAATTTTTTCTGTCTGCTCCAGGGAAGAATCAGCATCGGTCTCAAAAGCTATTTTGATAATGCCGGTATCCATAGGCGGCATCAGATCTCTGCCGTTCAAGGGCATTACAATTTTCATACTGATGACAAAAAGGATGATGACCGGTAAAGTAAAAAGCAATTTATGCCGTAAAGCGGTGTGAATCAGCCCGGCAAAAAAATTGCTGATGGGATCAATAATAAAATCATTGAAAAGGGCTGCCGTTTTTTCAAGCCGGTTTTTGCGGCTGCTTCTCCTCATAAAATAGGGGGCAAGGATCGGAATTACGGTCACCGAAACGATATAACTGGCCAGCAGGGATAAGGCCAGTACCACGGTAAAAGGACGCAAAATTTTCTGTACGTAGCCGCCAATGAACATGATGGGGAGCAAAACGATTACAGTGGTATATGTCCCGGCCAAGTCTGCCGGCATGATTTCTTTCAAACCATTGACTACCGCTTCTTTGACAGGTTCCTGCAGCTTGTGGTAATGGCGCTCAATATTTTCAATAACCACAATAGCATCGTCCAGCAGAAGGCCAACTGCAACGATTACCGCTGTCAGGGTGACGATATTGAGTTCATAG
The DNA here is from genome assembly GCA_021163285.1 of Deltaproteobacteria bacterium. Classification (GTDB taxonomy): domain Bacteria; phylum Desulfobacterota; class DSM-4660; order Desulfatiglandales; family Desulfatiglandaceae; genus JAGGXA01. The sequence continues at coordinate 3,818 of JAGGXA010000152.1, read as the reverse complement.
CCAAGCACATACATAGCTGCAAAGGTGAGACAATAGGTGAAGGGGATCGAGATGGCGGCCAGTAATGACATGCGCAGGTTGGCCAGGATAATGAAAATGACTGCTATGGTCATGATAACAGCATCCCGCAAGGCATCGGTCATATTGGAAATGCTGGTGTTGATAATAATTTTCTGGGTATCTGCAACCTGAAAGTCGATGGCAGGAAACTGCCTGGCGATTGAGGGCAGGGCCTTTTCCACCGCGGCGATCGTGGTAGTTACATGGCCCTGTTCCGGGCGTAACAGATTGATACCGATGGCGGCCTGACCATTGCCCCGATAGAGGGACCGGCGTTCCTGGTATGCGGTTTTAATGTTGGCAATATCACCTAAGTGAAGTTCACCGCCTTTCCCTGCAGTGTCGTGGGCGATAACAATTGTTGCCAATTTCGATTTAAGCAGCCGCTCTCCCTCGGTTTTTATGAGGAACTGACTATGTTTGTTGATAATCAGGCCGTCAGGAATATTAATGTTCTGTTTTCTTAAGGCCATTATGACCTGGCTCAGTGAGAGATTGCAGGCATAGAGCCGGGCAGGATCGACTTCAACGGTTATTTCCGGGGAGTAGCCCCCGAAAACTTCGACATTAGCTATCTCCGGAATCCGAAGAAAGGCTTGCCGAATTTCGTTGTCAGCGAGTTGACGGACTTTTGCAAGGTCCAGATGACCTCCCTGATGCGGGATTAAGGCCAGGGTGAATACCGGCGTAACGGCATCGCTGATACGAAAAATTTCCGGGGGTCTGATATTCTCCGGCAGCCGTGATTCAATCTTTTTCAGGCTATTAGCTACGTCTGTGGCGGCAGCATCGAGTCTTTTATGGTACTCAAACTCAACGCTCACCACGGTCATTTCATCCTGACTCACGGAGCGTACCTTGCGGACCAGGTCGATGGTTGCCAGTTCTTTTTCAACCGGACGGGTAACCTTGTCTTCCACATCAGCGGCGGCAGCCCCGGGTTGGGGGATGATTACCGCGATGACAGGGTAATTGGCATCGGGAAACAGGTTCAGAGGCATGGAACGGAAACCGATTATCCCAAATGCTGCGAGCAGCAGGATAACCGACATGACGAGGTGGGAATGATTAAGCAAACTTTCAATAAAACTTCTGGATTTCATTGGATTACCTTTACCTGCTGTTTTTCATGCAGTCTGAGCAGGGCGCTTTCCTGAGCTACAATAATCCGGCTGTTTTTATTCAGATGTCCATCTATAATCAGCGAGTCATGACTTTGGCCCAGGATTGTAACGGCAACAATATGAACAAGATTATTATTATCGACTGTAAAAACATAGCTTTTGTTGACATTCTCCAGCACCGCCCGGCCTGGAATATGCCAACCAGTGGCCACACCCTCAACCAGAGATACCCTGACCGTACCGCCGGTGGGCAAGTTGAAAGGTCGTTTGGGAATATCTATTTCCAGAGTTGCCAGGGTTCCGAGACTGATGGCCGGATGAATTCTGCTGATCCGGGCAGTGATGGCTGTTGCGTTGGTAAAGCTGTCCGGGCTGATCTTTACCGTGTCGCCCCTGGTTAGCCTGGTAAAATCAGCCTGGGGAATATTGAGTTGAATGTAGTAGCCTGCCTGTTGTTCTTCAAGTCCAAGAAGCGGTTTTCTAGGAGTTGCCAGATCGCCGGGATTGACCAGCCTGCTGGTAATAATCCCGTCAGCAGGGGCACAGATCACGGTGTATGAAAGGTCGGTTATTGCCGTATCCATGGCCTTTTGCAAGGACGTAACCTGTGACTGCGCGGCATCTCGGCCGGCGAGGGATTTATCAATAGTTTCCCGGCTGATGGCTTGAGCCGCAAACAGTTTTTGGTCACGGGTAAAAATGGCCTGTTGGGTTGCCGACTGTGTTTTGGCTGCGGCCAGCTCAGCCCTGGTGGCGGCCACCCGGTCTTTTTCCCTGCGGTCATCGAGTCGTACCAGGATCTCTCCTTTTTTCACTATCGAGCCTTCCCGTATGGAAACGCTCAGGATATGGCTGGTAATCCGGGCCGCAAGTGTTATCTGCTGTTTGGCGACAATATTGCCCAACAAGGTTTTTTTGATGGAAAAAGTTCCGTGACTGATCCGGGTGGTCTTAACGGCCGCAATCGCGGGGGCCGGCATTGGAGCTCTATCAATTTCGGTTTTTTTATATTTGATCAATGCTGCTCCTCCCGCTGTCAGCAGGATGATAACTACGATGCCGATTATCTTTTTAACCATTGTTTAAATTCCTTCCTTAATAGTGCCGGTGGCCAGGCGGTAATCAACCATTGCCTTTTCCAGTTCATAGACTGCCTCTGCTTTCAGGGCTTCGGCCTGGAACCAGGCCGCCTGGGCCAGCAGGCTGTCTGTAATAGTGCCGGCTCCGGTACGGTATTTCAAATCCTCAATACGGTATGATTCTCTGGCGCTCAGGATGGCTTGAGCAGCCATTTGAATTCTGTTGCCTGCCTCTTTGATCCGGGAGCGGGCCTGATGTATTTCCGTCATGGCAGTCAGTCTTTGCTGCTGTAATCTTTTTCGGGCCGCAGTCAGACCGGCTTTTGCCTGCCGGATTCGGGCGTTGGTTACCCCACCGTTGAAAATATTGAGATTAACATTAATTCCCGCTGACCAGACTTCCTCATTGTCATTGAGTTCGCTGCCGGTTCGCTGACCATAATCACCTGTCAGGGTGATATCGGGAAGATTATAACCCTTTTGTAATTTAACATTGGCGGCGGCCAGTTTAACTTCCTGAATGGATTTCTGGATATCGGGTCGCTTTTTGATCATTTCTTCCAAATGAGCTTCAGTGGTTTCCGGCAGCTCCGGAAATGCTGTTGAGAGTTCCCCCTCAACGCTTGGTAAAACGGCAGGGTTTTCCCCCAGCAGGGCTGTCAGAGCTTGTCGGCTCCTGATGCCGGCCTCCCTGGTATGGATGAGATCGTGTTCCTCCCGGGCTGCCTGGGTATCTATCTTCATCAGTTCCACCGGGGCAGCCCTGCCTGTCTCCAGTCTTTTTTCCGTGTCATTTCGGGCGTTTTTCAGGGCTGCGAGCGCACGTTGCTGAGCCGCTTCAAGTTCTTTCAAGGAAAGAATCCGGTTGAAGGTATTAGTAACGTTGGCAATGATTTCCTGTTGCGAGAACTTAAGATCCTTGCCGGCAATGGTTTTTAACAGTTTTGAGGTGGTGATCCGTGTCCGGTGTCGCCCCCCCTCATAAAGTGGAAAGCTTAAGGTAAGGCCGGTCTGATAATGATCGCGACTGAAGATCGGTGGGGTGGTATTAAAACCTTTGATGGGGACGACAGCCATGGGGGCAGAGGTTCTTTGATAGCCGGCATAGGCATCAAGGCGGGGGAGCAATTCTCCTTTGCGGGTTTTTTCTCCCTCAATAGCGCCTGTGACTTCTGATTCCCGAGCCTGGAGCAGCGGACTGTCCCGCAAGGCAATGGCAATGGCTTTGCGGAGGGACAGTTTATGATTGCCGGCAGCCAGGACTCCGACCGGTAAAAAGATCAACAACATACAACAAATTAAGTACATGTGAATTTTTTTCATCCTATCCTCTTTTGTAACCGTTCACACAATTGAGGGACGAGGACGAAATAACTTCTCCAGGTAGGTGCATAGATCCTCGTTTCTAACCCCCTCATTTCGTTATTCTCTTGCACACGGGAATCTATAATTTATTACCACCTAAAACCTGCATAAACTATTTTCAAGAAGAAATTTATGCTTTTAATATCAACGAATTACAGAAATGTTGTGCTTGTATAACACGCATTAATTT
>JAGGXA010000029.1 GCA_021163285.1 Deltaproteobacteria bacterium | reverse complement strand
GCTGCGGTTTTTGAAAATAGTTTACCCTCCGGGAGTGCCGATTTTATCCCGCCTGGAGGCGGGACGGTGTTGGCAAGGTCTTGAAGTATCATAGTACGTCTGCGCCCTTGCCGCCTTCCTGCCTGCAGCAGGCAGGTCTTCGGCAAACTCGACGCTTGCAGGATTTAGGTGTAATTCTAAGTATGATGCTGGCATTTCTTTCTTTCCCTGCCTCATCATTCGGTGAGACAGGGATTATGGGGCTCAAAAAAAGATATTGATGTTGATTTCTTTGGGTGCCTTAAAGCCTATCCCACCTTTATGCAAAATGTAAATTTTAACAGTGATTCTACCGGAGGCGATTTTATTCTGGATGAAAACGGTGTCATGGCCGATCACGGCATAAGGAATGAGCTCCGGACAGGCTGGAAAGGCAAGGGAGAAAACTGGAATTTTCTGATTATCCTGGAACCGAGCTCTGATCTGCATGGATACTTTACTCCCACGGAAAAGATTGAATCTTCCGGCGAGCGAATTATGGGAACTATATGGAAATAGCTTACCCCATTAAGCTTGAAAAAGATGTTTATACAGGGGGGGGTAATAAAAAAACTTTCCGGGAAATATATGTTCCGCGGCGGTTTGAAATCAAATCTGAATTTGATAATCAAACCTTTCTCCTTTATAAGGAGAGGAGGAGTGGAATTGTCAGAATGCTCTCAGGGGGGCTGAAAAGAATGGTCGGTTATTCCCATGGAATAGACCAGGTAGTTGGTGTTAAATGGATCGATAACCATATTTTAGAAACATGGCAATCCAGGAAGCTTACAAAAGATGTGATCGATTTTACCTTTCCTGAGGACCCTGCCCGTATCATGATCCTTTACAGGGACAGCGACGGATACGCACCGGAAGGCTTTTATTAAGGGCTTGCACAAAAATAATTTAACATTTTGGCATCTCATCTTCAGATCATTTTCGGCAGATTTTAAAGAGCAAAAACCTTGAAATAATCGGCATCCTTCATTTTGAGGTAAAAGTAGCTGACACTTTTATTGGAACTAAAAATTGTAAATTGCAAAAGAGGCTTATAGCATCTTAAATCAGCGGCAGAATGCCGCTGCCACTTTTCTGCCAAGTGTAAAGCAAAAATGAAGGATGCCAAATAGTCCACTATTACTGCGCCTTTTGCTCTTCAAAATCTACTGAACCTAACCTAAAACCGAGCGTCAATTCTGTAAAGTTATTGTTGCGCGAACCCTAACAGGTGTCACTCTCTCGTTTCAATGCCCTGCGTTGAAACATATTTTGAGACGCTCTGCATCGGCCTGTGCTGAGAACCTTGAGCCTCACAGGGCCTTGCATAAAAGATTCCCAGGCAGAACCTGGAAACCAGGAGGCTGTCCGGGAATGCCCTTTTTGCCAAACTCTGCGTTATGCTCAAAAAATTATCCTCGAAATATCAACTATATGTCTGCGGTAATTTTTTGGGCAAGCCTTGATTTTGAAAAAAAATTGCTATTCTCGGACAGCCTCCCAGGTGGTAATTTATTTTTAAGCGAATCCTTCTTAATCACCTTATGATTTAGTTCGCAAAGCCTTGCCTGCAAGCGGGTTATAAAGTTTTGTAATTGCAAATTTCATTACGTCAAGGCTTTTCAACTCAAGTATAATGTTAACGAGAGTGGTTTGACTTTCTTCGGGAAGCGTACAGGCATTTGAAGAATCAAACTCCATTTCGGGAAAGGCTTTTTTAAGTTTCTTTTGATCTTTTTTGCTCATTTCTACCTGAACAGCCTTTTTACCGTCAATCTCCTGAATTTGATCGCCCAGGCCTGTATCTTCAATTTTCTTCTTAAGCTCATCATCCAAAAAAATATTAACATAAAAATCAGCCATAAAATACCTCCTTTAAATAAATATTACCCTAATTTTTTATATTTCTCAGGTTTTATTTTCCCATACCCATAAAAAAAAATCGTCTGATTCCCATGCTCCGGCGTGGGAACGAGGACTCCGGGGTTTTAACGCCTTCTTTGTGCTTAACCCTTAACCTCTGAACGATTACAATATCTAAATAAACCCTATGTGCCTTATAGTATAAAATAATTTTTTGTGTCAAGTTATAAATCATCAGCCATTCCGAGTAAACAAATGACTGGTTTAAGCGTAACCGTTCACGGATTCAATGTTTCATTCTTATCCCTGGTCCGTATTTAGAATGGGTATTTACGGGAAAGGAGTCATTTTTGGCAGATCTGATACGAAATTTGGAGCCAAATTGGCAATGAAAATTTCATCGCCGTTGCTGTCTACCTCTAATTTCAATATATTCCCACCACTGTCAAAATGTGCAATCCGGGTATGTTTTCCCATCCTTGTTTAAATCCTTCTTTACAATCCTTTGTTTTGCAAAGGCGGGTGATAAAAAAAAGTCCGCTAATTACCATAAAGACAAAAAAAAGTAAAAATAACCCTATGCTAAAAGCTTGTTTTAAAAAATAAATTGTTCATTCTCCCGTAAAAAAGCAAAAAAAACCAGAAAAATTTTAAAGGCATTTGTACCCCCTTAAAACCTTCCTGACTTTACTGATTTATTAATTTAATTTTTTGCTTTTTATAAACCCAGCTTCTTGTTGTAACTGAAAATTCATACCCGATTAAGACATATATCGTCAACTAAAAAATGATAAGAACTTTTTAAGCTCATCAACATTAAAAGGAACAAGCGGGCTTAGCCGATTATAGCGCTTTCCTTCATGAATTCAGCAGAGTGCATATTCCGCAGTAAGCTTTTTGAATTGAGGCACATCATCACTCAAAAGGATGTTAACGACCGGAATTTCTGTTTGGCGTGGTTGTCATTACCATATTCAATCATTTGAAGATTATTAATCTTAACAATCTTTTCTCCCTTTTTCACAAAATTATAACGACACGGTCACCTATTAAAATTAAGTCAAGAAAAAACACCTCTCCCATCAAAAAATTACCACTTTTTTTGTAATGTTTCTTTCCGGAACAAAACTACAAAAAATATTTGCTTCTGTACAGTTAGCCAATAGCGTTTAGCCGTTGGCATTGAAAAAAAGGGGGAGGAATGAGAAATTTTAGAGAACTTAATCAACAGGTCAATGAGGTAAAGAGGATATTGAACAGTTTTATCCAAAAGCTAACCTTGCAGGTCGCATTATTTGAAAGCAATGCAACATTTGCATCACGAGCGATAAATTTACATTTTCAATAAAATCATTGTCGGTCCGATTATCTTCATAAATAAAGGACAGAATGCAACCATATTCAACAGAACAAAGTATACTTAAAGGTGATATTGCAGTCAAAGAGACCTTCCAATATCGAAAGCCCGGCGGATCATTTTGAAATGTCCTGCCGGGCTTTATAAAAAATCTCAATATTTTAAGTTTATTACACCTGCGGTCTCGGAAGCACCCCTGCCCTTTCAGCTATCTCAGGCACCCTGTGTTCCCATTCAATTGCCATGAGATGGACACCCGCAACACCTTCCATTTCTTCAAATTCATGGATCTGTTCTATGGCAAATTTAATTCCTTCTTCAGCAACCTTGCCTTTACCCGCGCCCTTTAACCGTTTGATCAGGGATTCAGGGACTTCCATACCTGGGACTTGTTTAGCCATATACCGGGCCATACCGACGCTCTTCATTGGAGTAACTCCTGCAAGCAGGTAGCATTTTTCGTGGAGACCCATATCTACCGCCCTTTTCATAAACTCCCTGAATCGATCCATGTTGTATATACATTGAGTCTGAACAAAATCAGCTCCAGCTTCAATTTTCTTTGCCAGGCGATAAACACGAAAGTCAAAGGGTTCGGCAAATGGATTTGAAGCAGCGCCGATAAAAAGTCTGGGTGGCACATCAATATCCTTACCGTTAAGAAATTTCCCGTCATCTCTCATGGTCTTGACAGTATTGATCAACTGCATGGAATCAATGTCAAACACATTCTTTGACTCCGGATGATCACCAAATTTCTGGTGATCACCTGAGAGACAGAGCATATTCCTTATCCCATGGGTATAGACACCGAGAATATCGCTCTGAATTGCCAAACGATTTCGATCTCGGCAAACCATTTGAAAATTTGGTTCAAGTCCTTCCTGCAAAAGGACAAGTGAAGCTGCCCAACTGGACATGCGTACTACCGCAGTCTGGTTGTCCGTGACATTTACTGCATCCACACAACCTTTCAGATGTCCGGCCTTTTCCTTGAGAAGCTCTATATTCGCACCTTGAGGAGGCCCGCATTCACCTGTAAAGGCGAAATGCCCTGCTTTCAATACCTTTTCCAGATTACTTCCCGCTTTATATTCACTCATATTACCAGCTCCTCCCTCACCATTTTTCTTGGGCCGCCATCTCTTGCAGTGGTCCAGCTCTTAGGTGGTCTGAATTTTACAAGCTCATCCAAACGACCCTGAGCCATCATCTTCCTGACAATAATATCCCAGATGCAATCCACATCGTCGGATATCTCGCATTTTCCATGGGAAGAACCACCGCAAGGACCATTCATTAGGCTTTTTGAACACCTTGCGATAGGACAGAGGCCGCCAAAATAGTGGATTACACACTGGCCGCAACCTGCGCATCTCTCTGACCAGACACCATGTTCAACTGCACCGCCCATAAATTTCGTATTTACTCCCGGAAAAATCCTTGCTGATGGATACCGCTCGGAAAGAAACTGGGGACCGACTCCACAGGCCAGGGAAATAACTGCGTCATAGTCATCTATAATATCTTTTACTTCGTCTATATATTCAGGATCACACTGTCGCTCGAGCACATGTTCTCCAACTTCTATTTCCCTGCCATCTTTTTTTCTTGCAATTTTTAAGGTAGAAGCCAGAATACCTACTTCTTTTAAGCCACCAACGTTACATACGGTTACGCAACCTTTACATCCAATAACAAGGATTTTATTGAAATCCTGAACCATCTCAAGTAATTCCTTGATCGGTTTTGGTTCTGCAACAATCATTACTAATACCTCATAGAATGTATAGCGTTCACTTTACAGGGCTCGGACCGATTTCCTTGAGCCTGTTTATCATTTCATAGGCAACTTCAACAAATCTTTGACCCTGACCGGCACAAAGGTTAAATATGTTAATCCTCTCAGGATCCATCTCAATTTCTTCAAGTATCCTCTTAACACCGGCAACCCTCTTGGCCGCCTTTTTTATACCGCTGATATACCGACAACTATCATCCTGACAGCCTGCGACATAAACACCATCCGCACCCTGCTCAAAGGCCTTCAAAAGATGCAGTATTTCGATCCTTCCCGTACAGGGAACCTGAATAATCTTTACATTATCCGGTAACGTTTTTTTCATACCGTCAGCCACCGCAGCGGCTGAAGAGGCGCAATTAGAACAGCAAAAAGCGACAATTTGAGGTTTAAAATCATTCATATTACCATCTCCTAACTCGGATAAACCGGAATAGTGCCTAAAGTGAACTAAAGTTTTAAATGCCTCAAGTTAAGGTATCACTTCGCTCTATCTATTAATTTGAACCGCGCTGAAAGCGCGCACCACAACTTTAGGCACTTTAGCTCACTTTAGGCACTTTAAACTCAATTAACTTGAAAATATTCTGCCACAAAAAACACGAAAATGATTACTAAGATACTAAAAGGCTGTCCGGGAATGCCCTTTTTCCCGAACTGTGCGTTATGCTCAAAAAATAATCCTCGGAGGTAAGCGAGCTTGCGAGACTCCGATATCAACCATATGCCTGCTGTAATTTTTTTCGCAAGCCTTGATTTTGAAAAAAAATTGCTATTCTCGGACAGCCTCATAACGAGTTTTATGTCGCCAGAAGAACAGACGGCGCTTCATTTAACATCCGGTCACTGCAAGAGGACATAACGATAGCCTTCCCGGGACATTCAGCAACACACATCCCGCAGCCCTGACAAAGTCCCGGATCGATATATGCCGCCCCTGTTGAAGGATCAATAACAGGGACATCAAAGGGGCAGGTCCTGACACAGGTACAGCAAACAGCACATTTTTCAGGATTGACCTCTGCAACCATCCCGCCGACCTTTAGGGTATCCTGTGTAAGAATTTCAAGGGCCCTTGCGGCGGTTGCCTTTGCCTGAGCAATGCTTTCACCTGTATCTTTGGGATAAACAGCAAGACCCGCCATATAAATCCCATCGCTGCTTGTATCTACCGGCTTAAGCTTTTCAGGAGATTCTGCAAAGAATCCATTTGTATCCAGATTCACATTGAAGATATCTGCTAACTCCTGATTATTTGTTCCCTTTATAGCAGTCTGAAGCGAAACAAAATCCGCAGTAAGCCCGACAGGCCTCTGCAGGATAGGATCATAGACCGTTACCTTTAGCTTATCCTCATCCTTCAGGGATTCCACTACCGGTTTATTTTCAAGGTCATAGCGGATAAAAATCACTCCCTTTTCCCTTGCTTTCCGGTAAATATTTTCTCTCTCCCCGAATGTACGCATTTCACGGTAGAGGACAAACACGTTCATATCCGGATTGTTGCTTTTGAGATCAAGCGCCGTACGTACTGAAAATGAACAGCAAAAATTGCTGCAATGCGGACACCCTGTTTCCCTGGACCCCACGCACTGAATAAATACTGCTGCTCCGGCATTTTTAAAGGCTGAGGGATCTTCAACCATTTTTCCACCCAATTCAGACCAGAGGTACACATTTTTATTCTTGCCATAAAGGTATTCTTCCGGTTTGACTGGATTGCCTCCCGGCGTAAGGATTGTCACTCCATGAGAAATTTCAATCTCTTTTCCATCATGTTCCAGAATGGTGAGGAAATTACCAGCGAACCCCATGTTTTTCCTGACCCTGGTTTCGGTCATTACACTGATGTTTTCATTCCCTTCTACTGAGGAAATAAGGGCCTTTAAATATTCCTGTGCATCATATCCCTGCCAGGTACTCCTCACATGACGCCCATGACCGCCTGTCTCTTTTTCTTTTTCTACGAGTGTGACCGGATACCCTTCCTTTGCTATGGCAAGAGAGGTTTCAAGACCTGCAATACCGGCTCCGATAACCAGGGCCTTCTTTACAACGGGTATCTCTTGCAAATGTGGTGGTGAAATAAATGCGGAACGGGCAACCCCCATCCTGAGTCGATCCCGAAGTTGAAGGGATGGGTTATCGGAATCAAGGACCCTGAGGTCAACTATCTCATAGAGGTAAGGATTCAGCCCTGCCGTTTTAAGCGCTTCTTCGAGAAGATTTTTATGTATGACCGGTGTACAGCAGGCAAAAACAACCCTGTTTGCGCCCTTCTCCTTTAATTTATTCGTAAGTGATCCCAGGATATCACCCTCCAATTTTGAAACAGCGACAACACCTGGAAGTTTTCCTGCATAATCTTCTATCTCTCCACCGAGATCGGATGCCATGGCCGAACATAAACTATAGGCAACCAATACCCTGGGTTCCCCGGTTTCCATACCGGATGGCTCAGGATAAACCTTTGGAGATGAAAACGGTTCCGGTTCAAGGATGGAAGCGATTTCGGAAACAGAGGCAGTTGCCTGAATAACCGATTGACTGATATCCACGGGACCACACAGGCCTCCGCAAACAAAAACGCCCGGTTTATTTGTGGAAACAGGTTTGAACGGTTCAGTTCTTACAAACTGATCATCGTTCAATTTCACCCCGATTTTCCCGGCAAGCTCAATTGCATCTGTCGCGGGTTTGATACCTACCGACAAAACAACCATATCAAAGATCTCTTTATGACATTCTTCGTGTTCATCTGCATAGGTAATCGCAAGGGAATCACTTTCAGGCACAGGATCAATCGTATGAATCCGACTGCGGACAAGCTTAACATCTCTTGAAATCGCATTATTCAAATAGTCTTCGAATCCTTTGCCATGGGTTCTCATATCCATGTAAAAAATCGTTGTTTCTATGTCTTCTTTGAATTCCTTGGCATTAACGGCTTCTTTGAGTGCATACATACAACATACCGAGGAACAATATGGGGCGTCACACCGGTTGATATCCCGGGAACCTACACACTGAAGCCATGCAATCTTTTCCGGAATCTTACCGTCGGAAGGTCTCTTTAAAACGCCCGCATTGGGTCCGAGGGGTTTTTGTTCCATCTCAAATTCCACGCTGGTAACAACATTTGCAAATTTGCCATGGGAATAAGTGTCAAATCCCGATGGATCAAAGGTCTCAATCCCGGCCGCAAGGATAATTGCACCGGTAATTACCGATTTTTCTTCTTGCTCTGTTTTGAGTGATACATTAAAGTTGCCCAACTCTCCTGAAATGTTAAGGACAGTGGTATTCAACATTATATTGATATTTGGATCCTGTTCGCAAGCAGCAATCCTTGGATCCAGCTTACAGCACGCACAGAGGGGATAAATACGATGAAGCTTGGGTATCATACCTCCCAGAGAAGCAGTACGTTCAATCAGATGGACGCCATATCCACAATCCGCAAGTGAAACTGCAGCCTGAATACCGGCTATTCCACCTCCGATAACCATCACAGAACCTTTTGGTTTGTCTTGACCCATAAACTCTGTCTCCTGCCAGTTAATCGTTAATCTTTCCCAAAGTCTTTCGTTCAGGCGCTAAGTAGTGCCTGAACGAAAACTCCGCTCAGACACAATTTTAAATGTTTAATTTTAAAATGTTGAGTTGAGAAAAGGAACAAGTTCAAGTGGAATATTTTATTTTTCCGCGTCCATTAAACCTGCATGTGATTTTTTTATCAAATCATTTCATGCCATAATAAACACTCAAGTGTCAAGGAAAATGTTCAACTAAAATAGCATGGGGAAACAAAGGAGTTATGGGTTGGTTTTAACTTCAGGTACATTATGTACGGATTGGATCTGCGAAGTTCGTGCATCGGCATTGAAACGCAGAATAATAACTACAGGTTGATTAAAAAACATATACTGCATACTGGTATATCATTTCAGGGCAGGCCCCTGTGGTTGCTCATCAGACTTTTTTATATTGCACCTAAAACCTGCATAAACTATTTTCAAGAAGAAAATTATGCTTTTAATATCAACGAATTACAGAAATGTTGTGCTTGTATAACACGCATT
>JAGGXA010000197.1 GCA_021163285.1 Deltaproteobacteria bacterium | reverse complement strand
TTTTCAAAAAAGAAGGTGATAACGTTCTGGTCTCAATTCCGGACGTCGAGATTTGCGAAACGTTCGGAAAAACATGGAATGAGGCTTACGAAATGGCTGTTGACGCCCTGGCGGCGTGCTTATCGGAGCCTGAAACTATCGTCCACCCCAAAACCGCGAAAGAGGATCTTGCTGCCGCCTGCCCGAATGCTGAGATCGTACCGATTCCGGTCGATGAAACCATCAAAAAACGCTACGCCAAAACCAGAAGGTTTAACGTTATCTTTCCAGAGGCCCTCCTAATCCGGGTCGATGAATACCGGGCTCATGCCGGTCTGAAAAGGTCTCAACTTTTGGCTGCCGCCGCCGAACAATATCTTGAAGAACAAGCCGGGAGCATGTAATGTTTGCTATGGAAGAGACCCAGAACAAACTCCAAACCGGCACTGCAAAATGGCATTCAGGTCATAAAAATGGGGTCAGAGGGAAAAAAGGGGACAGATTTATTTCTTCAATAAGAGAAAGAAAGAGAGTCAGATCTTGAAATGTCATATTTATAAAAAATCTTATATTTCATAACCTGACCCCTTACTTTTCTTCTATTTTTAGGCTTGCTGTTTTAGCGAAATTTCAACCAAAATTTTACTTTTCATAATGCGTCCACATACGAATAATTTTTATTGTCTTTATCTCTTCAATGACTTGATAAACCAACCTATGTTGAATATTAATCCTTCTGGAATATGCACCAGATAAATCACCGGTTAACTTTTCGTATGCAGGTGGGTTTTGATATGGATTCTCTTCGATTACTTCAAGTAGTTCTTTTGCATTCTTTTTCAATCCTGAATGAGCTAGTTTTTTTGCATCTTTTTTGGCTTGTTTTGTATATACAATTTCCCAGCTCACCAATCTAACTCCTTACTACATTCAATAATGGGAGTAGATAGTCCTTCCTGAATTGATTCTTTCATTCCAGGAATGGACATCAAATAGAGGCTTTCCTGAATTGATGACCAATCTTCTTCTGATATTAATACAGCACTGTTTCTTTTTCCGGTAATGAACACCGGTATATGTGATTCAGAGACTTCATCTACAAGTTTATATAGGCTCTTACGAGCATCACTTACGGATAGATTTGGCATAGTACACCTCCCTAGTTTAATACGTACGATATATAGTACTACAGGTAACTGGTAAATGCAATGGCTTCATCGCTAACAGCCTGCATAATAAATTACAATAAATGGTACAATAAATGGAATAAATGGGGTCAGAGTAAAATTAAATTTTGCATTGAGAAGCGTATAGGGGGTAACCGATTAATTTCCCTTGTTACGTTAAAACCGGTTAGTTTGAAGATGGGCATTGCCCGACTTCGAAGACGGATACCCCAGGGCACTTATTCGCTACGCTCAGGCGCAAGCTCAGAGCGGCAAACGGCTTACCGTCGCCACTTGGAGGACTGTCCCCAAACAAGGTAATCGAAAAAAATCGGGGGCACATACTTGCCCAACTTTCACCAAATAATTCAGTTTTACAATTTCCTTAACCACTGTTATTATAAATAAATGGTATAAATAAATGAAATAAATAAATGAAATAAATGGGGTCAGAGTAAAATTATTTCTTAGCCATTTAATTTTTCATGACCCCATTTATCATTGGTAGTTAAGTAAAGTGTACTCGGAATACCGCCGCACCCCTCTTCCCTTTTCGTCACTTTCGGTAATAGAATGATGGTTAGCTCTGGAAGCAGGATCAAAATAGTCACAATTTTAGTTATATTCGACTGAATAGAAATCGAGGTTTACTATGCAGGCTCACGTGAAAACGCCCCATATTGATATTTCTATTCGCGGCGAGATATCACCCCGCATGCTTGACATATTACGTCGCGAATATGGAAAACAGCTCGTAATCGACGAAAATGATGACAATGATCTTGTAACGGTTATCGACTCCGACTGGTACAAAGAAATGAAGAGCAAAAGCGCCCCTGGTGATGCTCTGCGAATCTATCGTGATAATCATAACCTAACCAAGGAACAACTGGGAATAAAACTCGGCAATGTCCAGCGGCAGATTGTCTCCAACATGGAACGTGGTAAAAGAACTATAAGTCTGGCTACCGCGAAAAAACTCGCAGCTATATTTAACGTTCCGACCGAACGTTTTCTCGACTTATAGATGATTGTGGATTGTTCCCGCAAGTAAACATTCCGTTCCTTCCGTAATGGCAATAGTTAGCAGGCCAGACTACTGTTTGAAATCCCTGATTTGAGGTCGTCACACTTGACACTTGTTCCCACAGTGTGTATCATGGGAACAGACGACTGGAGGATTAAATATGTCTAAAACACGTATCAATGTAAGTCTTGACCATGATCTAGCCGAGTTCGCCAAAATGTTTGCTACGGAAAATCGTACTTCGGTAGCCGACATGGTTACACAATATCTCCTCTCCTTAAAGCGACGTGTCGAAGGCCAGCAGGTAGAAAACATTCTCTCTCACCCGGCCTTCCAGCAAGCAATGGAAGAGACCCAGAACAAACTCCAAACCGGCACTGCAAAATGGCATTCATATGATGAGGTCTTTGAGGAGTGATTGAACCCAGATT
>JAGGXA010000228.1 GCA_021163285.1 Deltaproteobacteria bacterium | reverse complement strand
GCTGCGGTTTTTGAAAATAGTTTACCCTCCGGGAGTGCCGATTTTATCCCGCCTGGAGGCGGGACGGTGTTGGCAAGGTCTTGAAGTATCATAGTACGTCTGCGCCCTTGCCGCCTTGCACCTGCCTGCAGCAGGCAGGTCTTTGGCAAACTCGACGCTTGCAGGATTTAGGTGTAAAGTAAAAATGAAGGATGCCGATTTTTAAATTTCATTTTTGCCTTTTTTTCTCTTTCCATAAAGCTATTTCAGCAGCAAAGCAAATAATTGTAAAGCTGATTTATGTAATTCCAGCAATTCTAATTATGGAAATTTTTATGAGCTTTCATGAGAATATTGGCTATTTTTAACATTATTTTTGCCAGTTTTGCCCGTTTTTTGGAAAGATAATGCTCAAAGGCAGCCATAAATGTTCTGCATTAAACCACCTGCTCTGCTGTTGCGACCCTATGAGGTTCGATCAACCCCGGGAGCATTATTTTAAAAATGATGATAGGGACTTCCCCCAGGAAAGCCCCCAAGAAAGGGGTAAAGGAGGAAGAACCCATGGCATGAAAAATGTCAAGAGAAAGAAAGTAAACGCATAACAGGATTATTATACCGGAAATATGGTAATTTCAGCTTTCCGTTCAGAAACAAATTATGTAAGGGCCCTCTAGGAGGCTGTCCGGGAATGCCCTTTTTCCCAAACTCTGCGTTATGCTTAAAAAATTATCCTCGAAATATCAACTATATGTCTGCGGTAATTTTTTGAGCAAGCCTTGATTTTGAAAAAAATTGCTATTCCCGGACAGCCTCCTAGTATCCCACCTGCGAGAACTCTGACTGCGCAGGTCGAATTAAATTGCGGAACTTCGTTTTTTTCCGGCTTCCCTCGCCTGCCTTTGTTCTTTTACGGTTTGTATTATAAAATCAGTTATATTTGTTAAAGAAGTTCCCGGAAGAAATATTCCCTTAACGCCTAAGTCCTTTAACAAGGGAACCTCATGTGTATGAATAATTCCTCCAACTACAACAACGACATCGTCTAACCCGGAATCATGCATCTTTCCCATAAATCTACGCATAATTTCAACCTGACCGCCACAAAGAAAGCTCAAACCGACGACTTCCGCATCTTCCTGAATGATCGAATTTATGACTCCGTCAATCCTTTGTCCCGTTCCTAAATAGACAACCTCCATACCTGCATTACGCATGGCCTGCGTTACCGATATAATCCCCCTGAAATGGTCATCAAGGCTGATTTTGCCGGTTACAGCTTTAATCTTCCGCATAGGTTACTCCTTATTAAAATGGGTATTTTCTTTCACCGGCCCAGTCATATTCAAGGCCGTCAACCATCCTTAATACACCGATTATTTCAGCAAAGGTTGCGTCAGCTTCAAGTGCTTTAAATACATAAGGAACTAAATCGTCGTCTGTCTTCGCTGCTGTCTTTCTAAGATTTTCTAATGTGTTTTTCAAGTTTTTTTTATCCCGCTTTTCTTTGAATTCCTGGAATTCTGAAATATATTCATCTACTTCAGCCTTGTCAGGGATGTATACATCAGGGTGGTAATCATCCTCAGGCGGAATTTGGAAACAATTGACGCCTATAACAGGTTTCTCGCCGCTTTCCACCTTTTGTTGAACATCTACAAGACTGTTAGAAAGTTCAGCATGTACCCAGCCGCTTATAATCGCCTGTATCCATCCGCCCATTTCCTCTATCTTGTTGTACATATTCATGATTTCTTCTTCTAATTTGTTGGTAAGCGATTCCACATAATAAGACCCTGCGAGAGGGTCGGCGACCCTCGCTGCGCCTGATTCGTAACGTATCACCTGCTGTGTTCTGATAGCCAGTCTCACAGCCTCTTCCGTCGGAGTGGCCCATGCTTCATCAAATGATGGATTCTGTATGCCGAGGCTGCCACCGAGAACAGCGGCAAGTGTGCCCAGGGTTCCTCTTGTGATATTTACAAGCGGCTGCTGCCTGGTATAGTTAGAGCCTGCTATATCCACATGGAATCTCATTTGCATGGCCTTGGGGTCGGTGGCGCCGAATTTTTCTTTCAGTGTCCTTGCCCAGACCCTTCTTCCTGCTCTCATTTTTGCTATTTCTTCAAAAAAATCTCTGTCTGAAGAAAGAACAGGACTTAATTGTTTTGAAACAGAATTGACATCTATGCCTCTTCTTTTCATTTCCCGAATTATTTCATCGCGGATAGAAAGGGTAAAGGCGATCTCATGAATCGCGGTTCCCCCGGCCTCACGGAAGTCATATGAACTGGTATACCATAGATTCCATTTAGGCATATTCTTGAGAGCGAATTCCATGAAATCATTTCCCCACCTCGCGCAGGAGGAAAATCGATTATTATTCCAGAGCCAATCCTCCACTTTGCTTGGAAAAACCGAGGGGCCGTAATAAAATATTGCTCCGCCTACTCCTCTCAGCTTGCTTATATCATACCCATGTTTTTTTGCAACAAGGACATAGGACTGCCATACGTCCGGGTAAAATGTATCACAAGACAGGCTCAACTGATCAAGAGGTATATCTCCACACAAGACCTCTATATCCCTGAGTGTATGAAGCGCTACGCCGGTTACTCCGAATTGTCCTTCTGCATAGGGCTGATCAGGTTCAACTCCATACATGGTGGGCCCGTCTATTTCCCAATTTAATGAGCCCTGTCCCATTTCGAGAAGCAGTTTGCACCTTTTATAAAATGCCTTTGGAGTGGAGAGGCCCGAAATCTCCCGGATATTCCATAACTTGCCCCTATACATCAGCGGATGATGACCACGTGTGAAAGGATATTCACCAGGGTTGCCGATATCTTTTTCATAGTCCATTCCCGCAATATCTTCAGGCGTATATACAGCCTTTACCGGGATATTGGAAGCTGTGTTAAAATCAATTACTTTCTCCCGATATTTTTCTGAAATGTCTCCGAATTGTGCCATGATACCCTCCTTTTTTAATTAAGTTTTTATCCGGCAACAAACCTCTTACTGCAACTAAAAAGTTAAACAGCGATATTATTTTTGCGCGTGCCCTTACTAAAGTTATGTAGCGCCTGAACGAAAACTGAAAACAGATACTATTTCGGTTATTTAAGCATTATTCAAGAAACGAAGGTTTTCGAAAAGCTGTTAGTATTTAGCTGATAGCTCAAGGAACTCTATGTTTGATTTTAAAAGCTAACTGTTAACTGTTCAAAAGCTTCGGTTTGAATGGACGAATCCAGTATGCGGCGGGTTGTTCCATGCATATTATTACTGAAAGAGAACGAATGAAAGGTAATCCAAAACAGGTAAAGCCGAAACCTGTGAACTGTTATAATTTATGAATTTTATATATCAGGGTATAGTTCAAAATTAATTTTAAGATAAAATATATACTCAAAATGAATTGTTTGTCAATCGTTTAACGTACTGAATATTATGAACTTAATAAACGACAATCATTTACTCTGTCATGGCTATTAAAATATGGATAATTATTTGTGGTTCGTTATCACTTAAGTATTTTATGTGCCATTAGTCGAAAAATAAAATAAATATATCTACTCAAACCGGTATGACCATATTAATTAGTGTCTGAAAGGAAAGTCCGTTCAGACACAATTTTGGATGTTTAATGTTAAACCTAAATCCTGCAAGCGTCGAGTTTGCCGAAGACCTGCCTGCTGCAGGCAGGT
>JAGGXA010000178.1 GCA_021163285.1 Deltaproteobacteria bacterium | reverse complement strand
CTGCCCTGGGCTGGTATGTGGCGCCCTTTCAGGGCTAAAATGCTTACTCCATCAAATTCATTATAATCAGTAAATAGTTAATACAATCAAATATCGTTTTCAAAAAATGTAAACTACGTTTTATGGTTTATGAAAGATGCCTAAAAACAGATTGTTTTCACCGTACATTGGGATTTTTTCGGAAGGGCAGGCACAGGGGCCTGCCCCTATGCCGACGCAGGAGCAATACCCTGTGGTTGCCCATTAGAAAAATATTACCGATTGAAGTTGGGAACGAGGACAAATTAACTTCCCCAACAATGCATCACAGCTTCAGGCCATCTTTGTCCGATCTAAAAGCACAAAAACCTTGAAATAGCTCACTATTCCTGCAACTTTTGTGTTTTTAGATCGAACAAACCCGACCTGAATCCGTGCGTCTGCCCGGGGATGTTATTTCGTCCTCGTCCCTTGGTTCGTCATCTGTTTAAAAGATTGGCTGTTTTGAATATAATATCACCTTCGTGAACGTTTAAATGATTGGCGACAACAGGACACTTTACTTTCAAAAGAAAAAATATGGGGCGTTTTTCATCTGAAAGGGCTTCAAAATTTCCCTGCCCTTTGCTGATAATAAAGTTTGCATTATTATATAGTTCGATAAATTCTGCGCTGCATGTTTTCAAAACGGTTCCCGGAGCATCCGTTCCGGATGATAATATCGACGCAACCTTGTCTATGCCTGCATGAACGGCATCATCATACGTAGCGTCATTTATTACAGGTTTATCCCTTACAATATATGTTACAGTTTTTTTTATTTGCTCGATTAAAATTTTGTCAAAAACCGCCTCCCCTGCATTGTCTCCGAGATATAAGACCTTATCGGCTTTGGTTAATCCCGCCTTAAATTCATCATAATCATATATGGCAAAGTCCCTTGATAAAATATCGGCAATGTCTGTTTCAATATTGAATTTTCTGTCAATACCAAAATCTATTACATTGCCGGCAACAGCCATCCTGATTGCTGTGAGCAGTTTATCATTTGATGATTCAATCTTCTTTTTAAGAGCCGGATATAATTCCAGGGCAGTATCAGTATTTTCTCTTTTTATTTCTTTGTACGGATCATTATTTCCTGTAATTTCACTGACCTTTTTATATATAAGCCTTCCGGTTTCAGGAGGGCTGCTGTCCATGGGGATCTCTTTCAGCATCATGCCTATTTCATCCAAAAGCCTTTTTGTTATGCTGTCGTCATTGGTAGCGATTCTTCCTGCTCTGAGCGCCTGATTTAAAAAACATGGAAAGCATTCAAGGTATGTTCTCATTTTAATAACACCTCATTTTTCAAGTGGAAACCAGATACGAAAGCGTGCTCCTTTGCCCTTTTTACTTGTAAGTTCTACCTGCCCTGAATGTTCGGTGATGACAAAATGGACAAAAGTGAGACCCATGCCGATTCCCTCTCCTTTGGTAGAATAAAAGGGGTCAAAAACATGGTCCATCTCATGGCGGGACATACCCTTTCCGGAATCAACTATATCTATAATTGCATTACTGTCTGTCCGGGATGAAGTAAGTGTTATGCGCAGACCATCCATGGATGCCTCCTTGGCATTTATCAATAAGTGCATAATGCATCGCTTGAACAGATTTCTGTCAACATTGCAGATAAGGGGAATTTTGGACAAAGACCTTTCAAGAATAAGGTCAGGAGTAATCTGACATTTTAAAAGGAATTCATCCGCTGCTTCCTCAATCAAAAGGTTCAGGTCCGTTCGCTCAAGATTCATCCTGTTAATCGAAAAAAAACGCTCAAATTCTTTTACTATACCTTCAAGACGGGATGCCTCAGAAATGATCATCTCAAATTTAAGCCGTATGGGGTCATTTTCAGGCATATTTTTATATATGCGCCGGCTCAGCCCCCCTATAACCGTTACCGGATTACGAATTGCGTGCGCCACACTCATGGCTATTTCAACAAGAGACCGGAGCTTTTCAGAGCGAATTAACTGGCTCTCTCTTCGTTTCAGTTCCTCATTTGTTATTTCCAGACGTTCATTAAGTTCATTATACATGCGAGATTTCTCAATTGCCAGGCGGGCTAATTTGGACCAGATAGAGAATTCTTCAGATTCGAAGATGTCGAGCCCAGAAGCCTTGCCATATACACATGCGACTCCGACAATATTTTGCTGAACCATTAGGGGAGAACAGATCACATCTTTAAACGTTTTTTGTTCCGCCTGATCGAGCTCATTTAATTTTGACTCATTAAATAATTCAGCAAGCTCTACCTTCCGATCTTTTGAAGCGGACAGGCGAGTAAGTTTCGAGGCATCAAGAAAACAGGCAAGGTCAGACTTGAATGGCGCTTCACCGGATGCGGCAATAATATTAAACCTGTCCTTTTTATCACCGACAAGCATAATTGAGGCATACGACACATCAGGCATAGATACTATGAGTGAGAGGATTGCCTGGAGAAGTTGTCCAATATCCTCATTATACTCCGTTATCCTTTCGGTTATAGAATTAAAGGCATGGAGGATATCCAGAAATTGCTGTCCTGATTTTTCATTATTAGATGTCATAAAATCCTCTGTCATTCAGAGTTTGCAGGATATTTTCAGGAGTAGTCTCTACTGAAACAGGAATTTTTTCTATTTTTACTTTTTTGGAGCCGTAATAATTCAGGATTTCCATGGTCCTATTATTGAATAGCTCTAATTTCTTTTCAATAGCTTCTATAGAATCATCCTCCCTGCAGATTCTGTCGCCACCCGAATTACACAGTATCCTTTCTTTAACAACATCCGGCTCACACTCAAGGTAGATAAGCCCTTTTATTTTAACAATCTCATCCACGGCCCTGGCCTGGCCGACATGACGGGGCATACCGTTCAGTAATAACAAGTTATCATCTGCAATTACCTGTTTTTCCATAAATGCCAAAAGAATATTTCTAACAATATAAAAGGTTTCGTTTTCAAACAAGCCCCCCGATTCAAGGGTATGTATAATGATTTCAACATCTTCCCGAATCAAATAATCCTGATCAAGGGGGTTGTCTGCAATTTCCCGAAGAATCGAACCAAAATCAAAATGATAACATTCGGTCCCCCCTGCCCCCTTCCGCTCACATACATCGCCTAAAGGGGTCTTTCCCGATCCTGTCGGCCCAATGATCAGCACTGCTTCTTTTTTATCTTTTATATCCATCCTGAATCCCCGGCATCAAGGTTGCTGATTATCCCGATATGCTTCTATATAACATCATAGCAGAATAAAGGCACATAAATCCTGTATTGAAAGCGGATGCATTACCTTGTGGACATGTATGACATATCTAACATTTACTATCAAGCATTTATCTCTAATCAGGCAAGATTGAGGCCACGAATTCAGGATCATAAGGAATCGATAACAGGAGGCTGTTCGAGAATGCCCTTTTTCCAAAACTCTGCGTTATGCGAAAAAAATTATCTTCGGAGGCAAGGGCTTGTGAGACTCCGATATCAACTATATGCCTGCGTTAATTTTTTTTCACGAGCCTTGATTTTGGAAAAAATTGCTATTCTTGGACAGCCTCCTATGGAAAATAATATGGATAGTTGGCCTGCTGTTTGGTTCAAGCGGCATGGAGCATCTTATATCAACCAACTGACCATCGTAAAGCGTCAAATAGTTGTCAACAATCAATATAAGTTGACGATAAAAAAGCATGATAAACGTTCACAGGTTCAATGCTTCAGGGTTCAAGGTTGAATGTTATGGTTATCCGCTTTTCATGGGATGTTAGAGCGTTTTGGGGTGTTGGAGCAGGACCACGGCAGTCGCTATCAGATCAGGGTAAGGGCTCGCACAAAAATAACTCGACCTGTGCGATCAGCCGTTAGCGATTAGCATTGATATGCAGGATGTAACATATAGAGAATTTCAGGGTGCAATACAAAAAAGTGATTGATAACAGGGTAAAATGGTATTTTTTGAATGTCGAATATCGAACAGGTAATTATGAATATCGAAGGAACAGGACAAATTTGACCTTGAGGAACGGCTAATCGGGTTTGTCGCACGTGTTATTCGAGCGGCAGAGTTATTGCCAAAAAGAAAAAGGACAAGACTTCATGATTCGCAATTCCCCGTTCGACATTCGACATTTAATCAGCATGTTAAACGAAAAACATCCTTTATTTGAAAAATGTCCTTTTTTTGTATCGCGCCCGGATTCAATCAATAGGTCAAAAAGCTGACCGCTAATGGCTGAAAAGTAACTGCACAGGTCGAAATAACTTAACATTCGGGCATCTCATCTTCAGGTTACTTTCGACAGATCTCAAAGAGCAAAATCCTTGAAATAGTCCCATATTACTGCGCCTTTTGCTCTTTAATATCTACCGAACCTAACCTAAATCCGATCGCCAATTCTGTAAAGTTATTTTTGTGCAAGCCCTAAAAGCTTATCAGGACGGTTTTCCACAGAATTGCAGCAGGCGTTAAGGTAGCGCCCTTTTTTGTTCCCGAACAGGCAATATTGAAAGCTGAAATCCAGCGTACTTTGCGTTGAAAGGTAGTGGCATAATAATTGCTAAATTTGTAAGTCAAACTGTTCTGCTCAGAATTATAGATTTTCATATAAAAATCAGAATGCTGTTTTTAAGAAACTCGGAAAACAGACCTCGGAAACCATAAATTTAATAAAAATGCGAAAAGCCCTGTTATTCAGGTTTTTCGGTCATTGCACAATGAATTATTGGACAGACACAAGCAAAAAGTTTGATTAAAACCTAAAACCTGCATAAACTATTTTCAAGAAGAAGGTTATGCTTTTAATATCAACGAATTACAGAAATGTTGTGCTTGTATAACACGCATTAATTTGATG
>JAGGXA010000025.1 GCA_021163285.1 Deltaproteobacteria bacterium | reverse complement strand
CATCAAATTAATGCGTGTTATACAAGCACAACATTTCTGTAATTCGTTGATATTAAAAAGCATAATTTTCTTCTTGAAAATAGTTTATGCAGGTTTTAGGTGATATTATATGAACAAGAGATAATGAGGTTATATCATTTATGCTTGCCAAAGTTTTAAGCGGCGCCGTTATAGGGATTGATGCATACCTTGTAGAAGTTGAAACAGATATTTCACATGGTCTGCCTTTATTTGCAACGGTTGGTTTGCCGGATAGCACTGTCAGAGAAAGCAAGGAAAGGGTCAAAGCAGCAATAAGAAACTCCGGTTATCATTTTCCCTCTGACCGGATTACAGTCAACCTGGCTCCCGCTGATGTAAAAAAGGAGGGTTCAGCCTTTGATCTTCCCATTGCGATTGGTATTCTTGCGGCCACCGGCTTAGTGGATATATCATCATATTCAAAGTTCATATTTCTTGGAGAACTCGCCCTGGATGGCCTTTTAAGGCCCATTAAGGGAGTTCTTCCCATAGCAGTTAAGGCAAAGGAATTGGGGCTTGAAGGTATCTTCCTCCCACCGGAAAATGCGCCTGAGGCATGTGTTGTTGAAGGGATCCGGATTTATCCTGTTAATTCAATGAGCAGGGTTATTGATTTTCTGTCAGGTAATTCAGAGATCAGCCCCTTTAGTATCAAAAGCGCCGGATTCGTTGAGGAACATGATCCCTGCCTGGATTTCAAAGATATACGGGGGCAGGAAAATGCAAAAAGGGCCATGGAGATAGCGGCAGCAGGCGGTCACAACCTGATCATGGCAGGACCTCCCGGTTCAGGCAAGACAATGCTGGCAAAACGTCTCCCGACCATTCTTCCAGCCCTCGGTTTTAAAGAATCAATTCAAACATCCAAAGTATACAGTGTGCTGGGACTCATACCAAAAGGAAGCGGCCTTGTAACCAGGCGACCTTTCCGTTCCCCTCATCACACCATTTCTGATGCCGGCATGATTGGGGGAGGCCACAACCCCAGACCAGGCGAGGTAAGTATGGCCCATAACGGTGTCCTTTTTTTAGATGAATTGCCGGAATTCAGAAAGAATGTCCTTGAAGTCTTAAGACAACCGGTAGAAGACGGTCAGGTAACTATCTCACGGGCCAATGCAACCATTACCTATCCTGCAAATTTCATGCTTGTAGCCGCCATGAACCCATGCCCATGCGGGTTTTGGGGAGATCCGAAAAGAGAATGCACCTGTTCGCCTATCCAGGTTCAACGATACAGGGCAAAAATATCAGGCCCGTTGATGGATCGAATAGACATCCACCTCGAGGTACCCTCTGTCCGGTATAAAGATCTTTCTTCTACCTCTGACGGCGTTTCATCAAAGGAAATTTTTAAAAGGGTGATAGAGGCGAGAAATATCCAGAGCAAGAGATACAAAGAGGGAAATATACATTTAAATGCCGGTATGACCAGCCGTCATATCAAGCAATTCTGCAATATTAATGCGGAATCAAATGCCCTCCTGGAAAAGGCCATGGAAAAATTCGGCTTCAGCGCCAGGGCCCATGTCAGGATATTGAAAATAGCCCGCACCATCGCCGACCTGGAGGGAGTTAAAGATATAAGTGTACAGCATATAGCCGAGGCTATCCAGTACAGAACTCTTGACAGGAGGATATTGAGGTAAGGAACTGAAAGGAAATAATCTCGGCATATCGCGCAGAATTCCTGTTCGTCTTCAAGGCGCGGTAACAGTTGCATAGTAGATACAGGTTTCAAACCCGTATCTACCAAACCACTGTTACCGCAACGTAGAAGACGGGCAAAAGGACAGGCAGGATGCTGAGATTATTTTCTGCAAGTTCCCTAAGCCCCTTGATTTTTATGGTGCCCGGGACGAGAATTGAACTCGTACAGGGACAAGCCCCGAGGGATTTTAAGTCCCTTGCGTCTACCTATTCCGCCACCCAGGCATGTTGCTTAATTGCTTATCTTTATTCATATTAGTTGACTATATCA
This sequence comes from Deltaproteobacteria bacterium, assembly GCA_021163285.1. Lineage (GTDB taxonomy): Bacteria > Desulfobacterota > DSM-4660 > Desulfatiglandales > Desulfatiglandaceae > JAGGXA01. Next base: position 882 of record JAGGXA010000025.1, on the reverse strand, counting down.
TAAAGATTTAATTTTGGTCAAGAGGTATGAAATACAAGACATAAAATAAAACCCATTACCCTAACACACAGGAAGCTGCAAGATATATAATTGCCAGGATCACTATTATAGCTGAACATATCATCGGAAAGACTCACCAGAAGCTGCAAGCGTGCGTTCACGGGCATAAAACGTGTTAAGGCACAAAGTTATATGTCCCAATGTCCCATACCAGAGAAACTGTTTTAAATCGTCCATGGAGACGTCTGAGACGATTGTATGTCGTTGAAAATGACTGCCGGAGTTTTGACTGCTTTTTTGTCCGTAATCAACCCGCCGTAATAACATTTTGCGCCAAAGTCTCAGGTATGGATAATATTTGTGACCATTTCCGAAATTTGTTTTTTGGCCGCTCCTCAAAATTACCTCAAATTTATACCTCCAACTCATAAAATTTCACTCTGTTGCTATTATAAAAACAGAAGACTGAAATAAAAAGTCCCATAAGCGCCCCTAAAGGGACTGTTGAACACCCCATAAGGGGTCATTAAGGAACTTTTTCCGTTATCAGAACAATTATCAAAATTTATTAAACGGAGGTATTGAATGAGAGGACACAGAATTATTTTTATCGTTATCTGAAGTGGACCCAAAGTCAAGGACAATTTTCTTCTAAATTACCAGACCATGAGCCGAAGATTGAAAACCTTAACGGTATTCAGGATTTTAAGGATCGTTGTCAGCATCATCAAACAAGTTTCCTGTCATGCCATGATACATAGGAGGCTGTCCGAGAATGCCCTTTTTCCCAAACTCTGCGTTATGCTCAAAAAATTATCCTCGAAATATCAACTATATGTCTGCGGTAATTTTTTGAGCAAGCCTTGATTTTGAAAAAAATTG
>JAGGXA010000022.1 GCA_021163285.1 Deltaproteobacteria bacterium | reverse complement strand
GTTAAGGAAATGATTGAGATCCTGGATTGTTTGCGTGAAAAAGATCCTAATATTCCGCCTCCGACTCCCGGGGTAATCAGTGCCAGGAATTTGGCTCGGCTGTTTGGTGAAACCGGGCCGATAAATGATTTTTCCAGCTATCGCAAATTGATGAGATATTTTGGTCTTAATATTCGGATGCGTCAAAGCGGTAAATACCAGGGACAAAATAAAATCACAAAAAAAGGCAGGCCTCTTGGCAGGAAGGTGCTTGATAACATTGTCCTGCCGCTTGTAAAAAAAGGCTGCCTTTATGGAGATTATTATCATGTAAACTCAAGTTTCTGACTTATTTTTGCAGTAAAAATTTTAGACTAAATCATTAAAATAATTGCATATTGACATGAAAAGCCTTTCGCTTTCTGATATATTGATAGTTGTAAAACAACAATACAAACAGAAAGGAAAGGCTGATATGGATATTACCAAAGAATACCAAGGGGAACAAGAAGCAAAACAACTGAATAATAGGATTTCTACCTTCATAAGTAATTTCAAAGTCGGCAGCCTGCTCAATAATAGTGGCATCAGAAAACTTCGGGGAGTGACACCCATTACTCTGTTCACTACCATTTTCATATTGCCTTTTCATGGGATGAACTTTTCTCAGGGTATCGTGAAAAACGATGCCTTGGGCTTTAAAAAAGATACTGCCTATGAATTTCTCAGGAATCCTCGCTACAACTGGCGTAGATTCATGCTTTTTCTGGTAACCAGAATTGTTCAGTTCTTCAATACGCTGACAAATGAAAAGAGAGAAAGAGTCCTGATTTTTGATGATAGCACTTATGATCGCTCTCGCTCCAAAGTGGTGGAACTTCTGGCCTGGATACATGACCACAACAGTGGCCGTAACTTGAAGGGATTCAAAATGCTCACTCTTGGTTGGTCCGATGGTGTTAGTTTTTTGCCCTTGGATTTTGTGTTGTGCTCTTCGGCCAAGGCAGCTAAACGAATTCAGGGTATCAAAAAGAAGCTGGATAAACGCACTTGTGGTTACAAGCGGAGGCAAGAAGCCATCATCAAGTCTACAGAACATCTGGAGAAAATGGTCAAGCGTGTCTTGAGGTTGGGAATACGGGCCGACTATATCCTGATGGACAGTTGGTTCTCCTTTCCTTCTATTCTGTCTGTTCTTGGTAAGCATCTGCCTGTTATATGCATGGCCAAGGATATGCCCAAAGTGTTTTACTGCTATCAAGGTCAATGGATGAGGCTCAGCAGACTTTACGGCAAGTTGAGAAAAAGGCCAGGCAAGGCAAAGATTCTTGCAAGTGTAATAACAGAGACAAAGAGAGGGCAGAAAGTAAAAATTGTCTTTGTGCGTCACCGTCATAAGCGTACATGGCTTGCAGTCTTGTCCACGGATATTGATCTGGCTGATGAGGAAATTGTTCGCATTTACGGCAAAAGGTGGGACATTGAGGTATTTTTCAAGATGACAAAGCATTATTTGAATCTTGAACGGGAAGTCCAGTTGCGGGACTATGACGGAATAATCGGTCATATTACCATTGCCATGAGCCGGTATATTTTTCTGGCGTATGAACAGCGATGTCATGATGATCCCCGAACGCTCGGCACACTCTTTTTTGCCTGTAGTGATGAGCTGAAAGACCTGAGTCTACTGGAGGCACTACAGCGTTTACTTAGCCTTGCTCTGAATAAGATTCGCTCTGTAGGTACCATAGCTGAAGATGTGGTACTTGCTATTGTAGATACCATCATGAGCACCGCAATTGATATCCTTAAAAAGAATCAGAAATTATTCACTAATAATAATGTTATTCCAGTTAGTTAGGTCAAGTCAGAAACTTGAGATGTAAAGAAAGAAAAGGAGAAAAGACCGGGCAATAAAGCAATGACTATTATCATGCGCAATTTTCTTAAAAAATTTTACGGCTGGTATAAATCAGGGAAAGCCCTTGATGAAAAACGCTTTTTTGATAATAAAAGCCTGTATTTAAAGGCTGCATAATATAATAAAAAAACCATAAGTCCAGTGAACCCCGGCTTCAAGATGACCGCAAATCGCTCGTGATCCTTCATGGAATCATCAGGTGCACAATATGTCACTTGGGGCCGGGTACTTACGACATGGCCGATAAAGTAGGGGTGTCCCATTATAAATGAGGACCGAAATAATGGTAGGATTGCCAGTCGTTGAGTGGACGTCATTGGACTTGAAGGGAGTTTGAATATAACGAATACTAAAAGTATAATTTTATCACTATTAACACCATGGGGAGTATAATACCCGCAAAAAAAATTAACCTGGGCTCCGACGAGCTTATTGATGACCCATTCTCACCCAGGTTAATTTTTTGTGATAGTTTTTTTATCTTCAAAAGGGGTTGACATCCTTTGCCTTAAGGTAGGTAGCGCTTTGTTATGCGATATTTTGATTTAAGGGGAAATCGCTCTGGATGCTCTATCGATTCAGTATCTAAATCCATCCAGATCCGGCCAATAAAAATGGCCTGGAGTTAGTTCCTCAACGTTAAGTATTTTCTCCACAGTAACGTTCTTGAACCAGGGAAATTCCTCAAAGGACATAAAAAGTTCTTTTTCTCCTGCAAG
>JAGGXA010000133.1 GCA_021163285.1 Deltaproteobacteria bacterium | reverse complement strand
TCAAAAATTTTAACCACAGGAATACATTGAGTATTTTGAGGATTAAAATTTTAGTGTAACGCAGATATCGGGCAGGTAAGCGAGCCCGCGAGACTCCGAAATAGCCATTTATGGATGGGCGCTGACTCATAAAGAGGACATGCTTTTGTATGTCCTCTTTTGTCATTTTTAATGCAACTATTCAGCCACAGATTCACACAGATGAATACTGACAGGTTTAAATACAAGGAAATCACAGATATTATTCCTGGCTTGTTCTTGAATTTCGGCAGAAAACCGGAATTCAAAAGATTTGTACATGATAATAATAGGAGGCTGTCCGGGAATAGCGTTTTTTTCCAAAATCAAGGCTTGCTCAACAAATTTCCGCAGACATATAGTTGATATTTCAAGTATAATTTGTTGAGTATAAGGGACGAGTTTGGAAAAAAGGGCATTTTCGGACAGCCTCATAGAAAAAATATCAGTGATGATCAGCGTAGATCTGTGGCTGAATAGCCGCCAATTTTTTTTGATATGGGAAAAGGGTTTTATTTAATGATATTGTTCGAGGTTTTATTTAATGATTAATGATATTCAAAGGTTGAGAAATATTGGGATAAGCGCCCACATCGATTCAGGCAAGACTACGCTTACCGAGAGGATACTTTTCTACACGAACAGGATTTTTGCTATTCACGAGGTGAGAGGAAAAGATGGTGTTGGAGCAAAAATGGATTCCATGGAACTGGAAAAGGAAAGAGGTATTACAATCGCATCCGCAGCTACCTATTGTGAATGGAAAGGTCACAGGATAAATATTATCGATACGCCGGGGCATGTGGATTTTACTATTGAGGTTGAACGTGCTTTAAGGATTATGGATGGAGCGATTCTGATACTTTGTGCGGTGGGGGGAGTCCAGTCACAGTCCATAACCGTTGACAGGCAGATGAACCGTTATAAGGTGCCGAGAATAGCCTTTATCAATAAATGTGACAGGGCGGGAGCTAATCCATACAAAGTTGTTGACCAGTTACGTCAGAGATTAAACCATAATGCTGTCCTGACGCAGATGCCGATCGGTCTTGAAGGCCGGTTTTCAGGGTTGGTAGACCTTGTATCCATGAAGGCCGTGTATTTTGAAGGAATAAATGGAGAACATATAAAGTCAGCCGAAATTCCCGAAGAGATACTGGAGGAAGCACAGGCACGAAGAGAGGAGCTGCTCGATGCTGTTTCCATGTTTTCAGATGATTTAATGGAGGCTGTTTTTGAAGAAAGGGTGAGTGAAGACCTTATCCGTCAGGCTATAAGAAAGGGCACCCTTTTACGGGAGCTGACCCCTGTATTTGTAGGCGCGGCCTACAAGAATATTGGCGTACAATTATTATTAGATGGTATAACCGGATACCTTCCTGCACCAACGGATGTTGAAAACGAAGCTCTTGATCTGGAAAATAATGAAAAAAGGATAACACTTAAAAATGATCCGGATATGCCGGCAGTAGGGTTGGCATTCAAACTTGAAGTCACACCGTACGGGCAATTGACATATCTAAGGGTATACCAGGGTTCTATTTCCAAAGGAGACGACCTTTACATCACAAGGACAATGAAAAAGATTAAGGTGGGAAGGCTGGTCAGGATACATGCAGACGAAATGGAGGAAGTACAAAAGGTGTATGCGGGAGATATCATTGGTCTGTTTGGAGTTGATTGTTTTTCCGGAGACACTTTTACAGACGGCAGTTTAAGGTATAGCATGTCTTCCATGTTTGTGCCGGAGCCTGTTATTTCGCTGAGTGTTATACCTGAGGACAACAGGGCTCAAGAAAACCTGACCAAGGCCCTTAATCGTTTTGTTAAGGAAGACCCAACATTCAAGTCATACGTGGATAAGGAATCGAATGAGACTATCATTTCGGGTATGGGGGAGCTCCATCTTGATGTTTACGTGGAGAGGATGAAGAGGGAATTTAATGCCAAGGTAACAACAGGTATTCCGAGGGTGGCTTATCGGGAGGCTATTACCCGTCATGCATCGTTTAATTATATACATAAAAAGCAGACTGGAGGAGCTGGTCAGTATGCGCGTGTTGAAGGGTTTATAGAACCTTCTGATGATGGTGTATACGAATTTATCAATCGTGTAAAAGGCGGATCAATACCAACCGAATTTATATCCTCCGTGGACAAGGGGTTCCAGTCGTGTCTGAAAAAGGGATTAATGACAGGGTTTCCCGTACTCGGTATGAAGGTTACCGTTAATGATGGTCATTCTCACAGCGTGGATTCGTCTGAAAGAGCTTTTTTATATGCTGCTATCGGGGCTTTTAAGTATGCCTATTTAAAGGCAAAACCTATTATCCTTGAACCGATTATGAAAATAGCGATCGAATGTCCTTCCGAGTATCAGGGAAATGTGATGTCATCCCTTAATCAGCGAAGGGGTCTTATTACAAGCTCAGCTGAAGATGGTGTTTTTACCGTAATTGATGCCGAAGCGCCTCTATCGGAGATGTTCGGTTATGCGACGATCCTCAGATCTCTGACCCAGGGCAAGGGTGATTTTACTATGGAATTTTTACGTTATTTGAAGGTGCCCGGAACCCTTTCGGAGGAATTGAAAAAAACACTCAGGGATAGTAAAAAAGGAGGAAATAAATAATGGATGTTTTTCAACCGATCAGTCCGCTTAAATTCCTTGAAAAAAATAAGAGCGGGGGTTTGTGCAAGGGAAATATGGGCATTATCATTGCCAGGGCCGGTGTAGGGAAAACCGCTTGCCTGATCCATATTGCATTTGACAAAATTTTCCGGAATGAAAAGCTTGTGCATATTTCTCTTGAAAGTGGACCTGAAAAGGTTACAGCCTATTATAAATCCATTTACTATGATCTTATAAATTTTTTGGGGCTTACCGATGAGAATGATTACCGTGAGCGTATTGACAAAAACAGAATGATTCTCGCATATTTGAATCAGAGTTTTACTGTCGGCAGATTATGCGAAAACCTGAGAAACCTGAGAGAAAACCTGAAGTTCACGCCGGATACTCTCATTGTAGATGGTCTTGATTTTGAAAATGCGGGCAGGTCTTTATTTGGAGCGTTCAAAGATATTGCGCGTGAATTAGATGTGGAGATATGGTTTTCGGCCCTTTCACACCGCCATATAACTGAAGCCAATGAAAGGGGCATACCCTATCCATGCCACAGTCTCGACGATCTATTCACAATAATTATCCAGTTGCAGCCTGATACCTCAGGCATATCACTAAGACTTTTAAAAGACCATGATAACGAGTCCGTTTCCGATACCAGCATCCGGCTGGATACAAATACGTTTTCCATAATAGAATGATGCAGATATTTGACGGTTGCTTTAGGGGGCATCCTTCATTTTGAAGTAAAAGTAGTTGACACTTTTATCGGAACTAAAAATTGTAAATCGCTGAAGAGGCTTATAGCCTCTTAAATCAGCGGCAGGATGCCGCTGCCACTTTTCTGCCAGATGTAAAGTAAAAATGAAGGATGCCTAAAATAGATTAATTATTCAGTTGCCGATTCACCTAGTTGAACGGAGACATGTTTAAATACAAAGAAATTACAGACATTATTCCTGGAAGTTTTCAATGCCTTCTTTGTCCTTAACCTTGAACGGTTACTAAACAAGGTGCAGCCCGAAATTAAAAAAAAAACGATTCGTAAGGTAATATTCAGCAGGCGGATGTTGACAGCCCTGCTTATGGGTTTTTCCTGCGGTCTGCCTCTCCTTTTGACAATAAGCCTTTTGCAGGCATGGATGAAGGATGAGGGAGTGGATATTACTCTGATCGGGATGATGGCCCTCATTGGTCTGCCTTATACGCTTAAATTTCTTTGGGCGCCTTTTTTAGACCGTTTTACGCCACTTTTTCCGGGCCGCAGGAGAGGGTGGCTGCTCCTTGCCCAGGGGTTCTTGATTTTCTCTATTGCAGCCCTCGGCTTAACCGACCCAAAGAATAATCCCGGGATGGTAGCCTTTATAGCCTTTCTTGTGACTTTTTTCAGCGCCACCCAGGATATCGTTGTAGATGCTTACAGGAGGGAAGATCTGCCTGATGAAGAACTTGGGCTTGGTTCTTCCATGTATATCAATGGATACCGGGTCGGGATGCTTCTTGCTTCAGGGGGAGGCCTGATCATGGCGGACCTGATACCATATTCTTTAGTTTATCAGGTTATGGCATTCTGTATGCTGCCTGGTGTTTTTACCACGCTCCTTTCGCCGGAGCCGGAAGCTGTTTGTGGGACACCAAAGACCATGAAAGAGGCGGTTATAGAGCCTTTGGTGGAGTATTTCTCCCGTAAGGATGCCCTCTGGATGCTTGCATTTATACTTTTCTACAAGATCGGCGATACCATGGCAAGCGCTATGACCATCCCCTTTTATCTTGATACAGGATTTTCAAAAACGGAAATCGGTGCGGTAGTAAAACTGTTCGGTTTTTGGGCCACTATCGCAGGCACACTGACGGGCGGGACGATTATGCTCCGTCTTGGTATTCGTCGTTCTCTCTGGATTTTTGGTTTTTTGCAGGCGATTTCCACGGCATGTTTTGCTGTTCTTGCCCGGATCGGACACAGTGTTCCCGCCCTGTCAGGTGTAGTTGCTTTTGAAAATCTCAGCAGCGGCATGGGAACCGCAGCTTATGTTGCATTTATGGCCAGTATCACCAACAAGAAATTTACAGCTACTCAATATGCCCTTCTAAGCAGTCTTATGGGTGTTCCAAGGGTACTGGCATCAGCTCCGACAGGTTTTTTTGCGAAGTATATGGGTTGGGAAGAATTTTTTATTGCCTGCACCCTGATTGCAATCCCCGGGATGTTGCTTCTTATTAAATTTGCGTCATGGAATTCAAGAGTTGAGGCCCGGATAGATTAAATTTTCGGGTCTTGCTCATTGTTTCGGCCACCCGGCAATAAATTGACGGGCTATTGTTTTTCGCCACAATGGGGCTTGTACAGTCCCGTAGGGACGATAGATAATAGCCTGGGTTTCACCCCCGGGAGGTTGTCTCCTGCTGGATTATTATGAATTTTTTATTTGATTTTATTATTATAATATATAAAGTAATATCAAGCTGCTTAAAATAACGTAACTAAGGTTTGAAAGATGTATACAAAACAGGAAAAAACAAATGGGTCTATGAATAATCGCAGAGTTAAGGTCGGCCGGAATGATCCCTGTCCCTGTGGAAGTGGTCTTAAGTATAAAAAATGTTGTCTGAGGAAAAAGGCGCCGGGAGATGAAAACCTCAAGGATCAATATCTGAGAAGATATAATATAAGGCTAAAGGAAAAAAAGGATATTGAGGGTATCAGAAGGGCAGGGCGCCTGGCAATAGCCACACTTGATCTTGTAGAGGCTGCTCTCAGGCCGGGAATGACAACTGAAGATATCAATACTATAGTTCATGACTTTACTGTTGAAAATGGTGCTGTCCCAGCCCCGTTGAACTACCGTGGTTTTCCAAAGAGTGTTTGTGTGTCTGTAAATGAGGTAATCTGCCATGGTATTCCGGGGGAAAGGCTGTTAAATGACGGGGATATCGTGAACGTCGATGTTACACCGATTCTCGATGGGTATTATGCAGATACAAATAAGACCTTTTTTGTAGGAACTCCCGGTGCCGATGCGCGAAAGATCGTGGATGTGGCAGGAAACTGCTTGAAATTGGGCATGTCAATGGTTCGTCCAGGCAATACCATAGGTGATATCGGATGGGCTATTCAAAACTACGCTGAAGGAAGAAAATGTTCTGTTGTCAGGGAATTTATCGGTCATGGAGTCGGACTTGATTTTCATGAAGCTCCTCAGGTTCCACATTATGGTCGGAAGGGGGAAGGAATTGTGCTTGTACCAAATATGGTGTTCACAATAGAACCTATGGTCAATCTTGGAAAGTCTTCTCTTCGGGTGCTTAAGGATAACTGGACGGCGGTGACCAAAGACAGCTCTCTTTCAGCCCAGTTTGAGCAAACTATCCTTGTTACGGAAGATGGTAACGAAAGCCTGACCCCCTACGACTTATAAACTCTATATCCGTTAAATTGGCTTACTTTATCATAGAAAAGGCCGCAACCCTGGGGTTTGTGGCTGTGGGTTTTTCTCCGCCCGGTTCCCCCCCCTTTTTAGACCGGTTTTGTGATTGGATTGCCGCTCGGAAATATGGGGAAATGACCTGGATCGAAAGGCATCTCGAATTAAGGAAAAACCCCAAAATGCTGCTTGAAGACTGCCGAACAATAATTACTCTTGCCTATCCCTATTCTTCAAACAAACCTTGTACTTCAGACGGTTTTAGCGTCGCAAGATATACTGAACCTGATAAAATCGACTATCATTACAGGCTGAGGAAGCTTGCCAAAAGAATCGTTCAGGGCATCCAAAAACGGTATCCGAAAACCAGGTCAAGGGTCTGTGTTGATTCCGCCCCAATTCTCGAAAGAAGTTTTGCCTATACATCCGGTATCGGGTTTATAGGGAAAAATAATATGCTCATTATTCCGGGGTATGGATCATATTTATTTCTTGTGGAGATACTGACAACCGCCTTTATTAAATTTCCTTTGGCTGAACCTGTGGATAATCAATGCGGGAGCTGCACAAGATGTGTGGATGCCTGCCCCACAGGAGCGCTTGAAAAACCTTATTCCATAAACGCATCCAGGTGCCTGTCATATTTGACCATTGAATACAAAGGAGCGATTAATAGTGAATCAACCAAAAAAATGGGAAACTGCTTCTTTGGGTGCGACATCTGCCAGGAGGTTTGCCCGTTTAACAAGAAGGAGCCAACAGGGGAGGTTTTAATCCCTTCGACATATGAGATACTAAATATGGGCGAAGATGATTTTAAAGAGAGATTCGGGAAAACCGCTTTTGCAAGGGCAGGCCTTACGAAGATAAAGAACAATATCAGATCGTTAAATTCGTGCCCATAGGAGGCTGTCCGGGAATAGCAATTTTTTTTCAAAATCAAGGCTTGCGAAAAAATTACCGCAGGCATATGGTTAATATCGGAGTCTCGCAAGCTCGCTTACCACCGAGGATAATTTTTTTCGCATAACGCAGAGTTTGGGAGAAAGGGCATTTTCGGACAGCCTCCTGGTGAATGCTTATAAAGATATGCAGCCTGATTCTCTCAATAACTGCGAATAATTTAGGGACGAGGACGAAATAACATCCCCAGATAAGCGCTGCGGAGCACTTTTATTGCACCTCTGTGGTTGGCATTCGTATCAATTTACAATTTAATGGACATGGCATAAAAAAAATTTCAAATTTATATTGATTTATTAGAAAAAGGCAGTTATAATGGCATTAATTAGAAAAGGTTGATCCTTAAAATTGGTCAGCCGGTTTCGTTCTAAAGGGAAAATCCATTTTTCAAAGTGGCAACCCGAAGTGTGGAACCGAAAAATTTTAAAAGGAGGATGTCACAATGGCTAATGGAATCGTAAAATGGTTTAACAACAGCAAAGGCTTTGGCTTCATTGAGCAAGAAGATGGTCCTGATGTATTCGTTCATCATTCAGGAATCAATACAACCGGCTTCAGAACTCTTGATGAAGGCGACCGGGTTACCTTTGACATTGAACAGGGTCAAAAAGGCCCTGCTGCGGTAAATGTTAAGGTAGCGTAGGTTATTTTTTTGAGTCTAAAAGGGGTCTTCGAATTATGAGGCCCCTTTTTTTTGTAACCGTTTACGGGTTATATGCCGGTTACAGGGGCAGTGACTGTTAATGCACGTTTTTTTGGCATGCATATTTTCACACGCAAAGCGTGGGAACGAGAACGTGGAGCATAATTTACGTAAGTAATTGTTTTAGTAGATATAATTTTAATATCCATGTCTTTTTTACCTATTCAACTGAACCAGCGCCAACTGATTCGCTTCGCTCGCAATGACATGCAAAGAAATGCCCCGTGAACGGGTCCATTTTTTTAGGGATCAGCTTAATCTTTACGAAGCAGGTTGTTCAATATATCTTCGAGATTTTTTTCCAGTAATTTCGAATTTTCCTCACTTATACCTTTTTTCTTGAGGTACTTTTTTAGCTTTGAAGAATTATTCAATTTCTTTTTTAGTTCTCTGTTCATGATTTTCTCAATATCCGGTCGAAAAACAGGAGATGAAAAATCTCCGGTTACGATCAGGGGTACTACATATTTTACAAGTTTTTTCTTGTCTCTTTTCTTGCGTGTGTATACATATTCGGGCTCCACTCTGATATCCAGTTTTTCCCTGACTATATCTGCATTTCCATGAATCAAAACATGAATAAGAGGGGATACAAAACTGGTCCGTGGAGTGTTTACAATACCATTTGAAATAGTAAAGTACGATTTTATTTCGGAAAATCCGGTCTCTTTAAGCTGTTCTCTCTCTTTTGCAGGATCAAAAGAACTCTTCTTGTTCCGTACCATTCCGCTTAGATCAATTCCTTTGATCTTTCCATCCTTTAGAAGGAACCCTCCTTTGCCATTAAGTGTCCTCTTGATTTCTTCAGCGTCAATCCCTGACATCTCTACCTGTATATTAGATTGAATGACGCCTGTTACAAGTTTCAATTTTATGCAGTCCTCAAGAAAAGGGCCTGCCTGTATCCCCTTTGCCTGAAGATCTACCCTGCTTTTTGGAATGTCCTCACGTACATCAAGGCTGCACCTCGCCGTAATATTACCCCGGTAGAGGTTGAGTTTTAAGGGGTCAACATTAAACAGCCCATTTTTCCCTGTGATTTTCATATAAAGATCCTGGATATTTGTATTATGCACCTTGAGCCTTCCAATCCGGATACCACCATTTAATACGAGTCGCTTAAGAGGACTGTAATTTATCTTGTTTTCCTGTGGTATGCGTGGATGACTCTCTTTTTTCTCCGGGCCTGCTTTTTTTGCTTTACAGGGAGGGGGAAGATATCTGTCCAGGTCGATCTTGTCAAGATCAAGATCAAAACCAAGGTTCGGTCTTGAAAAATTTTTCGCCTTTATAGAAAAAGCAAGTCTCGATTCATCGATGTTGAGACTCCCATCAGAGACCGATATACTATTTTGGTCTCCTTTTAACACTGCTTTGACAGTTAAAAGTTTTAAGGCATCCGGATCCGCCGTGGTGTAAGGCAAGTTCCGCCCCAGGTCTGCGAGGAATTTTCGAGGCGCAAATGATGATGTCATGAATGTTATGTTGTATCGTGGGGTTATGGCTGGATCTTCAACCTTTCCTGTAAGTTTTATATCTATCTGTTTAAGCAGATTTATTGAGATATCAAATGGAATTGAATCTTTTCCCGGTTTTTGTCCGAGAGGTCCTATGCTGCCATCTGCCGAGAAGGGCTTTCCATCTATTTGAGCGGAAAGTGCAAGATGAAAAGGGCGTTCAAGAGAGACATTCTTTAAAAGGAGGCAGATATCCGAGATATCAATGCTTTTACCTTTTGAGTGATCAATTAAAAGGATAGAACTATCTTTAAATGAGAATTCTCCCATGGTAATTGTCTTGAAAGGGAGGCCTTTCTCAGCGTTGCTTTTTTTGGGTTTAGCCCTTTTCTCACGGGATTCAGGGAAAACCTTTTGTTTTTTCCTGCCTGTCATCTCCCAGTTTGTTTTTCCATTCTTCTCTCTTATAAGCACAATTCCGGCCCCTTCTACTATAAAACGCTTTATCTCGATATTTCTAAAAAGCAGAGGGATCAGTTTTACCTTAACATCAAACGATCTTACCGAGATGAAATCCTTTTCCATAAAACCAGGGGGATTGCCGAGGTGAAGGTCGGAAAATGCCAATCCGGCCCAAGGGAAAAGCGATAACCTGATTCTGCCGCCTATCTTGAATGGACATCCTGTTATATCGGAAACCTTTTTTTCAATTACAGGCCTGAATTTTTGAACATCCACAAAAGATGGGATGATAAAAAGGGCGGCAATAACCAACACAAATAATATTCCGCAGCTGATCAGCAGCCATTTAATTATCTTTTTCATAATTTAACCGGGATGAAACAATAAACCGTTTACGGTTTGAGGTTCAGATTTGATGAAGCCGCAAAAAAAAGCGCAACATTCACAAAATCGTTCTATTTAGGGTTGTCCCTCAGGAACGGATAAACCCTGAACCTGTGATCAATTATCTTTATTCTAAATCAGTTATTCCCTTAAGTATAATGTCGAACAGTTCCCGGACATCATTCTTTTCAAGGCATGAAAATGCGACCCTGAGATCTGTTTTGCCCAGGGAAATAAGTCCCACGCCATATTTGTCAAGTAGATGCACCCTTAAAACCTCTGCGTCTGCTTCCTTTAACTTCAAGCACATAAAGTAACCTGAGTTAAAAGGATATGCTTCCCATGCCTGCTGGTATTTCGGGTCCGCAAGCACCTTTTTTACCTCTTGAGCCCGATCTTTCATGATCTGATATTTTTGCTGCCTTTCTGCGTTAATGTCTTTTGACTCCAGGGCTTTCAGCACGATTTTCTGGCTCAGATGAGAAGCGTTTGATATGGAACCTCTGACTCCGCCTGCTGTTTTTCGCTCTAAAGCGTCATAAGCCTTTTTTGAATCACCTTGAAAAGAAGCGCCATAGGTTATAAAGCCGACCCTCAGTCCCCAGACAAAGTTTTCCTTTGTAGCCCCATCCAGCTTGATAGCGAGCAGCCTTGGATCACGTCCGATCAACCTTGTGAAGATCGACTCTTTGAGTATGTCATTTTCATAGAACAGGCCAAAATAGGCGTCATCCGCAACTGCCAGAACATTAGTGCCGTTCATGGCAAGGTCTGCCAGGATATCCGCTATCCGCTCTCCTTCGGCAGGGGTGATAGTATATCCTGTCGGGTTATTGGGGAAGTTAAGAAGCACAATAATCTTCTTTCTTTTTGCGGCTTCAGCCTTTACACATGTCTCAAAGGTATCTATATTGAATCTTCCCTCATGGTTAAACAGTGTATAATTAACCATTTCAGCTCCTCTGAGAACCCCGAAAATCAAATTATAATTGCCCCACATCTTGTCAGGCAAAATAATAACATCATCAGGATCTACCCACATATCAGCAACAAGGCTCAGGCCGTGAGTGATCGCACTGGTAACCACGGGAAGACTTGTTTCTTTGCCCTTAAGTGAGGGATTTTTCTCCAAAAGCGCCTCATTCCATACCTTTCGAAGAGGCATAATTCCAAAAGAGGGCGCATAAGTGAGGGCCTCTTTCGGTGAAATTCCGCTAATCATGGACATGATAGAGGGTAAATACATGGTATCCCCCTTTTCAGTTGCCATGCCTATGGTTGCATTAAATCTGTATGCCTTTTCTTTGGCTTCAGCGCTCTGTGAAAGGATACCCTTAGGGAAAAACAGGTTTTTTCCTGCCTTTGAGAGCATTTCATATATATGCTCATTTGCCTGGATAATGATCTCGTTTAGTTCTTTTGCGATTGGATTCATAAACCGAATGCTCCTTAAAAATCAGTAAGTGTTCACTGGTTTACTGTTCAGGTGTTTAGTTGCTGCGGAAAGTATCCCGCTTTAAGTTAGTAGCCGTCTCAGACTGAGGAAAAAGGCTTTGATTCCGAATCCAAAGCGAAATTCCTTATTCTTAATACGTAACTTGTAAAATAGTTAAGCAAAATTGTAAATGAAATTGTCTTGACTTAAAAGGTGATCTTTATAATATTTTATAATAATTTTTTTATATTGTTTTTCAGGCATCCTTTATTTGTTTATTAACACGTTTGAAACAACAATAGAACACAGATACATACGGATAAACACAGACAGGTTATTTTTTTTAAATAGTACCCATCCATAAATGGCGGTACTGGTTCAGTTGAATAGGTGATTTAATTATATCAATAGGTTACATAATCTTTTGGTAATGGAGCATAATTGACGTAACTAATTGTTTTAGTAGATATAATTTTATGTCTTTTTTGCCTATTCAACCGAACCAGCGCCTCAATGACTATTTTGCTGATATATGCGTTGCGCTAAAATTTTAATCCTCGAGATACTCAATCTATTCCTGTGGTTAAAATTTTAGAGCGCCTTGATCCCGAACAAACTATCCTGTTTATGGATGGGCGCTAAATAAAAGTATAAACTACTTTTGAGCATTTATGAAGGATGCTTTTTTTAAATCAAAATTATTTAAAGAAAGGAAAAATAATTATGACTGATGTAGTGATTGTTTCCGGAGCAAGAACTCCTGTGGGTGTCTTTGGCGGGAGCCTGAAGGAAATTCCTGTTGTCCAGTTGGGAGCATTAGTATTAAAGGAAACCTTGAAAAGGCTGGGCCTGAAACCTGTGGCGACTGAAACCCTGACCGGATTTGAACCTGACGGTATCAAAGGGAGAGGGATGATTGAGCTTGAGAAAGAGGCCTATGATTATAATGATTCCTCCCAGCCTGTTCAGATCGATGAAGTAATTATGGGAAATGTCGTAGGCGCTGGTCAGGGTCAAAATGTCTGCAGGCAGGCCTTGATCAAGGCGGGTATTCCCAAAGAGACGGGCGGATTTACGGTAAATAAGGTTTGTGCATCGGGGATGAAGGCGCTGATGCTTGCTGCCCAGGCGATCCGGTCAGGCGAAGCTGAAGTGATTTTGGCCGGCGGGATGGAAAATATGAGCCGGATTCCCTATGCCCTTCCCGCAGCAAGATGGGGAGCGCGTATGAATAATGTGGAGATGGTTGATCTTATGATCATGGATGGCCTGTTTGAGATTTTTTATGGGTATCATATGGGTATTACGGCGGAAAATATTGCCGAAGAATATGGCATTACCAGGCAGGAACAGGATGAACTGGGCGCATTAAGTCATAAGCGTGCAAGAAAGGCGATAAAAGGAGGAGATTTCAGGGATGAGATTGTTCCTGTCGGTATACCGCAGAGGAAGAAAGACCCCCTGATTTTTGACACTGATGAGAGACCTATGGAGACGAGCGTGGAAAAGATGGGTAAACTCCGGCCGGCATTTAAAAAGGATGGTACGGTTACTGCCGGAAACGCATCTGGTATAAACGATGCTGCAGCAGCACTCCTTCTTATGTCTGACAGCAAGGCCAAAGACCTTGGATTAAAGCCGCTTGTAAAGATCGGGGCTTATGCTTCGGCGGCAATTGATCCGGCATATATGGGGTTAGGACCGATACCTGCGGTAAGAAAGGTGCTTGATAAGGAAAATTTAACTATTGAAGATTTCGGTGTAATTGAACTCAATGAGGCCTTTGCATCACAGGCAATAGCATGTATGCGGGAACTGAAATGCGATCCTGAAAAAACAAACCGCCTGGGGAGCGGCATCTCTATCGGACATCCAATCGGCTGCAGCGGAGCACGACTTATCGTGACGCTTATGCACCAGATGCTGAAACAAGATCATGACCTTGGGCTTGCCTCACTTTGTATTGGCGGTGGTCAAGGTATGGCAATGGTATTAGAAAGAGTTTAAAGGCAGGCCATGGGTCCGGCCCTACGTAGGGGCTTATATCCCCTGTGGTTTCCCATTGGAAAATTATTGCCGATTGAAGTTGGTTTCTCTCGTTCCCGCGCTCCCGCGCGGGAACGAGTTGCGAAGTTGGTTTACCATCTGTTTAAGAAAATTATCCAAAAAATGGCATACTTCTTTTTGAGGTAAAGGCGGTTGACGCTTTTATTGGAACTAAAAATTGTAAATTGCAGAAGAGGCTTATAGCCTCTTAAATCAGCGGCAGGATGCCGCTGCCACTTTTCTGCCAAGTGTTAGGTAAAAATGAAGGATGCCTAAAAAATTACGATTAAAATGCCATTCTTTCCGAGGTCCGCAAAAGAGTATCCTTGATTTATTATATGCTTTATTATAACGTTGCAAAAAATATTAACCTGGAGGGACTGATTCAAATATTCAATTTTTTCCGGTGTCATGCAAAAGGAGGCGTTTTTATAACGCCATAACTTATAAATAAAATATCTTACAGAAGGGAGAATGAAAATGAGCATTGAAAAAGTAGGTGTCTTGGGATGTGGTCTCATGGGTAGTGGTATTGCGCAGGTATGTGCCCAGGCAGGGTTGAAAACCATGGTTAAGGAGATCGATCAAAAATTTATTGATAAAGGTTTCGGTGTTATTAATAAAAATCTCCAGAGGGCCGCGGACAAAGGTAAAATTACCGGCGAAAAAAAAGATGAAATATTGAGTAACCTCAAGGGCACTCTCGAGTTTGAAGATTTGAAAGATTGCGACCTTATAATAGAGGCTGTTCCGGAACTTCTCGATGTAAAAAATGGAATGTACTCGACCCTTGCCGGAATATGCCCTGAAAAAACGATCTTTGCAAGCAATACATCCTCTCTTACAGTTGTGGCGATGGCTGCCGCAACAGGACGACCGGACCGTTTATGCGGGATGCATTTTTTCAACCCCGTGCCGATGATGAGACTTGTAGAAGTGGTAAAAACAATAGCAACGAGTCAGGAAACAATTGATAGTTGCTTTGAATTTTGCAGGAAAATAGGCAAATCGCCTATCCTCGCCAAGGATCGCTCAGGTTTTATCGTTAACAGGCTTTTGATCCCGTATATGCTGGATGCGATAACGGTACTGGAGGAGGGATTGGCCTCTACCGAAGATATAGACAAGGGAATTATGCTAGGGCTTAATCATCCTATGGGGCCTTTGACCCTTGCGGATTTTGTTGGTCTGGATACTTTTATTGAAGTCTGTGATATTATGTTTAATGAGTTTCATGAAAAACGATTTTCTGCTCCGCCACTTCTTAAGAAGATGGTTCTTGCCGGTTATTACGGCCGGAAATCAGGAAAGGGCTTTTATGACTATTCCGGTGAAAAACCCGTGCCTACCGATCTTGGAATTTAGAGCTGTCTCATTTCCTTATTTGTTGTCCCTATAGGAGGCTGTCCGGAAATCGGATGTCTTTTGACTCAGGTTGAAGGTTTTATCCCTTTCGCATCAATGACTGCCATTTGAAAACGGTAGTAAGGCGGTTGCGATAGCCGGATTTATTCGTCGGAACAAACCAGCTATCTGAAACCATCGTTTTATAGATGATGGAGACTTCACTTTTTAAGAATTGACAGAATCCCCCCTTTAGGGACGAGGACGAAATAACATCCCCGGGCAGGTGCACGGATTCAGGTCAGGCAAAGATGGCCTGAATCCGTGAGGCATAGTTGGGGAAGTTAATTTGTCCTCGTTCCTTAGTCTTTAAGGGGGATTTTTAGTTTTATATGGGATGGAAAAAAACGGTTTTTTTCGATGGCTCTTTTTTCAGATTTTTCTTGCACATTAAAAGTTCTTTTTATAAAGTTACTAAATCAAATTCAAGAAATGTCTGAATATTAAGATATAGCGATATTTGAGCAACATTGAACTGTTCGTGCGGAGTGGACTTTAATCGTAACTGTTTACGGGTTCAATGGTTCAGTTCTTTGTAGGGGCAGGCCCCTGTGCCTGTCCTTTACCAGGCTTAAATGAACGGTTGAACCCGGAACCCGTGAACGGTTACAACCGCTCAAATGCAGGAGGATGACTATAATGACGACTAAAACCATCGCCCGTTTTATAGCGGAAACAAAATATGAGGATATCCCACCCGAAGTTATTGAACATGCCAAGGTTGCGTTCCTTGACTGGGTCGGCGTTACTTTAGCCGGGACAGGGGACCCCCTGGTCAAAAAATTATTAGATTATGCAGAACTTGTCGGAGGCAATAAACAGGCCGGTATTCTGGGGCATGGCATAAAAAAGAGCCTGAGTCATGCCGCCCTCATTAATGGCGCCGCATCCCACGCCCTTGATTATGATGATACAATGATGGCATTTGTCGGACACCCATCCGTTACCATGTTCCCCGGGCTTTTGGCGCTCTCCGAATTTAAGGAAAAAACCGGTTGTGATTTTTTAAAGGCCTATCTGACCGGCTTTAAGGTCGGGGCGGTTATCGGCTCTTGCGCGGGCATGGAGCATTATATGGCCGGCTGGCATTCAACGGCCACCTTAGGACATTTTACATCAGTCGCCGTATGCTCAAGTATCCTGGAATTGACTGAAGAACAGGTCCTTTTGGCTATTGGAATTGCAGGAACGCAGGCATCCGGCCTTAAGAGGTCTTTTGGAACCATGTGCAAACCTTTTCACGCTGGAAAGGCATCTCATGATGGTCTGCTTGCCGCCCTGCTTGCGTCTGAAGGGTTCACTGCATCTACTGATATTCTTGAAGGAGAAGGTGGTTTCTTTGATGTGTTCAAAGGAAAAATTGACCGGGATATTGTAGGAACACTTGGTAAGACATGGGACATAGAGAAACTTGCACAGAAGTATCACGCATCCTGCCATGGCACCCATTCAGCCATTGAAGCTGCTCTAACCATCCTGGAAAAGGAGAGTCTAAATGTCAGGAATATAGACTCTATTAATGCTGTTGTTTCACCTCTGAGTCTGAGCGCTGCCTCAAAGACCGAACCCAAGACAGGGCTTGAAGGCAAGTTCAGTATAAATTACTGTGTTGCAAACGCTCTTTTAAGGGGTAATACAGGGATGCGGGCATTTACAGATAATATGGTAAATGATCCGGAAGTTCAGGAACTTACAGCAAGGATTTCTGTCAGCGCTGATGATACGCTGAGCCTGTTAGGGTCCAGAGTCGAGATCAAAACAAAAAGCGGTGATCTTTATTCTGAAATTACAGACATTATGGAAGAAATTCCTGAGCTGGAGGCAAAAAGAATCAGGATTACAGATAAGTTCAAAGACCTGTGCAATCCTATACTTGGTGATAAGAAAGCTGCGGATATTATTGATAAGATTCTCTCGCTTGAAAAGATAGACAATATAAAAGACCTCGTTGAAGGATTAGAGGGATAATTATTTGTAAAGGGGTGTGCTATGAATTTTGAAACAATTCAGATAATAAAAGAAGACCATATAGCAACTGTGATCTTAAACAGACCGGACAAGAGAAATGCCCTGAACAGGCGAATGATTGAAGAGTTGAGCCTGGCCCTTCCGGATATAGCTGAAGACGACGATATCAGGGTGATGATCCTTACGGGTTCAGGAAAGGCCTTTTGCGCCGGGGCTGATGTGGATATTATGCCCGGAGGCGGGAATGTTGAAGAGATGGGAGAACTGGGAGTTGAAGCTTTAAGAAGGTCTTTTATTTTTAAAAGTGCAAAAAAGATAATTATGACTATTCAGCAGATGGAAAAACCGACCATAGCAATGATTAATGGCGTATGTGTCGGAGCAGGGGTTGATCTTGCTCTTGTATGCGATATCCGCCTTGCAAATACTTATGCAAAATTTATGTGTGGATTTGTCAGGTTAGGACTCTTTCCCGGTTTTGGGGCTGCCTGGCTGTATCCAAGGGTCATGGGCCTGGCAAAAGGGCTTGAGCTGCTTTTTACAGGTGATATGCTTGATGCGAAAGAGGCGAAGGAGATTGGCATGCTCAATAAATTAACAAGTCCCGATGAACTTGAATCCGCTACGCGCACTCTGGCGCAAAAGATTGCGGCAGGTCCTCCTATTGCAATCAGGTTAATGAAATCCCAGGTCTACAAGGGACTTTGCACGGATCTTGATATGGCAATGGATGATGCCGCTGTTTGTGAATCCATTACTCTGGCCTCAAAAGACCATTTAGAGGGAATTACCGCCTTCAGAGAAAAAAGGGCGCCCTCTTTTAAGGGTGATTAGTGTCTGGATAACAAGTTTGTTCAGCCACAATTTTGGATGTTGAATTAAGAAAAGGAACAACTGCAATATGTTAATCATTTCAACCTTAAGATGTAGAAAACAAGTTTTACGTCTGCCGGAATACCTTATTATCGACATTACCTTTATCCAATAAGCTATTGTAATACTTTAACTTTAGTTTGTATCTATCAGGAAGCATTGCATATCGCTTTCATAATTCATGGATGCACAATAATAATTACAAGAAGGGAGATATTTTTATGGCGGTGACAGCAGAAGACAGGATTAAAGAACTTCGGGAATTAAAGGCAAAGGCGCTAAAAGGTGGCGGTGAAAAAAAGATTGCCATGCAGCATGAGAAAGGGAAAATGACGGCAAGGGAGAGACTTGACTATCTTCTCGATGAAGGGAGTTTTGTCGAGTTTCAAATGCTGCTCTGTCACCTTGAAGCCGGGGCAGGCGATGGACTGGTAAGCGGTTATGGCACAATTGATGGAAGAGTCGTCTGTGTTTATTCGCAGGATCCTACTGTAAAAGGTGGTTCAATAGGCGGTATGCACGGTTACAAGATGTACCGAACCATGGAACGTGCCCTTGATATGGGAGTTCCTCTCATAGGACTTCATGATTCTCCGGGTGCCAGACTTCCGGATATAACCACGTCCAAAAGCGCGATTGGTGAAATGATGGACAAAAGCGGAGGCAGTGTCTTTTACCCAAATACCCAGGCTTCAGGGTATATTCCTCAAATAGCGGCTATTATGGGGAGTTGCGCCGGTATTTCGGTTTATTCCCCGGCCCTTACGGATTTTATCTTTATGGTAGATAAACAGAGCCATATGTTTATTACCGGTCCGGCGATGGTTAAATCGGTTATGGGAGAAGACCTTAGCTATGAAGAACTCGGAGGAGCAAAAGTTCATTGCAAGGTGAGTGGTGTGGCTGACAGGCGATTTCCATCTGAAAAGGAGTTGCTGGACGGGATTAAGGATTTGTTGAGCTATCTCCCTCCAAACATGAAGGAAAAACCCCCTATCGTTGAAATGAACGATGAACCTGAAAGAGAGGATGATGATATTCAAAAAATAGTACCGGCTCATCCATTTCTCCCTTATGATATGCATAAAATTATCAACAAAATCCTTGATAAGGGCCAATTTTATGAAATAAAACCGGAGTTTGCCGGTGAGATTATCGTGGGTTTCGGCCGTTTGAATAACCAGACAGTGGGTATAGTTGCCAATCAACCAACAGTTAAAGCCGGAAGCCTGACTGTTGACAGCTCCGAAAAACAGGCAAGATTTATGCGGTTCTGTGATTCTTTTAATATCCCGATTATTTTAATTGTGGATACTCCTGCCTACATGCCTGGAAAGGAACAGGAGCATAAAGGGATTATCCGTCACGGAGCCAAGGTTTTATATGCCCTTTGTGAGGCAACCGTTCCAAGGATTGTTGTTATCGTCAGAAAATCATACGGCGGCGGCAATCTTGGTATGGGTGTTATCCCCGGTATGGGTTCCGATATGATATACTACTGGCCGATTGTTGAGGTTGGTGTTTTAGGGGCGGCTGCGTCAGTGGAACTGTTCTTCGGAAAGGAGATCAGGGCGGCGGAAGATCCCGATGAGATGAGAAAACAAAAGCTCAAGGAATATACCGAAAAATATGCCAGCCCAATGAGGGAAGTTTCCGGTAACTGGGGCATAGATGATGTTATTGAACCAAAAGAAACAAGAAAGATATTGATAAAGGGCTTAAAACTCCTTGAAACGAAAAAGAAATATAACAAGTACCCCAAACATCATGGAAATATCCCATTATAACAAATATAACCCGGTCTGAAGGAAATGGGGAACTGTTTACGGGTTTAATGGTTCTGGGTTCAGGGTTAGTTAATGAACTCGGAATCCGTAAACAGTTACAGAGGTTTAGAGGTTTAAATAAGATACTGGCATGGGAATAAGGGGATGCAACCCTGAATCGTAAAAACTTTTAACCTCTGAACGTTTGCAGAAAAAAGGAGGTCACAGATATGTCAGACAAAAAAATTAAGTGCTTTGGACATGCCGGTTTTCAGATTACATCTGTAAACGGGAAGATAATCATTATTGACCCATGGTTAAAGGATAATCCTGTTGCCGTGTGTGGTGTAGATGATATTAAAAAAGCAGATCTTGTCCTTGTGACCCATGATCATTTTGATCATGTGGCTGATGCGAGCGGGATTGTTAAGGCTACAGGAGCTACCCTTGTAGGTATGCCTGAGACAGTGGGAAGGCTGAAAGAGGAAGCAGGCCTTTCCGATGCCCAGATAATTTACGGTATGGGTATGAATATAGGGGGAACAATGCGTCTTGACGGCATTTCTATTACAATGACACAGGCCTTTCACTCGTCTCAAACAGCGAGCTGTGCCGGTTACATAATAAGTTTAGAAGATGGTTTTACTATTTACCATGCCGGAGACACAGGAATTTTTTCCTCTATGAAGCTCTTAGGAGAGCTTTTCAAGATCAACCTGGCACTGTTACCAATAGGAGGCGTTTTTACCATGGACCCAAAACAGGCTGCCATGGCCGCAAAACTCCTCGGTGTCAGTAAGGTTATCCCCATGCATTATAAGACCTTTCCCATACTTGAACAGAATACCGACTCTTTTGAGGAGATCATGAAGAAAGAAGCGCCCGAAATTGAGATTGTGATTCTTGAGCCGGGCCAGGAATGTATGCTATAGAATAAGGGTAAGGCTTCATGGTTTCAAAGATTGAAAGTTGAAGATAGAAGGTAGAAGGTTAATCGCTCAATATTCAGGGTAATAACTTATGGATTCCTGAGCGCTCTTCAATAAGTTCGAAAGTAGTTTATAGTTATAAACGTTTCTCGTTCCCACGCTCCAGAGTGAGAATGCATATCATACAGGTTCCTGCGCTTTAGAATGAGAACCGGGTGAAAAGCAACATCTACAAAGTGTAAATCAGGTTTGAAGGATGCCCGAATTTTTATTTTCAACGTTCCGTGAACGGTTACGGCAGATCTGATCCGATTCTCTATTCAATACTCAAAGCTGTGTCTGAACGGACTTCTTGTTCAGGCACTACTTAGGGAACTTACAGGAAATAATCTCAGCATCCTGCTTGCCCTTTTGCCCGTCTTCTGCGTTTCTGTGACAGTTATGTAGTTTTCACTATGCAACTGTTGACATGCCCTGAAGATGAACAAATGACACGCCCTGAAGATGAACAAAAATTCTGCGCGATATGCTGAGATTATTTCCTTCCAGTTTCCTTGTCCAGAATTTCTCTTATCCTGGTAAGCAAATCTGCAAAGCGGTAAGGCTTGTTAATTATTGCTTCAGAAGAAAGTTCCATTAATTCTTTTGATGCGCTGCTGTTTGAATATCCTGTAGAAACAATCACCTTGACGTCAGGATCGATCTTTTTGAGTTCCATAAGGCATGTATGTCCACCGATCCCCGGCATGTTAAGATCAAGGATGACAAGATCAATTAAATCCTTATTGTTGCCAAAGATATCAAGAGCTTCTTCACCTCTCCGGGCCATAAGGACATTATATCCCGCTTGAGTTAGCGCCTCTTCTTCGATCTCCAGAATTATCTCCTCATCATCGACAATCAAAATTGTCTCCTTTCCTCCAGCTGCGTCTTCCTTGTTTATACTTTGTTCCTGGTGGTTATTAAAACCGGTTTTTAATACTGGAAGAAAGATATGAAAACGGGTTCCTTTGCCGGGCTCGCTTTGACAAACGATATGACCGCGATGGTTTTTGACAAGACCGTAAACCATTGCAAGGCCTAACCCCGTTCCTTTCCCTGTCTCTTTTGTAGTATAAAAGGGTTCAAAGATATGCTCCTGTGTGTCCTTGTCTATTCCTTGGCCGGTATCTGAAACAGTAAGCTGGATATATTCACCAGGTTTTAGTTCCATGTTATTCCCGAGGTGTTCTTCTCCTCCTATGATTAGATTCCTGGTTCTAAAGATAAGGTTTCCCCCGGAAGGCATGGCATCCCTTGCGTTTATTGCCATATTCATCATTATCTGCTCAAGCTGTACCGAATCAGCATTTATGATCTTAAGGCCGTCATCAAGGTCTAACTCAATATCAATCATCTTGGGAAGGGTACTCTTCAGGATCTTGATAATCTGTCTGATCTCATTATTTAGATTAACCGGTTTTAACTCGCTTTCCATCTTTCTGCTGAATATCAGGAGCTGTCTGGTAAGATTGCTCGCCCTGTTGACTGATTTGTCTATTGTCATCAATTTGGCATAATCCGGATCTTCTTCATCTTTCGTCATAAGGAGCAGTTGCGTATAACCGGAAATAGATTGGAGTATATTGTTGAAATCATGGGCAATTCCTCCTGCAAGGGTGCCTATTGCCTCCATTTTCTGTGATTGTCTCAATTGGGAAGTCAGACTTTCCTTCTCCCTGTGAAGCTCCTTTATTTCGGAAATATCGAAGGCAACCCATAAGGCCCTGATTATATTATTATCTGCATCAAAGATAGGATAAGCGGTTAAAACAGCGGGAAATTCATCACCTGATTTGCGCATTAAATCAAGTTGACGGGTAATTTCACCACCATTGTCCAGCATCAAACGTGAAGTTTTGGAAATGGATGCCGTTTTATCAGGTAAATAGAGAATCTCAAGTGGTCTTCCGACCACATTTTCCTGGTCATAGCCAAACATACGTTCAGAGCCGACGCTGAAATCAAGAATACGGAAATTTTTGTCCTCAAGTTCAGTTGTAATAAAAGATACATTATTGGCCGCCCGAAAAATTGCCTGCATGTGCTTTTCGCTCTTGATCAGCTCATCTTCAGCCTTTTTACGCTCTGTTATATCCAGGCCGACTGAAAGTACCATGGGCTCCTTTTTCGATTTATCGGGAAGCGGACAATGATTCCAGACAACCTGCCTCGTTGAACCATCCTTGCATACGATTGTAGATTCATTTGAGAATTGTTCTATTTCTCCATTCAATATTTGTTTGAAATTTTCTTTAAAACCAGGTTGATCGTTGTTTTTAATAAGAAAACCTGAAAATTGCTTCCCAATGATCTCTCCTTCCGCATACATGGAAAGGATGCGGCCATAGAGATTCAGCAGGGTTATTTCTCCCGACCTGTTCTGTATGAGTATGATAGCCTGGGCTGTGTCAAGCAGGCTCCTGATAAAATCCCTTTCAAGGGAAAGTTCATCAATATGTCTGGCAACAGTCCATGCCAGACCTTCTAGCTGGTATGACAGTTTTGTGGATATATCTATCAAGACGTCAACCTCATCTTTTTTTCCAAAGCTCCGATATTCTTTGTGTATTGCTTTTCTTGCTTCTCCGAATCGATTCTTGGCAAGAAGTGGTAAATGGAGCGCCGTGCGACGGAGCCTGGATAATGGTCTCCATAATACCAGAAGGAGCAATCCAACTGAAACGAGGAGACCTGTTATAGATATCAATATAGTCTGTTTCAGAGCAGAATTGATTTCCGATATAGATTTGCTGACATCCGCTATTAATATAAGATAGCCGTTTCCCTTGAAATTAATATTGAAATTATCAAAGGGAATAAGTTTTACCTCAAGGGTACGCTCGGATACAGTTGTGCGGACACCTTTCAATACACGGGCTTCGGGATAATCATGAGCAATCTTTTTGAGGATAGGCATATTATGATTAATATCGGTCAATGCAATTACCCTGGCCGCCCATGAGTCAATGAACATTGGTTCATCACCCTTTATGATAGGATTCCGGTCCTCATTAAGTATGGCAATGCCCATGTCTACTCCCGAGACCTGCTTAAAATTAAGGACAATATCCGCGAGAGAACTGCCGACCAATACCACACCCGCGTTTTTTCCCTTTGAAAGTATTGGGGTTGCGGCATATTGTATGCAATCATTTGTGCAATCTATCAGGGTCTTTGGTTGTTCCAGACGGTTAACTTCCATTATCCATTTTGATATAAATGGAGGGATGTCTTTTTTTAAGGCTTTGTTCCTCCAATCCATGATTAACCTGTTATCATGATGATAAAAACGCACGGTATCGATTCCCATGTTTAACAGTAACGCGGGCCAATGACGTTCGCGGACCCTGGTAAGGGTTTCGAGGTCAAGCTTATTCCCTCTACTTTCAGTAAAGGTTAATACGGGAAGCATGCTTGCAATTTGCAGCATATGTTTAAGGGATTGTTCGATTAGGGCTTCTATCTCTCTTGAGTAACGTTTGAAGGCAAGTTTGTTCTGATTATTGTGTTGTTTTATGAGGTTCAGGTAACTGATTGTTGAAAAAGAGATATTGATTACAATAAGGATGATGCTGGTCCACAGGATAGCTTTCCATTTGAGGCTGAAGAATTTTCTGAATTCAGACTGTTCAGTTATATTTCCCGACGGTATTGGTTCAAGTGGTTTTTTTTTGTTCAATCCTTTGCCCTCTCAAAAATAATATGCAATCAGGATAGAGAACATATTCCAGTACGGCTTGGTTTTGGAACGGTCGGTATTGTCTTCGGACGTTAGCCAGGCCGTGCCATTCACATAATGATATTCACCTCTCAACATATGGGATTCGGTAATATTCCAGCGCAGGCCAAAGGTCAGATCTTTGGCAAAAAAACTGTGAGCGGGATGCCCTGGTCTTTCTGCTTTTTTGCCGTTTCTGTCATCTTTATTGGAATAAAGGATGTCATATCGCACAAAGCCTTGCCAGTCTTCAAAAAAATTGTACGTCCCCTGAATATAGCAGCTTTCCCCTTTTATTACTCTGTTTATAATCCCGGGATAACTAAAGTCATCATATTTTAACCTGCGCAAGGCATATTCCCCTGTCAGGCTCCATCTCTCTTCATTTATTTGTGCGGAAAATACATACGGCTCGAATTTAATTGAGCCTGAGTCAATGTCAAAAGGAGGCAGGGCCGATGAATCATAGTCCATATTCAGTTGTGCCCATGTAAAGGCAAGACGGATAAGACCGCCATCTTTTTCATATAACAACTGCCCGTTATATGATATGTTACCATCAAGGTTTCCCGGAAAATTGCGGCCTAAAAGGGAATTTTCCACCTCTCTGTCTTTCACCCTTGGCTTGCCGCTCCCTAATTTTAAAAAGAGATTTCCCAAATCGGTGCGGTATTCACCGTACAGGTAGAGACCGTCTCCTGACAGGGCAAGGTCACGGGTCCTGTCAAAATATATAGACTGAGGAAGAAAAACGGAGGGCCTTGTAACTGCAACATCACGTGTTTCGTTGTACAAACCAAAAGGGGTCTTGACTCTTCCAAGCCGGACACCCCATTGACAGGAGTCATTGTCCATTACACTGTAATCCATGAATCCGTAATCAAGACGGATGCTGCCGTCATCGTTTTCTCCTGCAAAACGAGAGAGCGCCTGGGCTGAAATCTGCAGGGAGGGAATAGGCCGATACGATGCGTTTAACCCGATTTCCCTGAAATCGAAAGAGCCGTTATTATCACTATTGCCACAAAATTTATTATCTGATGTTATTATATAGCCCTGACTGATAAAACCGTGTACCTGAAGGTGGTCTACAGGTTCGAACGCAAAAGAGGGCAGGACATGCGTAAAGAGCAGGATCAATATGATAAATACAGTCTTTTTTTGAAAAATACGATTATTTAATTTGAAATGTTTTAATATGTTTGTCATTAACAGGTCCTTCTAAATAACCAATGGCACCGGGGACGGAAGCAACTTTTTTGCGCATCTCATCTTCTGATGACAGCTCTGTCGGCGCTTGCCCTGTACCTGAAAAAACCAGTCTGTCCCAACACCACCTTAACTGATGAGGAAAAATGTTCAGTCTCCTTTTGGCGAACTTTATATGGAGTGGATGTTTATCCTGTAATACAAATACCTTAATAGAGGTTCCATCAGGCCATGTATGAAGACGCATTCCAAAGATAGCGCTGAGGGTGTTTTTCGATATGCAGTCTTCTGTTATGCTTGAATTACCTATAATGACCTGCGCCTTGCATTCCTTTAAAGAAATAATTAAAGAGAGCGCTAACATGACCATGCAGAAGCAGGAAAGAATTATCGGTTTAAAAGGTTTTGTTTTTGAAGTTGTGATATGACCCATAGCTTATTATTGCATCAAGAAGTCTGCATTTAAACTCTTGAAAATGAGTAAGCAGGACTTTGTAAGAAATAACGTAACCGTTCACAGGAACCGGAAGTTTTCATAACATCTCAGGAGACAGAAGAAAGTTCAAGAGGTTTTTTTATCTTCAATAAGCAATTCCCACAAATCCCTCCGTTTATGATAAAGCTTGTCAAGACCCTCTTTCACAAGCGCAAGATATGGCTGCCTTGTACCGTGGCATTCCACTGCCGGACCAATCGCATTAAAATCAAAAAGGAATCTTCTCAACAATCTGTTGAGAGCAGGTTCCATTACAGCGAACAGATGCGTTATATCATTTTCAAGGCTCATGCGTGTAATGGCAATTGCAAGACCGAGGATTGGGTGGGGGAAAGAACGTCTTCCGTGTTCGCTGTTATTCTCAATGGATAACTCAGTGGATCCATAGGATTTTTGACGCTCACCTCTTCGGGAACGGAACTCTTTGGCAAGTATAAATCTTGATATTTCCGCGGAGCGTTGCCGCGGAATATTTCCCATGTCAATAAGTTCCGGATCTAAAAAAATTTCATTATATCTTTCTATGGGGAGCGGTTCTTCATAATTCATGGGGTCCGGGAGCACTAACCTCACACTGCCTGCAATAACTCCTGTATGACGATGCCGGACCAGACAGTGAGTCGAACGCTGGTCATCTTCATCTTTCTCCATCCCATATTGAAAATTATCGGTCTCAAAACCGGGGATACATCCTTCCTCGCAATATACATGGTATCTCAACCTGTAAATTTTTTCTAACAGGTCATCGGAGTTTACGGATATTACCTCAAAATATTTATCAAAATTTTCTTTTAAATCACTCATTACTACCTCGAAGAAGTAATAAGATTTGATCCAGGAACTAAAATTGACTGTATACTTGTTGATAGAGTTGTGACCGGTTATAATAAGACAGTTTATTTTGTTTTTTTTCTATCAAGCGTTGCACAGGGCCGGGTATATTATTTCCGAGATGGTAATCATCATCAGTACTCTGGATATAGTAATAACCACTAAGACCAAATCTCATGGTTTTGCCGAAACCGTAAGAAATGCTGTAGTCACCATGAAATTCCTGACCTGGGTCACGGTCTGCTTCAAACCCGTAAACAGTGGTGCAATCATCCTGTTTTGTACTCCGGTCATACATC